>CAZQFN010000258.1:0-1030 GCA_964592685.1 uncultured Oscillospiraceae bacterium | reverse complement strand
CGTCCACACAGGGGGCCATGCCGGGGATGTCGTTGGTGTCCATGGGGAAGAACTTCACAGAGCCCAGACCCTCAAGCTGGGCCCTGGCCTCCTCCATTTTAGCTTCGTTGCGGTAGGTGACGGCCACCTGGGCGTTTGCCGCCAGCAGCTCCTTCACCACGGTGATGCCGATGCCGCCGGTGCCACCGGTGACGACGACGACTTTGCCGTTGAGATTCATAATGCTCCTCCTGTGTTTATGTCAACTATATTATGTTTACTTAATTGGCTCCCCTTGTCAGGGGAGCTGTCTGCGCCGGGGCGCAGACTGAGGGGTAGTCGATGCGGGTCACTTATTGCTTCTCTACCCATATCATCAGCGCCGTCAGATCCGCGGGGGAGACGCCGGAGATGCGCCCGGCCTGGCCGAAGCTGGCGGGGCGGATGGCGCTGAGCTTCTGCTTTGCCTCCGTGCGGATGCCGGGGATGGGATCATAGTCGATATCCGGGGGTATACGTCGGCCCTCCATTCGGGAGAAGGCCTCCACCTCCTTGAACTGGCGGCGGATATATCCCTCATATTTTATGGATATTTCCACCTGCTGCACCACGGCCCGGGGCAGGTCGGGGCGGTCGGGATCCTTTTCCGCCAGAGAGGCGTAGGAATTTTCCGGCCGCTTCAAAAGGTCATAGAGCTTCGCCTTGCGAAGACGGTCGATTTCCGCCTCCACCATCGCATATTTATCCAGCACCTTTTGATACTGCTCCCCGCTCACCAGACCCACCTCGTATCCAATGGATGCAAGTCGGTAATCGGCGTTATCCTGCCGGTGGATGAGGCGGTATTCCGACCGGCTCGTCATCATTCGGTAGGGCTCGTCCGTGCCCTTGGTGACCAGATCGTCAATGAGTGTGCCGATATAGCCGTCGGACCGGCGGAGGATGAGGGGCTCTTTGCCCTGAATCTTCCGCGCGGCGTTCACCCCCGCGACCCAGCCCTGGACGGCGGCCTCCTCATAGCCGGAGGAGCCGTTGAACTGGCCCGCGCCGT
>CAZQFN010000257.1:0-1073 GCA_964592685.1 uncultured Oscillospiraceae bacterium | reverse complement strand
AGTCCATCGGCCCCGTGCAGTATTCCGGCTCCGGCGGCGGCTTCTGCTTCACCCTCGGCACCTACTACGCCGAGCACGGCAAGGGCATCATGGCCTTCACCGCCCGCACCAACAAGGGCATGCCCAAGATCAAGGCCCAGCTCACCCCCGGCGCCGTCGTCACCCACCAGCGCAACTATGTCCAGTACGTCGTCACCGAGTACGGCTGCGTCAACCTGCGCGGCATGGACGTGCGCGAGCGCGCCAAGGCCCTCATCTCCATCGCTCACCCCGACGACCGCGACGCTCTGGACGCCGCCGCCCGTGAGCTCTGCTACTATTGATTATAAGCCCACCAAAATCCCCCACCCTCCCGTGGGGGATTTTTTCAAAGGAGTATGAAACCCATGTCCAAGGTCTTCTTCATCGCCGACACCCATTTCGACCATGACACCATCCTGCGCTATGAAAACCGCCCCTTTGAGGACGTTTCCGCCATGAACGAGGCCATGATCGCCCGCTGGAACGGCGCCGTCTCCCCGGCGGACACCGTCTATGTCATCGGCGACTTCGGCGGCGACGGCCGGGAGGCGGACATCCTCGCCCGTCTGAACGGCACAAAGCATCTCGTGAAGGGCAACCACGATACCCGCCCCGGCGACTATTACCGCGCCGCCGGCTTTCAGGAGGTCTATGATCTCCCGGTGGTCTATGGCGGCTTCTGGCTCCTGTCCCATGAGCCCATGTATGTGAACACCAACATGCCCTATGCAAACCTCTTCGGCCATGTCCACGCCAGCCCCCTCTATAAGGACTTCAGCCCCCAGCATTTCTGCGTCTGCGCCGAGCGCGTGGATTATACCCCCATCTCTCTGGAGGAGATCCTCGCCCGGATCGCCCCCTGACACGCCCCATCCCCCGGAATCCCAAAGCTCCCCCGGTCTCCGGGGGAGCCTTTTGCGCCTTTGCCGCCCCACAGCCTCCCTCTCCGAGGGAGGTGCCCCGCAGGGGCGGAGGGAGTTTACTCCCCCAGTCTGCTCCGCGCCCCCATGCCCCGCAGGGGCGGAAAAGATTCCTTGTCAGCAATAGACATC
>CAZQFN010000256.1:0-1117 GCA_964592685.1 uncultured Oscillospiraceae bacterium | reverse complement strand
CGAACCGCCCGGTTTTTAAAAGAGAAGAGAGAGTTTTCGCCTTCTACAATACAGGGGGTTTCTCAACCCAGACTGAACAAAACGCAAAAACCGCGGAATTCTCCGCGGTTTTATTACTTTTACAGGCCCCGGTACATATCGTCCCGGAGGATGGAGCGGTCTTCCTTGGCGATGATCTCGTCCAGTTTGGCGATGATCTCGTCCCGATCCTCCTTGAGGGTGCCCTTAATGGACAGATAGTTGGAGGCGTGGTTGGAGGTGTAGTGCAGGCCGGAGAGATCGATCTGGCGCACCAGCTCCCGGATCTCCAAAAGGGTCTCGAAAGGCGTCTGGAGAGTGAGCTTTCCCTCCTGCACCTCCCGGTAGAGGGGTGTGCCCTCGATGGCCATGAGGGTCATGGAGGAGAGGTGCCTGGGCTTCATCTTGTTGATCATCTCGGCGGTGAGGCGGGCGTTCCGCTCCAGGGCCTCCCGGCCGCCGCCCTCCAGGCCCGTGATGACGATGGCCCAAAGGTCAAAGCCCGCTTCCACCAGCCGCTGACCGGCTTCCAGCATCTGATCGGCGCTCACGCCCTTGTGAACGTGCTTCAGAAGGGCGTCGTCCCCGGTCTCCACGCCCAGATAGGTGCGCTGCAGGCCGGCCTCGCGGATGATGCGGAGCTCTTCCGGCGTTTTGCGGAGCGTGGACTGAGGGCCGGCGTAGGTGGTGACCCGGCGGAGGTTGGGGAAGGCTTCATAGAGGGCCTTCAGCACCGTGAGCAGATAGTCCATGGGCAGGTTGATGGCGTCGCCGTCGCAGA
This sequence comes from uncultured Oscillospiraceae bacterium, assembly GCA_964592685.1. GTDB lineage: Bacteria > Bacillota > Clostridia > Oscillospirales > Oscillospiraceae > CAJOIG01. The sequence continues at coordinate 318 of CAZQFN010000256.1, read as the reverse complement.
GAAACACGGTCTCCGTGTTGCGGTACCAGGTGGCCTTTGCCATCTCGATATCTTCCAGAACGTCCTCCAGCGGGCGGACGCGGTAGCGCTTGGATTTATACATGGAGCAGAAGGTGCAGGTGTTGTTGGAGCACCCGATGGTGCACTGGAGCAGATAGCTCTTCCACTCCCCGGGCGGACGATAGATATCGCCTTCGTAACGCATGGTATTTTCCTCCTTGGTTTTGGGCAGTCTATATCATGAAATCATGAAGAGGTGATGGTATTGACAACGCAGATGACCGCGATCTTTGACGACCGGGACGGAGCGGATCTGGC
>CAZQFN010000255.1:0-1120 GCA_964592685.1 uncultured Oscillospiraceae bacterium | reverse complement strand
GCATCAACGTCCTGACCCCCGGCCGCCTCATGGGCGACTACATCCCCGCCATGGTTCCCAACTCCTGCAACATCGACGTGGAAAAGGCCGAGCTTGACCCCAACCCCGGTCAGGGCTGGGAGCACATCATCGCCGGCGTGGACCGCCAGCAGGAAGATATCCAGCGCCCCATGCGCACATCTGCCGCCGCCGACATAATGTTCGGCGAGAAAGAATAAGGAGGGTACGACATGAGACCCGGTATTGCTATCAACTCCGCCCGGTGCATGGCGTGCTACGCCTGCTTCATGGCCTGCAAGGACGAGCACTGCGGCTGGGATTCCGCCCTATCCAAGGCGCAGCCCCAGATGGGCCAGTATTGGATGAACATCGTGGAATGGGAGCGCGGTGACAGCGAGCGCCGCGTGAAGACCGCCACGGTCCCCACTCCCTGCTCCCACTGCGACAAGCCCGCCTGCGTGGCCGCCGCGAAGGACGGCGCCGCCTACAAGCGTCCCGACGGCATCGTTATCATCGATCCCGAGAAGGCCGTGGGCCAGAAGCAGATCGCGGAGGCCTGCCCCGTGGGTGCCGTTTACTGGAACGAGGCTCTGCAGCTGCCCCAGAAATGCACCATGTGCGCCGAGCTTCTGGACGATCCCGACTATCCCGGCAAGGAGCCCCGCTGCGTGGAGGCCTGCCCCAACCAGGCCCTCATCTTCGGCGATCTGGACGATCCCGAAAGCGAGATCTGCAAGGCCATCGCCGCCAACAAGGTCACTCAGCTGGAGTGCCTGGGCGACATGGGCAGCAGCGTTGTCCATCTGAACATTCCCTCCGCCTTCCTGGCCGGCACCGTCTATTACCCCGCCGAGCTGGAAGAGGTCTGCATCGGCGCCAAGGTCGTCGTCACCTGCGAAGAGTGCGGCAAGACCTTTGAGACCGTGACCAACTGGGCCGGCGACTGGGAGATCGAAGATCTGCCCAAGGGCAAGAGCTTCACCGTGGACATCACCATGGACGGCTACAAGCCCGTTCGCTACACCGGCGAGCGCACCGATCGCGACCACTATGTGGCCATGACCTATCTGGAAAAGGCCTGAGTTCTTTCCAAAATATGAAAAGGATGTACCCGCAAGGG
>CAZQFN010000254.1:0-1174 GCA_964592685.1 uncultured Oscillospiraceae bacterium | reverse complement strand
GCCCTCCTGGGTCACGGCGGCAACGGCAAGACCACCCTGGCTGAGAGCATTCTCTCCGTCTGCGGTATGACTGACCGTGTCGGCAAGGTAGCCGACGGCAACACCGTCTCCGACTACGACGCCGAGGAGATCCGCCGCAAGATCTCTATTTCCGCTGCCACCATGAACGCCAACTGGCAGGGCCATAAATTCAACATCATCGACACGCCGGGATTTTTCGATTTCGCCGGCGAGGTTCGTCAGGCTCTGCGCGTTGCCGATCTCGGCCTCATCTGCGTCGCCGCCAAGGAAGGCTGCAACGTTGGCGCTGAGAAGAGCTGGAAATACCTCAACGACGCCAACCTCCCCCGCGCCATCTACATTTCCAAGCTGGACGAAGAAAACGCCGACTTCGACGCGACCTTCGACGCCCTGCGCGCCACGCTGGGCAACTCCGTCTGTGCTATGTCTGCCCCCATCAAGGAAGGCGACAAGTACGTCGGCATCGTGGACGTCATCACCAAGAAGGCCTACAAGATGGAAGGCGGCAAGCGCGTTGAAATGCCTGTCCCCGCCGACATGGAAGACCGTCTGGAAGAGCTCTATACCGCCCTGGCCGAGGCCGCTGCCGAGACCAGCGAAGAGCTGATGGACAAGTATTTCGAAGAGATGACCCTCTCTCCCGAGGAAGTTTCCGGCGCTCTGGTTGACGCCGTCACCGCCAAGAGCCTCTGCCCTGTTTACTGCGGCAGCGCCATCACCGGCCTCGGCACCCGCGTGCTGCTGGACGCCGCTGTGACCGTATTCCCCCGTCCCCGCGAAGGCGGCGAGAAGCTCGATCCCAACGCTCCCACCAAGCTCGTGTTCTACAAGACCATCTCCGACCAGTTCGGCAAGTTCTCCCTGTTCAAGGTCGTGGCCGGCAAGGTTTCCGGCGATATGTCTCTCGTGAACGCCCGCACCGGCAACGCCGAGAAGATGGGCCACATCTATGTCATGCAGGGCAAGAAGAACACCGAGGTCCCCGTTCTCAACTGCGGCGATCTGGGCGCTGTTGCCAAGCTGAACGACACCAAGACCGGCGATACCCTCTGCGCCGCCGGCGCTGTGGAGGCTCTGCCTGGCATCAACTTCGATACCCCCTGCTATCAGATGGCCATCGCTCCCAAGGTCAAGGGCCAGGACGACAAGGTCG
>CAZQFN010000253.1:0-1241 GCA_964592685.1 uncultured Oscillospiraceae bacterium | reverse complement strand
AGAAGCCGGTGGAGGTTTTGATATAGTCCGCGCCGGAGGCGGACACGATGGAGCACATCATGCGCTTTTCCTCCTCCGTGAGGAGGCAGGTCTCGATGATGACCTTCAGGATCCTGTCCTGGGTGAAGGCGCGAACGCCTTTGATCTCCTCCATCAGGGACTCCCAGGCGCAGTCCTTCACCATGGCCAGATTGATGACCATGTCGATCTCGTCGGCGCCGGCCCGGACGGCTTCCTGGGCCTCAAAGGCCTTGGCCCGGGGCGTGCTGTATCCGTTGGGGAAGCCGATGACGGTGCATATTTTCAGCTCGTCCCCCACATAGCGCTTGGCCCCCGCCACATGGCAGGGCGGGATGCAGACGCTGGCCACGCCGTAGCGGATGCCCTCGTCGCAGAGCCGGGCGATCTCGCCGGCGGTGGCGTCCGGGCGGAGCAGAGTGTGGTCGCAGCGGCTGAGTATTTCTTCGATGTTCATGCTGTATCCTCCTGAGGGGCCTTGGCGGCCCGGGTGTGGTGTGTCATATATACGGGACGGGGCACATAGACTGAGCTATCAACTATGTGAGGTGCGTCCATGGACGAAGTATTCGTGGCCAATCGGGCGGAGCTGTGCGGCATGGTGGCCCGGGCTCCCTTTTATTCCCATGAGAGCAGGGGCGTGGAGTTTTATGTCTTCCCCCTGGAGACCTGCCGCCTGTCCGGCACGGCCGACCGGCTGAATATCGTTTTGCGGAGGGATATGCTGTCCCCGCTCCCGGAGGAGGGGGATACCGTCCGCGTCACGGGGGAGCTGCGCTCCTTCAACAACAAATCCGGGGTGGGGAACCGGCTCGTTCTCACCGTTTATGCCCGGAGCATCGAGCCCTGGCTGGGGGAGGACGACAACCGCATCACCCTCACCGGGACCATCTGCAAGGAGCCCGCCCTGCGGATGACGCCCATGGGGCGGGAGATCTGCGATATCATCCTGGCGGTGGGCCGGCGGTATCACCGCAGCGATTACATACCCGTCATCACCTGGGGTCTCCAGGCCCGGGAGACGGCCCGCTGCGCCGTGGGCGACCGGATCACCGTCCGCGGCCGGCTCCAGAGCCGGACCTATACGAAGATCGTGGACGGCGTGCCGGAGGAGCGGATCGCCTTTGAGGTATCGGCGGCGGACACAACCATATTGTAAGGCTACCCATTATATTATTCCATCCGCAGGCTCCTGTCAAATGTTGAAAACGACAGGAAAATAT
>CAZQFN010000252.1:0-1282 GCA_964592685.1 uncultured Oscillospiraceae bacterium | reverse complement strand
GCCCCGCGTGTTGAGTATGTGTTGAATGAACAATTCTTCTTTTCTGTTTCTAACATGCAGCCAGTATTAAAGGCTCTCCTTGCTTATACGCTTATAAGCGTGGTATAATACTGAAAAACAGTAAGGGTAATGTTGTGTATGACGGCTGAACTGAGAAACAGAAGAATACAGGCTGTGAAGCTGGCAGACGCCTTGAACGCTATTGAGGGTGTGCCCGTGTCTGATTATGCCAAGACGCTGTCTCATTGCTGGGCCAGAGGTGAACTGACCGGGGATCAGATGAAAGAGGCTCTCCTTATGTCTCATCGCCGTATGGCGTGTAGGGCCGGGGAGCGAGATCGGTTTAAGCCAAATTTTCTATAAATGTGAAAAACTACAACAAAACTGAAACAATCCGCATCATCACCACCGACATCAAATGAAAGAGAGACCGCCCCATGTATTTGGACGATATAACCCTGAATATGGAGATCACGCTCCCCGCTGTTGAGATCAAAAAGGAGCGGATGATCGAGTTTGCAAAACTATACGATCCCTTCCGCCTCCATTATGACGAAGAATACGCCAAAACCACCCGCTATGGCCAGCTCATCGCCCCCGGTGTTATGAGCTTTATGGCGGTCTGGGCCAAATTCATGGAGGCCGATATTCTGGGTCCCGAACTCATTGCCGGCAAGTCCACAAAGATCGAGTGGTTCAAACCTGCTTACGACGGCGATCTCCTCACCGGCACCGCCCGCATCACCAACATCACCCGCCGCAACGCCTATAACGGCATTGCTGAGATCACCATCGATGTGCGCAACCAGCACGGCGATCTCGTTCTTACGGATGTGACCGAATCCGTGGTGCAGTATCGGCCGGAATAATCAAAAAATTGTCCCAAAAGTGCAAATTACTGCTTGACAAACATATAGGGAAGTGTTATTATAATCGGGCGTTGAGAAATCAGCGCCTCGATATGCGCGAGTGGTGGAATTGGCAGACTCGCTAGATTCAGGTTCTAGTGCTCACTCCGGGCGTGCGGGTTCAAGTCCCGCCTCGCGCACCATATGTCCACGCTAACTTTGATAGAGTTAGCGTGGATTTCTTTTTGCCTATTTGAAGAAATTACCCATAAAGGCAGTAAAAACGCCACTTTCAGGAGATTAATCTTGAAGGTGGCGTGTCTAACTCATAGTTATATTGTAGCAACTCCTCTCAAAAAGTCAATCGTAAGAACATCTTGCTATCCGGTCACCGCCGTTTGTTTTGGGTGGACACTCTTGATAATTCCGTGCAC
>CAZQFN010000251.1:0-1286 GCA_964592685.1 uncultured Oscillospiraceae bacterium | reverse complement strand
TGAGATGCACCCCGCCTTCTGGCATTCTATGAAACCTGTTCATTATTCCCCAAAAAAGTCTTGAAACCCTTGAGTGTCAAGACTTTTTTGTTTTATGTGGGGTTATGTTGAATGATGAGAATCTGACCCGCGTGTTGAATCCGTGTTGAATGAACAATACCTCTGTGCTGAAATGAACGGCCAGATTTAAAGGCTCCCTTGGTATCCGGTGTTACCATGGGAGCCCTTTATATTCCTCTATCAGAGCAGGAGGAATGTTCTTGACGGAGAGACAGTCATCTTGTATAATCATCAAAAGAATATCAATTTTTTTATGAAATAGTGTATAAAAAGTATAAATTGTTTTATGAATCAGCGATTTTGGATAACCATCCGCCTGTGCGGCGTGTCGAATCGAACAAGGCCCGACAGAGAAAGGTTCAGAAATGCTTGCGTATCAATATTCAGACATCAGCAGAGAGTTGATTGATCGGGTTCATGCCGGCCGGGATAAAACACCGTATCTTCTCATGACGCCGAGCGTCTTTGAGACCGGAAAAATGCAGAGTGTCCGCATCGAGAGCCGCCACGATTCCATGGAAATACAGGGGCGGTTTCTGGTGATGGTATCTCCGTATTATGAGTTTGATTACACGGCGTTTGACTGGCATGTGGACGATATTTTTGAGGCTGAAGCCGAGGGTGGCGTGCTGGAATTCAATTATTACTTCCCGGAAGAGCAGTTATATCGTGTTATCGTGGCGGAAAAAAATGAGGCAGGTCCGCGGCTGTTTTTGTCCTCGTGTGTGTACGCGCTGGAGGCGGATTTGTGTGCCCGGAAGCCGCTGATCGGCGATCTGCATTGTCATACGATTTTTTCCGACGGGTTTGAGGCTCCGGAGTTGGTTCTTGAGTCGGCGGTCCGCTGTGGATTTGATTTTATCGCCATTACCGATCACAACGATTTTCGCGCCGCCGCATTGGCGGACCGCATTTTGGCGGAGAAGAAGCTGCCCATCACATTTATCCGCGGGGAAGAGTATTCCAGCTCCTTCACGGGCATGCATATTATCTCTCTTGGGGCCGGACAGGCGCTTTCCGAGGAGATATATCGGCCGGAGAATCCGGCGGACGGGGCTGTGAAAAGCACGGAGCAGTATATCCGGGAGCTTGTTGGTGCCATACATGCAAACGGCGGTGTCAGCGTCATGTGCCACCCCATGTGGAAGCCGCTGGCCCGATACATCCGTCGCATGGATGTACCTCACACGCTGGTGAAAAAGTTGCTTTCGGAAGGTCTGTTCGAT
>CAZQFN010000250.1:0-1296 GCA_964592685.1 uncultured Oscillospiraceae bacterium | reverse complement strand
GAAACCAAATGTTTACAGACGAGCAATTCACATATCTCGCGGATAAATATATGGATACCGTTTTTCGCCTGGCCTTCAGCTATATGAAGTCCCGGTCGGACGCCGACGACATTACGCAAAACGTCCTGCTCAAGCTCTACCGGACGAATACGGACTTCCAAAGCGAGTCCCATCTGAAGAACTGGCTGCTGCGGGTGACGATAAACGAATGCAAGCAGGCGTTCCGCTCCCCCTGGCGGCAAACGGAGGACATATCGGACTATGCGAATACGCTGGCCCTGCCCACGGAGGAACATCTGGATCTGTTCCGCACGGTCATGTCCCTGCCGCCCAAATACCGGGTGGTGCTGTATCTGCATTATTACGAGGACCACACCTCCGACGAGATCGCCCGTATGCTGGAGATCCCGCCGGCTACCGTCCGGACGAGACTGGCCCGGGGCCGTGAAAAGCTCAGAAAAGTATTGACGGAGGCATATGTGCTATGACCGAACGAGAACTTTTTAAGGAGACTTTTTCCCAGCTTCATGCCTCCGAGGATACCCTTACGGAGGTAATGAATATGGCAAAGCATGAAAATATCACTTATATGAACAAAACAAAGCGCCGCCCGGCCCGGAAGCTCATCGCCATCGTGGCCGTGGCCGCCCTGCTGGTGACGGGCGCCGTGGCGGCCGCAAGCTCCAACTTCTTCCAGGACGCCTTTGGCGACAAGGGTCTGACCGATTATGAGCCCGTGGAGATCCCCAAGGGCGACGGACACTCCTATGCCCTGCCCGGCATGGAGTGGGGATCCGTGGATGAGGAAACGGCTTCCGCCTTGGTGGGCGAGGCGGTGACCCCCATCGGCGAGACGATCGACATCGGCAATTACACCGTCACGGTGGACAGCTATGTCATGGACGACAACGGCGTGGGCGTGGTGACCTGGACGGTGGCCAATCCCAACGGCGTGGGCCATGTGGACGAGGCCGGCCGCGGCATTGTCTACTTCGGGCCGGCCAGCTTTATGGCGGAACCCGACTTCCGGGACGGCAACGGTGATTTTCTGAACAGCTACTGCGTTCGGGACGATTCCCTTACCACCGATACGGAGCTGCATCTGGTGAGCTATATCGCCTCTTCGGAGGATGTGCTGAACACCGACGGTGTGGTGCTGAAGCTGAGAATCAGCGACGAAGAGCGGGATATCGTCTTCCCGGCGACAGATGTGGTGGAGAGTGTGACCCTCACCGGCGGCGAATATACCGCCCATGTGTCCCCCATGAGCATCCGCTTTGAAGCGCCCTTCGGCGA
>CAZQFN010000249.1:0-1312 GCA_964592685.1 uncultured Oscillospiraceae bacterium | reverse complement strand
TGATGTCGCCGCCGTAGCACTTGGCCAGAACGTCCTTGCGCATGGCCTTGACGGTTTCGCGGGCGATGATCTTGCCGCCGATGGCTGCCTGGATGGGCACCTCGAACAGCTGGCGGGGGATGTTCTCCTTGAGCTTTTCGCACAGACGGCGGGCCCGGGGATAGGCCTTGTCCTTGTGGGCGATGAGACTCAGAGCGTCCACGCCCTCGCCGTTGAGACGAAGATCCACCTTCACCAGCTCCGATGGGCGGTATTCCGCAAAATCGTAGTCCATGGAGGCATAGCCCTTGGTGCGGGCCTTCAGGGTGTCGAAGAAATCATAGATGATCTCACCCAGCGGCATTTCGTATTTCAGCTCCACCAGCCGGGCGTCCAGATACTGCAGGCCGTTGTAAACGCCGCGGCGGTCCTGGCACAGGGGCATGATGTTGCCCACGAATTCCTGGGGGGCGATGATGGTCATATTCACATAGGGTTCCCGGGCTTCCAGGATGCTGGTGACCTCAGGATAATTGTGGGGGTTGTCCACATAGACGACGGAGCCGTCCGTCAGCTCAATCTCATAGATAACGGAGGGCAGCGTGGTCACAAGGTCCAGATCGAACTCCCGCTCCAGACGCTCCTGGACGATCTCCAGATGGAGCATGCCCAAAAAGCCGCAGCGGAAGCCGAAGCCCAGGGCAGCGGAGGATTCCGGCTCGAAGGACAGGGAGGCGTCGTTCAGCTGGAGTTTTTCCAGCGCGTCCCGCAGATCGGGATATTTGGAGCCGTCCTCGGTGTAAATACCGCAGTAGACCATGCTCCGGGCGGGGCGATAGCCGGGCAGGGGCTCATCGGCGGGATTCTCCACGCCGGTGACGGTGTCGCCGGTGCGGGTGTCGGCCACGTTTTTGATGCTGGCGGTGAAATAGCCCACCTCGCCGGCATACAGCGCGTCGCAGGGCTCCATGCGGGTGGGGAGCAGATGGCCCACCTCCAGAATTTTATAGGAGGCGCCGGTGGCCATGAATTTCACGTCCATGCCGGTTTTGAGCGTGCCCTCCTTCAGCCGGACCAGCACGATGACGCCCTTATAGCTGTCGTACTGGCTGTCGAACACCAGAGCCTTCAAAGGGGCGTTGGGATCGCCTTTGGGGGCGGGGATGGAATCGATGATGCTGTCCAGCACGGCTTCGATGTTGATGCCGTTTTTGGCCGAGATCTCCGGCGCGTCCATGGCGGGCAGGCCGATGATATCCTCCACCTCGGCCTTCACCCGGATGGGGTCTGCCGCCGGCAGGTCGATCTTGTTCACCACGGGCAGGATCTCCAG
>CAZQFN010000248.1:0-1312 GCA_964592685.1 uncultured Oscillospiraceae bacterium | reverse complement strand
ATCGGCTCCGCTTCCCTGACCGCTCTGGCTCTGCTGGTCTCCTACGTCAACATCGTGCAGACCAAGACCACCGAGGTCCTGAACTTCACCCTCACCAGCCCCACCGTTCTCGTGGGTATGTTCGTCGGCGCCATGCTGACCTTCGTCTTCGCCGCTTACACCATGAGCGCTGTGCAGACCGCTGCCCAGTCCATCGTGGTTGAGGTTCGCCGTCAGTTCCGCGAGATCAAGGGCATCATGACCTACGAGGCCGACCCCGACTATTCCTCCTGCGTCTCCCTGTGCACCAAGGGCGCTCTGCATGAGATGGTCATCCCCGCTCTGCTCGCGATCGTTGTTCCCCTGCTGACCGGTCTGATCCTTGGACCCACCGGCGTTGTTGGCCTGCTGGGCGGCGTGTCCGTCACCGGCTTCGCCATGGCCGTGTTCATGTCCAACGCCGGCGGCGCCTGGGACAATGCCAAGAAGTACATCGAGCGCGGCAACCACGGCGGCAAGGGCTCCGAGCAGCACAAGGCCGCTGTCGTGGGCGACACCGTGGGCGATCCCTTCAAGGATACTTCCGGCCCCAGCCTGAACATCCTCATCAAGCTCTGCTCCACCGTGTCCATCGTGTTCTCCGGTCTGATCGTTTCTTTCAACCTGATGAACATGTTCTGATTCGCGACACACATATCTGCGCCGCAGCCGGTTTTCCGGCTGCGGCGTTTCTAAAGAAAACGCAGAGACGGCCCTGCCGTTCCAGGACCGCCTCTCTGTTTCCTTTATACGTGATTTAATTATTTGTATATACACATTCAGAAAAACAGGAGAAAGGAAAACTGCCGATGAATCAAAACTCCTCCCGCACCATGATAAACGATATGACCCGTGGTCCGCTGGCAAAGCAGATCCTGTATTATTCCGCACCGCTGGTCATGGCAAATATTCTCCAGACACTTTATAACCTCGTCGATCTGGCCATCGTCGGCCAGGTGGTGGGCAGCGAAGGCGTCAGCGCCGTTTCCATCGCCGGTCAGATCACCTTCCTGCTGTACGCTCTGGGCATTGGATTCAGCAGCGGCGGCCAGATCCTTATCTCCCAGCAGGTCGGCTCCGGCGATACGGCCGGCGTCCGCAAAACCATCGGCACCTCTCTCACCGCGCACGCCATTCTGGCCGTTGTGGTCACGGTTCTGGGCCTTGTTTTCACCGCCCCGCTGCTCCGTCTTCTGAACACTCCCGCCGAAGCATGGCAGGACGCGGTGGACTATATGTTCTGGTGCTGCCTGGGCATCCCGTTCATTTATATCTACGGCGGTTTCTGCTCCAT
>CAZQFN010000247.1:0-1348 GCA_964592685.1 uncultured Oscillospiraceae bacterium | reverse complement strand
TCTGGGTGGGCGGCTCGAAGATCGTGGAGCTGTGCGTGGACGGCGGCAAGCTGACTCATGTGCTCACCGACGAGCTGCAGGCCGGCCCTGCTTTTGATGTGGAGATCCGGGAAGTGGAGGAAGATCCTCTGGCGCCTCCCGCCTTCCCCGAGGATGCCACCATTGTCAGCGCCACCATCTACAGCATCTATACCAAGAACCCCAACTCCCTTCAGGACGCCGTTATTCAGGCGACTCTGTATTGGGATATGACCAACGATGAGGTCTATGCCATCCGGTTCCTGCAGCCCATGCTGCCCTGGGACGACAACGGTTCCACCATGGGCTGGGCCTGCGTGACCGATGAGGCTCTGCTTGCCGCGCTGGCGGCGGGCGACGGTCTGGTGGAGTTTGCCGAGGGCGTTAACTATGCCAAATATCTGGAGATCGGCGGCATCCTCTGGACCGGTGAGCTCGGCTCTCATCCCGCGGCAGCCGCGGCGGTGGATTACTGCGCCGAGATCGGCGGCGTAATGACCACTCTCAACGAGTATGTGAGCACCCAGGAAGGCGGCCGGTGGTATGTGGAAGCCGCCGAGCAGCCGGTGAATATCCTCACGGCGGCGGGCGATGTGGTCTCTGAGTATCAGATCACCTACAAGGAGAACAACGGCCACGGCGTATATTTCTGGATGAGCGACATCACCTTCCCCGGCAATATGGAGGCCATCAAGGAATTCGTTGCCGAAAACGGCTTTGACTATGACTACTATGCCGACGGCGGCATCACCCAGAACGAGGCCGGCTATTGGCAGACCGTGGATGCCGTCACCGGCGCGACTCTGGACGAGACACCCACCTATCTGGATGTGCTGAAGACTCTCTACAATGAGATCCAGGCCGGCAACTACGAAGTTGTCAGCGAGGGGCCTGGGGCCTCCGCCGAACCCTCCGGAGAAGCAGCCTGATCGCTTAAAACCGCAAATGAACACAGACACGGAAGTCGATTCCGTGTCTGTTTCTTTGTTCAAAATGCTCAGCAGTTGAGGAAACACCCGTCAAGCATTCAGGATCCTCATGAACTCCTCGCCGGTGATAGTCTCTTTTTCGTAAAGATACATTGTCAGCTCTTGCAGCTTATCCTTGTTTTTCATCAGAAGCTGGCGGGCCTTTTCGTGATTCTTCTTCACAAGCTGTACGACCAGATCATCCACCTTTGTCTGGGTCTCGGGGGAGCAGGCCAGACTGGTGTCGCCGCCCAGATACTGATTGGTCATTGTCTCCAGAGCCACCATATCAAACTCCTCGCTCATGCCGTAGCGGGTGATCATGGCGCGGGCCAGCTTGGTGGCCTGCTCAATGTCATTGG
>CAZQFN010000246.1:0-1363 GCA_964592685.1 uncultured Oscillospiraceae bacterium | reverse complement strand
ATCTGAAAGCCCGTCAGAAAGGATAAGACACCGCTATGGAATACAACATTGCTCTTGTAAAGGGCGACGGCATCGGCCCCGAGATCGTTTCCTCCGCCGTGGAGGTACTGGAAAAGGTGGGCAAGAAATTCGGCCACACCTTCCACTGCACCGACTATCTGGCCGGCGGCTGCGCCATCGACGCCACCGGTGTCCCCCTGCCCCAGGAGACCATCGACGGCTGTCTCGCCAGCGACAGCGTTCTGCTGGGCGCCGTGGGCGGCCCCAAGTGGGATAACCTCCCCGGCGACATCCGCCCGGAAAAGGCCCTTCTGAATCTGCGGGCCGTGCTGGGCCTGTATACGAATCTCCGTCCCGCGAAGCTCTATCCCGCTCTGGCGGGCAAATGCCCCCTCCGGGCCGACATCGTGGAAAAGGGCTTTGACCTGCTCATGGTCCGGGAGCTCACCGGCGGCATCTATTTCGGCGAGCGCGGCCGCCGGGAGGGCAAATACGGCCCCGAAGCCTATGACACCGAGGCCTACTCCCGCATGGAGATCGAGCGCATCTGCCGCGTGGCCATGGGCGCCGCCCAGAAGCGCACCGGCAAGGTCATCAGCGTGGACAAGGCAAACGTTCTGGAGACCTCCCGTCTCTGGCGCGAGATCGTTCACGAGGTGGCCAAGGAATACGACGGCGTCACCGTGGAGAACATGCTGGTGGACAACGCCGCCATGCAGCTGGTGCGCAACCCCAGCCAGTTTGACGTGATCGTCACCACCAACATGTTCGGCGACATTCTCTCCGACGAGGCCAGCCAGATCACCGGCTCCATCGGTCTTCTTCCCTCCGCCTCTCTGGGCGACGGCACCCGCGGCCTGTATGAGCCCATCCACGGCTCCGCCCCGGACATCGCCGGCACCGGCAAGGCAAACCCCATCGCCACCATCCTCTCCGCCGCTATGATGCTGCGCTATTCCTTCAATCTGAAGGCAGAGGCCGACTGCATCGAGGCCGCCGTGGACGCCGCTTTGAACGACGGCTGCCGCACCGGTGACATCGCCGCCCCCGGCGATGAGACCCTTAACTGCAAGGGTATGACCCAGGCCATTCTGGATCGCATCTGAATCCTTAAGAAAGGAAAACCATCCAGCCATGAAAATGACAGGCGCAAAAATCATCCTGGAATGTCTCGTGGAGCAGGGCGTAGACACCGTCTTCGGCTATCCCGGCGGCACCATTCTGAATGTCTACGATGCGCTCTATGACTACCGGGACAAAATAAACCATATCCGCACCGCCCATGAACAGGGCGCGGCCCACGCGGCCGACGGCTATGCCCGCTCCACCGGCAAGGTGGGCGTGTGCTTCGCCACCTCCGGCC
>CAZQFN010000245.1:0-1428 GCA_964592685.1 uncultured Oscillospiraceae bacterium | reverse complement strand
CGGAATCGACCACATGGAAGTAGCCGCGGCCGCCGCGGGTGGCGTTCACCATGGTACCGGAGACATTTTCAAAGTTGGAGTTGACGATGACCACCTCGCCCACGTCGGAGCTCATGGAGGTCTTGTTGGAATAGTTGAAGGCACCGCCGGATTCCACGGTGGAGTTCAGGAAGATGGCCTGGGCGTTGCCGTTGACCTCCCAGCCGGAGAGCTTGGTGACAAAGGTGTTGACGAAGTGGGCGGAGCAGGTCTCGTCCATGACGGAGGCGCCGCTGCGCTCCACGCAGATGGTGTCGTTGAAGATGATGGTGCCGGAGGAGGCATCGGAGTTGAAGATACGGCCGCTGTTCATGGTGGTGCAGCCATCCAGCACGAAGATGCCGTTATAGAAGATGCTGAAGGGGTGGCCGGAGGCATTGCGGAGGGTGGTGTTCTCCACCACGGTAGTGGAGGAGCCGCCGGCATAGATGGAGCCCGCGGAGGTGCCGCCGGTGCCGATCAGGAAGATCTGGCCGTCGTCGTTCTTCACGGTGACGGAAGCTGCGTCGGTAACCTGGAGACCGTCGCCGCCGCCGAAGAAGCGGTGGGAGTCGTCTTTGATGTCGTCGCCGGTGGCGCTGGCCTGGGCCAGAACGGTGGTGTTCAGCAGATCCACCTGAGCGCCGTCACGGATCCAGAGGCCGGAGCAGTAGAAGCTGCCCACGTCCGCCAGGTTCCAGGTGGTGCCGGTGGCGAAGGTGGTATAGCCGTCCACACCCTCGATCACGAGCGTGCCGTCCTCGGCGAGAGAATAGGAGAACGCCAGGGACTGATAGGTCTTTTCGCCCTCGTATTCATCGGCGGAGTAGCCGGCCTGATAGTAGATCGTGCCGCCGTTTTCATCGGTCTCGGCCTTGTCGATGATGGCGGTGTTGTCGATGACGATCACATAGTCTCCGATATAGAAGAAGGAGCAGCCCTCCCAGGCGGCTTCATCCACAGTGGCCGCGGGGCTCACGGTGACCGCCGCCATGGAGGTCAGACCGTAGTGGTTGGTCTCGGCGGTGTATTCGGTGATACCCTTGCGGGCATAGTAGGTATCGGTGTCCAGATAGGTGTCGTATGCCAGATCGCCCCACTTGGTGGTGTTATAGAGGTAAGTATCCTCCATATTCTCGTCGGGCATATCCTTCAGACCGTCGGAGGTGCCCTTCAGAGCGTAGAGCATCATGACGGCGTCCCACTTGGTGACGGTCTCTTCCATGACGGCCGCAAGATCAAGACCCAGAGCGAAATACTCGTTCACGGCGCTGGCGTTGGCCTCGCGGCTGGTGCCGCCGGCCGCCGTCAGCGTGGCCTTGGCCGTTTCACCGGCCTCGCTGAGAGAGGAATGACCGCCGGTGATGACGTTGTAGATCATGTTCAGGAAGTCGCCGTAGTTGATGGCGG
>CAZQFN010000244.1:0-1458 GCA_964592685.1 uncultured Oscillospiraceae bacterium | reverse complement strand
TAGACCACGGTGAAGCGGTTGTCGTGGCGGTTCTTGCCGCTGGGGGCATAGCCGGAGCGGTCCAGCGCCCACTGGATCAGCGCCCGGTCCGGGGCTTCGGGTTTGAACTTTCGCACGGAGCGGCGGGCCATGATGGTGCGCTCCAGGGGATCCTCCGGCGGTTCGGCAATGGCCTCGCTGCCGTTATAGCGGACAGCCTTCCGGGGGCATATGGCCACGCACTGCATGCAGCCCATGCAGGCACCCCGCCCGGTGGCGGCGGGCCCGTCTTCCGTCATGCGCAGATGGCCCATGGCGCAGGTCTTTACGCACAGGCCGCAGCGGATGCATTGCTCCGCGTTAAAAGTTATGTCAACCATATGTACCTCCCGTGATTCTGTGTTCTGTGTGAAAATCATTATACCAGAGGTGGCAATGTTTTTCAATTGATGTTACAATGGGAAAAACAGCGTGAAAGGCGCATGCTGCGCCGGGGAGGATATATGGAGCAAAAGGAACGGATTGTCGCCTGGGTGCGGGCCCACCGGGAGGAAATGCTGGAGGATCTGAAGACCCTCTGCCGCATCCGCAGTGTGGAGGGGACTCCGGCGGAGAACGCCCCCTATGGCGAAGGCCCCGCCAGAGCTCTGGCGGCGGCTATGGATCTGTGCGCCGGCTATGGCTTCCGGGTAAAAAATTACGATTGGCACGTGGCCACCGCCGATCTTGGGGAGGCGGACGGCCGCAAGCTGGATATCCTGGCCCATCTGGACGTGGTGGACGAGGGAGACGGCTGGGACACGGATCCTTATGAGCCCGTGATCCGGGACGACGGCTATATCTATGGCCGGGGCGTGGCGGATGACAAGGGCGGCGCCGTGGCGGCCCTGTATGCCATGCGCTGCGTGAAGGAACTGGGGCTGCCCATGCGGGCCGGCTGCCGGCTCATTCTGGGCACGGACGAGGAATCCGGCTCCCGGGATATCGACCATTACTACAAGCGGGAATCCCCCGCGCCCAATACATTCACGCCGGATTCGGAATTTCCCGTCTGCAATGCGGAGAAGGGGTTCTATCGCCTGCGTTTCCGCAAAAGCTGGGAGCCGGAGACGGCCCTGCCCCGGGTGGCGGCGCTCTCCGGCGGCTTCCGCACCAACGTGGTGCCCACGGAGGCCTGGGCGGAGATCGCGGGCATGCGGCCGGAGCATCTTCTGGCGGGGTGCATGCCTCTGTGCGCGGAGGTGGGAGCCTCCTGCCGGGTGGAGGAAACGGAGCGCGGCGCGAAGGTCATCGTCTCGGCAAAGGGCTGCCATGCCGCCATGCCGGACCAGGGCATCAACGGCAACACGGTCCTGTTTTATGCCCTGAGCCAGCTGCCTCTGGCGGACTGCGCTTCCACCCGCGCGCTGGGAGACATCGCCCGTCTGCTGCCCCATGGGGACTGGCTGGGGAAGGCTCTGGGCATTGCCCAAAGTGACG
>CAZQFN010000243.1:0-1490 GCA_964592685.1 uncultured Oscillospiraceae bacterium | reverse complement strand
CGGGAGGACGGCATCCCCAAAACCCCCGCCTGGGCCAGCGAGAAATGCGGCGTGGCGGAGTGGACCATCAAGGCGCTGGCCCGGAAATGGGCCAAGGAGACGGTGTCCATCTGCCACGGCAACGGCGGCCCCATGATCCGCGGCCCCTATGCCACGGAGCCCGGCCGGCTGGAAGTGATGCTTCTGGGCATGCAGGGTCTGGGCCGGCCTGGTGTCCATCAGGCGAAAATGATCGAATGGAGTCTCTGGAACCGGGATTACCCGCTGCCGTTCCAGGGGAAGTTCGTGCCCAAAATCACCCAGATCTGCGACGCGCTCCGCCCGGTGGACGGGGATGTGGACCCCACGGTGAACATGGACCGCTTCTGCCTCACCCAGGCCCAGAAGGAGCGGGCGCCGGAGCTCGTAAAGCTCTTCACCAAGCTTCCCGGCCCCAAGCAGTTCATCCCCCGCGTTCTTGTTCATGAGGCCATCCTCAACGGCCATGCGGAGTGGCGGGGCCTTCAGTGCTTCTCCTCCAGCCAGGTGCCGGACGCGAACAATTACCGTCAGCCTACCCAGCAGTATCAGTTTGAGGAGATGAAATATCCCCGGGATGGCATGAGCCAGGTCCACATGATCTGGACGGATGCCCCCTGCCAGGTGACCTGCTGGAACCATGGCAACAAGTCGGCGGATGCCTTCCGCCATCCCTCCATCGAGACCATCGTGGCCCAGCATCCCTGGCTGGAGAACGATTGTTATTTTGCGGATATTATCTTCCCTGTATGCACGAAGCACGAACTGGAAGACATCGGAAACGATATGTCCTCCGGCGCCTTCACCTCCATCTATCTGGAGCACAAGTGCATCGAGCCCCGGGGCGAGAGCGTGTCTGATTTTGACGTTTGCGCCCGGGTGGCGGAAAAGCTGGGCCCGGAGTATTACGATGCCTATACCGACAATATGTCCGTGGAGGACCGTGTTCGCTTCTTTTATAAGGCCACCGGCTGTGAGGATTATATGACCTGGGAGGAGTTCCGGGAGAAAAAGATTTTTGTGGTCCCCTGCAAGACACAGGAGGAGCTTGATGCCATTCCCGCCGGTCTGCGGAAGTTCCATGACGATCCGGAAAACAACCCGCTGACCACGCCTACGGGCAAGCTGGAATACAGCGCGACCCTTCTGGAAAAGCATCTGCCGGATGATCCGGAGCGGCCGCCCGTGCCCCACTGGATCGAAAACGGCGAATGCCACAGCGAACGAGTCACCTCCCATCGGGCGGCGGACTATCCGCTGATCTGCATGTCCAACCACGGCCGCTGGCGTATGCACGCCCAGTGCGACGATATTGTCTGGAACCGGGAGGTTCCCACCATGAAGGTCCGGGGCTTTGACGGCTATCAGTATGAGCCGGTTTGGATGCACCCCTCCGAGGCGGAAAAGCGGGGCATCTCCCACGGCGATGTGGTGAAGGTGTTCAACGAGCGGGGCATCGTGCTCTGCGGCGC
>CAZQFN010000242.1:0-1493 GCA_964592685.1 uncultured Oscillospiraceae bacterium | reverse complement strand
TCTGGGGCTGGGAGGAGACGCCGGATCTGAGCGTGGTGCGGGTGCATATGTCCACGCTGCGAAAGAAACTGGCAAAGGCCACCGACCGGGTAGTCATCCAGGGAATGCGCAGTGTCGGCTACAGCCTTGAGGAGACCCAATGATAAAGAAAGTAAAACGCCGGTTTATTTCCATTGCCATGCTGGCCTTTCTTGCGGTTTTGCTGGTGACGCTGGTAGCGGTCAACTGGGTGAACGGTTATAACGTGTATAACAGCATCGACCAGCAGCTTGTGTTTCTGGCGGACAGTGATTTCGGCCCGCCCCGGGGCATGCTGGCGGCTATGCCGGAGACCATTCAGGAATGGGTGGACATGGAAGCCGGCGACATCACCAGCGAGGACAGCTATTTCATTTTTTCCGGCGGTATGATGGCCAATGTGCTGGATGACGAGCTGCAGACGCTTTCCGAGGCCACCGGCATGGATGCCGCGGCAAAGCTGGACGAGCTTCTGGCCGAGGGCAAGGACTATGGGAACTTCGGGAGCTATCGCTACTATGTGGCCTCCCGGGAGGCGCCGTATAAGGTGGTTTTTCTCCGCTGTACCCAGGAGTTCAGCGCCATGCGGTCGCTGCTGAAAACCTCGATCCTGGTGGGGTTTGTGTGTCTGGTGGCCGTGTTCGGTCTGGTGACACTTCTGGCCGGACTGGTGGTGCGTCCGTTTGCGCAGAATATCCAGCGGCAGAAACGCTTTATCAGCGATGTGACCCATGAGCTGAAGACCCCGCTGGGGGTCATCATGGCGGATCTGGACATGCAGGTCATGGACCACGGCACCAGCGAGTGGCTCGAAAATGCCCGGAGCCAGACCGATCACATGACCCGTCTCATTGACCGGTTGGTGACCCGCTCTCTGCTGGATGAGTCCATGCACCGGGCGGAGGCTGTGCGCATCAATCTGAGCCTTCTGGCGGGAGATATGCTGGCGGAGTTCGAACCCTCGGCAAAGTCAAAGAAGCTCTTGCTGCGGGCGGAACTGGCGCCCGGCGCGGAGGTATACGGAAGTGAGGAGTCCCTGCGGGAGGTGATCACCATCCTGTTGGACAACGCTGTGAAATACACGCCGGAAGGCGGAAACGTGTTTTTGCAGATCCGCCGGGGGCGGCATGTAGCGCTGGAGCTCTCCAACACCTGCCCGGAACTGGAGGAAACCGACCCGGAGCGCTTTTTTGATCGCTTTTACCGGGGCGCGGCGGCCAGAGGCAGCCAGCCCGGCCACGGTCTTGGTCTCTCCATCGCCCGGGATCTGGTGGAGCAGAGCGGCGGCCATATCCGCGTCCGCCTGGAGGGAGAGAACATCGTTTTTGCGGTGGAATTCTGAAGCTGATCAAATTCAAAAGCCCCTTTTGCGAAAGCAAAAGGGGCTTTTGGTGCCGGTGACGGGATTTGAACCCGTACGCCCTTACGGACAAGGGATTTTAAGTCCCGTGTGTCTGCCGTTCCACCACACCGGC
>CAZQFN010000241.1:0-1493 GCA_964592685.1 uncultured Oscillospiraceae bacterium | reverse complement strand
CATCTTCCGATAGTTGACACAAGCCATAGATATTCCTCCCCGCAGTTACAAACACACTAACGACTCATCTTTTTCAGCAAAAACATTATAAAGTGATATCACTTGCCTGTCAAGTGAGTGTATATTTTGCATCAAACCTCCTATACCATACAAGTACGACATTGTATGGAGGGCATTCCATGGCTACCAACAAAAGAGTTTTCACACTGCGGCTTTCCGATGAAGTGTTCGACAAAATTGGTGTACTGGCAACGAGCGAGCACCGTTCTTTGACAAATTATATCGAATTCGTTTTGCTCAAGCATCTGGAGGACGTTGAAAAAGAAAACGGCCCCATTCTTCCATCCGAAACAGAATCATAAGCAACCGCACCGCAGGTTTTCCTGCGGTGCGGTTGCCTTTGTGCGGCGCTTTCTCCCATTGTGGAAAACTTCTGCCCGATGCCACCGAATCCCGCAGAAAACACATTCCGATGGTGTGAGGGTTTTGAGGGATTTGGCAACCGAGGTTAGGTTAGGTAAGGTAAGGTAAGGCAAGGCAAGGTTAGGCAAGGCCAGTCCAGGAAAGGAAAGGCGAAGCCAGGGAGAGGGCAGGGAAGCGGAGGCCAGGATAAGCCGGGTTTTCAACATTCGCCAATGTGGAAAACCCAGCGCGGCTGCACCCCCAAACCCCCTCAAGGGGGCTTCGCTTCCCGGCTCCCTTCCGAAGAGAACAGAGTTCTCTTTTTTTGGGGGAACGGGGGCTTGACGCATATAACAAAGCTCCCCCGATGGGTGTCGGGGGAGCCTTGCATTCATCTCTTCGGAGCGCTCCGATCCTGTCCGCGCTCACATCATATCCATATAGAGCTTTGCGTATTCAAAGGCCCATTTGTCGCTGGAGAAGTCCTGGGTCATGGCGTTCTGGACAAGCCCGGCCATGACCTTTTTGTCGGCATAGGCGTCCAGGGCGTAATTTATGGCGCCGGCCATGTCCTCGGAATCCAGCCGGGAGAAGGCAAAGCCCGTCCCCTCCCCGGTATAGCGGTTATAGGGGATGACCGTGTCCTTCAATCCGCCGGTCTCCCGGACGATGGGCAGCGTGCCATAGGCCATGGAGATCAGCTGGCTGATGCCGCAGGGCTCGAACCGGGAGGGCATGAGGAAGAAATCGCAGCCGGCATAGATCCGGTGGCTGAGGGCATCGTCATAGCCGATCCAGGCACAGACCCGGCCCGGCCAGCGGGCCTCCAGCCCCCGGAACCAGACCTCGTATTCCGCCTGTCCGTTGCCCAGAAGGACGAAGGCGAAGTCCCGCCGGGACAGAAGGTCGTCCATCTGCTCCATCACGAATTCCAGCCCCTTCTGATAGGCCAGCCGGGTGACCATGCCGATGAGGGGGCGGTTGGGCTGGATGTCCAGCCCCAGCTCCTCCATGAGGGCGGTCTTACACTGGATCTTGCCCACCATTTTGGAGCGGGTATAGTTCACGGGGATGAGCTTATCCTTCCCCGG
>CAZQFN010000240.1:0-1507 GCA_964592685.1 uncultured Oscillospiraceae bacterium | reverse complement strand
AGGAGGCAAAGCCGATGGAGAGCTGCTTCAGCGCGCCGCCGAAGCCGCCCATGGGATGGCCCTTGAAGTGGCTCAGGACCAGAACGGAGTCATAGTTTTTCATGTTCTTGCCCACAAAGTTTTTCTGGATGCGCCGGCCGCAGGGGATGGGCAGCTCCCAGTCGGGGCCCTCGCCGTCCAGCAGATCCACGTCGAAATAGTGGCTCCAGCCATGGTATTCGATGCACTTGCGGTGCTTTTCCGTGGTGTTGCGCTCGCCCTCGTAGGCGGTGTTGCATTCCACCACCGTGCCGCCCACGGCGTCAATGACCGGTTTCCAGAAAGTGGGGCGGAGGAAGTTCTGGTTTCCGACCTCGCCGGAATGGACCTTGATGGCCACCTTGCCGGGCAGGGTCTTGCCCAGCGTGTTATAAAGCTTCAGCACTCCTTCGGGGCTCATGTCACGGGTAAAATATACGATGGGCTTATCCATGAGATCGTCTCCTGTTCCGCTCGGCGCTTGAATTCGGACCGAACTGTGTTATACTGTTTCCATTAAAGCACAAAACCATGAAAAAAACAACCGACAGGACACACCTATGGATCTTTACTTTTTCGGACATGATTATAAATACGCCGCGGAGCAGATGATGCTTACCCTGTTCCCCGCGGAGCGGCCCGTGTATCCCGGGGGCGAGCCTGCCGGGGACCGGGTGGAGCTTCACTGGCGGCCGGAGGAGAGCGCCGTTTTGTGCCGTCTTGTGAAAAGCGGCATAGAATATGAAAAGAGCGCTCCCGTGGGACCCTGGACCACGGAGATGGAGCGGGACCGGGCCGTCCAGCGGGCGGTGAAGCTCGCTTTCTACCGGGCGGCGCTGGCTTCCGGGGTGAAACAGCCCGCCTGGGGAGCGCTCACCGGCGTGAAGCCGGGAAAGCTTCTGGCCCGCTATCTCACCGAGGGACGGACCGCGGAGGATTTTCAGCGGGATTTTGACGTTTCTCCGGCCCGGGCGGCCCTCTGCCACCGGACGACTCTGGCCACACTGGCCGCGCGGGATTCTCTGGAGGTGCGGGATGTGGGGCTTTATGTTGGCATTCCCTTCTGTCCCACCCGGTGTGTCTATTGCTCCTTCATCTCCAATGCCGTGGGCAAAAACGCAAAGCTCATGGAGCCCTATCTGGAGGCGCTCCATGTGGAGCTTGCGCGCACGGCGGAGGCCGTGAAGCAGGAGGGCCAGCGGGTGGTGAGCCTCTATTTCGGCGGCGGCACCCCCACGACCCTGACCGCGGAACAGCTGGACGGGCTCTGCGCCGCCCTGGCGGAGCATTTCGATCTCTCCGCCCTGCGGGAATACACCGTGGAGGCCGGCCGGCCCGACACCATCACCCCGGAGAAAATGGCGGTTTTGAAAAAATGGGGCGTGACCCGTGTGTCCGTGAATCCCCAGACCATGTCCGACCGGGTGCTGGAGGCCATCGGCCGCCGCCACACGGCGAAGGATGTGACCGACGCGCTGGAAATCGTCCG
>CAZQFN010000239.1:0-1525 GCA_964592685.1 uncultured Oscillospiraceae bacterium | reverse complement strand
CGAAGGCGTGAGAGAAAAAACCAAAAAGGAGCGAATGGCTTTGAAAACCATTCGCTCCTGCTGTATTTTGGCGGATTCAGTTGCTGCCGGTGAGAATGGCAGCCAGGGCAGAATCCTGATCCAGAATCACGGTCTTCTGGTCTCCGGTCATGCTCTCCTCCAGAGCGTCAAGGGCCAGAGTGAACTCATAAAAGTCCTTCTTGTCGTCGGTGTCATAGGCCTCTGCCAGCATGCGCATATATTCGGCCTCGCCCTCCGCCACCAACTGGGCGGCCTCTGCCTCGGCGTTGGAGATGATGATGTTCACCTGCTTGTCCACATCGTTTCGGATGATGGAAGCCTCGTAATTGCCGTCGGCGGTGTATTTCTCCGCCATCTGGTTGCGCTCGGAGATCATGCGGGAATAGACGGCGTTCAGGTTGGACTCCGGAAGGTCAAAGCGCTTGATCTTCACATCCTCCACGCCGATGCCGTAGGTCTGGGCCAGCTCGTCCACGGAGGTGGCGATGCCCTCGTAGATGGTGTTGCGCTCGGCGCCGTCGTCCATGTTGATGATGTCTGCCTGGGCCAGCGTGCCCATCACGGTTTTAAGCTCGTTGTAGGTAATGGCATCCAGGCGCTGCTCCGCTGCGGAGGTGGAGCCAAGGGTCTGATAGAACTTCAGGGGATCCTCGATCCGCCAGATGACATAGCAGTCCACGGTCATGTTCTGCTTGTCGGAGGTGAGGACTTCGGAGGGCGGGATGTCATAGAGCATGGCTACCCGGGGGAAGTATTTCACGCTGTCGATAAAGGGAATTTTGCAGTGGAGACCGGCCTCGTCGGAGGTTTCGATGATTTTTGAGAAGCGCACGGTGCAGGCATATTCATCCTCCCGCACGGTATAGAAGGCGTTTGCCGCCACGATCACTGCAAGCAGCAGGATCAGCGCTACAATGATCCACTTTTTCATATTACTGCACCTCGCTTTCCTGCACGAAGCTCTCCAGCGGCAGCATCATCTGGACATTGCTCCCGTCACCGGTGGTATCAATGTAGACGCTCACGCCGGGCAGAATCTTCTGGATGGCTTCGTAATACATACGGGATCGTGTGATCTCGGGGTTCTGGGCGTATTCCTCATACATGGCGTTAAACATGGCCACCTGCTCCACGGCCTCGTTGATGCGGGCCTGCTTGAGGTATTCCGCGTTCTGGATGAGCTGGTCTGCCTGGGCCTCCGCCTGGGGAAGCTGGGCGTTCTGATAGGCCTTGGCGTCGTTCACCACGGTCTCAGCCTTCTGCTTGGCGGTTTCCACCGCCTTGAAAGCTTCCACAACGTCCTGGGTGGGGGGCTCGGAGTCCTGGATCTTCACATCCACAAGGCTCAGGCCAATGTCGTATTCCTCCAGGATCTGGGTGACGAGATCCTTTACCTGCATCTGGATGTTCTCCTTGCCGTCAGTGAGGACGGCGTCCACCGTGCTGGAGCCAACCACATTGCGCACCTGGCTCTGGATGAGGTTTTTCAGGATCAGCGCCGGAT
>CAZQFN010000238.1:0-1526 GCA_964592685.1 uncultured Oscillospiraceae bacterium | reverse complement strand
TGGAGATCCTCAACGACCAGATGGAGCGCACCGTGCCCATCCAGGGCGGCGGCCTCTATGTGCTGGAATGGGACGCGGCCCGCCGCCACTATGACGCCATGGGGGAGAGCGTCCTCTCCGCCGTCCACCCCCGCCAGCTCTGTCCCCAGCCCGGCGTCACCGGGGATCTGGAGGAGATGGAGGACTTCATCCTCAAGCTCCCCCAGACCAAGTCCTTCATCCGGCGCCGCTACGGCGTGGACGTGACGGAGGGCAGCGAGGAGGAGCCCGCCATCCGGGGCGGGGGCGATGTGGCCCCCTCGGAGGAGCTGGTGACCCAGTATGTGGCCTATTACCGCAACGAAAACGGGGGCATCGGCCTGTTCTCCTGGGTGAACGACACCGTGCTGGAGGATCTGGAGGACTGCCAGAGCCGTGTGCTGTGCCGGTGCGGCCACTGCGGGGAGGAGTTTCCCGCCAATATGCCCCCCTCGGAGGAGGCGGAAGAGGAGTTTGAGGACGAGGATGTCACGGGCAAATGCCCCCTGTGCGGCGGCCCCCTCCGCCGGGAGACGGTGGACAGCATGGAGCTGTGGCTCCCCGCCCGCCGAAGCGACGGCAGTCTCATCCCCGGGGCCGACCCCCTCACCGGCGAGCCCAACCGCATCCCCTGTTACAGGCCGGATATGTTCCCCGTCTTCCTCCAGAAGAGCGTCTCCGTCTATGGAAAGCTTCTGGGCGAGTCGGACGTGGACAAGATCCGGGACCAGCAGAACACCATCAACCGTCTGGAAAAGAGCATCATCGACCAGCTGCTGGCCGCGGGCACCTACATCAGTCTGCCCCCCGATCCCTCCATCCGGGTGGACACCGGCGTGGCCAAGGTCATCCGGCTGAAAAACGTCACGGACAAGAACTATCTGGGCGTTTACGACATGAAATGCGACGTGGAGCAGCCCCTGGCTTATATGGATTATGTCTACCAGGAGGCCCGGAACATCGTGGGCATCACCGATTCCTATCAGGGCCGGGAGGACCGCACCGCCACCAGCCGCGTGGCCAAGGAGTTCTCCGCCAACCAGGCCGCCGGCCGTCTGCGCTCCAAGCGGGTGATGAAAAACGCCTGCTGGGCCCGGATCTTCGAGGCCCTGTTCAAGTTTGAGCTGGCCTATGCCGACGAGCGCCGCCCCATCGTGGGCCGGGACGAAAACGGCGACCCCCGGGACGAGGAATGGAACCGCTGGGACTTTCTGGAGCAGGATGCCGCCGGCAACTGGGTCTGGAACGACCGCTTCCTCTTCTCCTGCGACACCGCCGCGCCCCTGGCCGGAGACCGTCCCGCCATGTGGCAGGAGACCCAGGCCTATTACACCGCCGGCGCCTTCGGCGATCCCACCCGGATGTCCACCCGCATCCTCTTCTGGACCAAGATGGAGCAGCTCCACTATCCCGGTGCGGCGCAGACGCGCCAGAACCTCATGGAAGAGCAGCGTCGCCTTGCCGGGATCGCGCCATCCGTCGTTGCGGAACCTGCGGACGGCTGCCTC
>CAZQFN010000237.1:0-1540 GCA_964592685.1 uncultured Oscillospiraceae bacterium | reverse complement strand
CGAACTCCGCGGCGATGATGGCCACCACCAGCACGGCCAGAGGGCCGCCCGCGCCCCCCAGGGCGTTGGTGGCCATGCCCACGGGGATGAGGGAAAACAGCACCAGCGGGGGCGCCTGAAGGGCATAGCCGATGGCCACGGCCATGGCCGGGCCCACCATATAGGACGCCAGGCCGCCGATGGTATAGTCGGTGCCGTTGATGGTGGCAACGGTGGCGGTCAGAAAGCCGATGTGCAGCTGCTGGCCGAGGGTGTTCAGAATGGTGCCGATGAGAAGCGTGCAAAACAGGCCCTGGGCCATGGCGCCCAGCGCGTCAATGAGATAGCGTCTGACGGAGATCTCAATGTTCTTGCGCTTCAGGAATTCCTTGAACTTCATGTCAGTTTCCTCCGCATATGCGAGAAGCGGCAAAAAGCACCCGCCGGGTATTTTCGCCGCTTTTTCTCATTATACGCCCGTCCTTTTCGGATGGCAAGAATTGTCACAAAACAGACGCTTCCGGCTCACGAATCCCCATAGAGGACGCCGGCGGCGGTCTCCCAGGGGGAGGCGTCCGAATAGCCGGCAGCCGCGGCCAGGGCGGTAAGATCCAGGGCGCCGTAGGTGACCTTGTCAAAGGAGAATCCGCCGTTTTCCCGGACACCGTGGAACACCAGCACGGCGCTCATGGCCTTGCCGTTGATCTTGCCGGAGACCTCTGCCTCATAGGTGCAGGTGCCGTCCTCGTTCACGGTGAGGACGCTGCCGTCGCTGCCCACATAGGTGCCGGGGCGCAGATCGCCCTCGCTCTCCGCCGGGACGGGCTCCTCCGCCGCTTCCGGGATCGCGGCCGCGGTCTCAAAGGCCGGGGGCGGCACGACGGTGGGGGCAGGGGTGGGCTCCAGGGTGATCTCCGGAGTGGGTTCGGGGGTGGGCTCCGCCGTTGTCTCCACAGGGGCGGGCTCCGGGGACGATTCCTCCGCGGATGCGGCCATCTCGGCCGAGGCCTCCACAATGGGGGTGGGCTCCGCGCCGGGGGCATAGGCATTGGCCGCCGCCAGAATGGGCTCGGGGGTCGCTGCGGTCTCCTCCGCCTTCTTTCCGCAGGCGCAGAGGGCCAGGCCCATGGAAACAGCCAGCAGGGCCGCGAGGATCTTCTTTCCGGTCATAATGCTTCCTCCTGTGTGTTGCTCGTTGCTGCTTCGATTATACCAGACGCTTCCCCGCAAGTGAAGCGCTATTTTCCGGGGGAAACCTTGATTTTTGAAAAATGTTGTACTATACTGATACTTAGTGATTTTACGCACATCATTCGGCTCTTCCGGAGCCCATCATTTGAAGGAGGATTTTCCACCATGAAAGATATCTATCTGGTATCCTGCTGCCGTACTGCCATCGGCAAGTTCCAGGGCAGCCTCTCCAACACCCCCGCTTCCGATCTGGGCGCTGTGGTTGTCAAGGAAGCTCTGAAGCGCGGCAACGTTCCCGCCGACGCCGTTGACGAACTGATGTTCGGCTGCATCCTGACCGCCGGTCAGGGCCAGAACCCCGCCCGTCAGG
>CAZQFN010000236.1:0-1546 GCA_964592685.1 uncultured Oscillospiraceae bacterium | reverse complement strand
CCGGACTGCATGTCGGCCATAGCGCTGGCAGCAGCCTCAACGTTGAGCTCGCCGGTCTCGTCCAGACCGCCGCCCAGAGCAACGCCGCCACCGACAGCCTCGATGGTGCCGTAGGAACCGGCAGCGATGGTGCCTTCGCCGGCAGCGATGGTGATGGAGCCATCAGCGTTCTCGGTCATAACGCCCTTGACAACAGCGCCCTCGGCAACGGTCAGGCCGGTGACCAGGGACTCGCCAGCGACGTTCCACTCAGCGCCGGCTTCGACGACCACTTCGATGGTGGCGGAGCCGTTGTAGTGGACCTTGTTCTCAACATGACCCTGCAGGAAGTACTGGTTCATGGTGTAGGTCTGGATCTGGATGTAAGCAGCCTCAGCAGCGTTCTCGGTCACGTTGCCCTCAGCATCGAGGAGGATGTAGCCGATCTCGTCGCCGTAGTACTCGATGCCCTCGATGGCGGAGGCGGAGTACTCAAGGCCCTTGATGGTGGAGGTCAGAGCGATGTCGCCGTTCAGAACAGCACCCTCGCCCAGGGTGACGGTCAGGTCGTTGCCCTTCTGGCCATAGTAGCCGGTGCCGTTGTAGATGTTGCCGTTGTAGATGCCGTTGGTGTAGGTGGAGGTGACAGCAACGCCGCCCACGCCGGAAACGTAGTCATAGTTGATGCCGGGGAAGCCGTCGCCGGAATCGACCTTGGACTCGTCATACTCGGTGGAGAAGCCCTCGGCCATGGAGATCATGCCGACACGGGAGTCGTCGTCGTTGTCGATCATCTGGAAGATGATGCCGGACTTGGCGTTGAGAACGGCATTGTCGAAGTAGAAGTCGCCCTTGCCGGTCTTGTGGATGATGGTAGCTTCCTCAGTGTTGATGGTGGTGCCTTCGTTGAAGATCATACCATTGGAGAGGGAGTTGTGCATCATGATGCCGAAAACGCCGTTGATGGTGGTGATGTTGCCCTCGCCCTCGACGGTCTCGAGCAGGTTGCCGTTGGCGTCATAGATGTCGATCATACCCTCGGAGGAGGTGTACAGACCGGAGGTAGCGCCGGTGATGATAGCAGCGTAGGTGACGCCGTTGAAGGTGGCGCCGTAGTAGTTCTGGGTGGGGTTGCCGATGTAGTAAGCGCCGTAGCCGGAGCCGTAAGCGTCCTCATCGTAACCGAAGATACGCCAGCCGGAGTCCATGCCGCCCTGAGACTCGGGCAGGATGCTCATCTCGGTGTCAACCACGTTGATCATCATGTTGGAGCCGGAGTCGGTGGAGATCAGAGCCCAGCCGCCAGCGATCAGTTCGCAGTCGATGTAGTTCAGGGTGGGGGTGGTGCCGATCATGTTGACCACACGGGCGCCGCCCTGGATGCCCAGAACCCAGGGGGGAGAGAGCATGATGTTCTGGTTGGCGGAGTTGACGTAGGTGTCGTAAGCCTCGGTCAGGGGGTTGGCACCCAGAACGGTGAACTTGGAGTTGTGAGCGGTGATGGTGCCCTGCTCGGCAACGATCATAGCGGAACGCTCGAAGCCGTCGGTGTAGATCTCCATGTCGT
>CAZQFN010000235.1:0-1550 GCA_964592685.1 uncultured Oscillospiraceae bacterium | reverse complement strand
AGCAGCAACGGCTCTCAGGAGTTCCAGACCCAGTCCATCATCACCAAGAGCGGCGATGAGCTGATCGTGGCCGAGGCCGCCGTGAACGGCACCGTCACCGAGGCCGGTCTCTCCGGCGCGGACATCACCGCCGATCAGGCCAACATGTCCGTGGTCACCGTCGTCAACGGCGAATACCGCATCGACGATTCCACCTTCCACATTTCCCAGACCGGCAACCATGAGTCCGGCGGCGACGACTTCACCGGCGACGGCTGCGCTGTTGCGGTCACCGGCGATACCACCCTGTTCATGAACAACGTGAACATCACCGGCGACGGTGTCACCCGTACCGCGCTCTTCGGCGGTCTGAGCACCCATGACTCCTATCCCACCGTCTATGTCTCCAACTCCACCCTCACCTCCACCGGTGACGCGGAGGGCGAAGACTGCGCCGTCTGGGTCCTGGGTCTCCATGGCGTGGTCCGCACCTGCCAGTTCTGCGACTACTATGACATCTATTATTACAACACCACCATCGACTCCTTCGGCTGGGCTTCCCTGTCTGTGGACGGCACCGAGGCTCCCGTGGAGGAAGATCTGATCGCCCTGAACACCGCCTATGTGGAGGGCGAAGGCTATGCCAAGGCCGACGGCTCCATCATGACCCTGGCTGAGTTTGCCGTGGCCGCCACCGGCCTGACCGACGAATATCTGGCCCAGCTGGACGCGGTTGACGGCGAGGAGGCCATGGCCGCTCTGCCCGAGACCAACGACACCAGCCTCTATTACTACACCGGCAAGAACACCCTCATCGACTCCGAGCTGAACATCCTGGATATGGAGACCGGCGGCACCGGCTATTCCTCCTACTCCATCGGCTCCAACATGAACGTCTACTCCGGCTGCCTTGTGAACGCCGATTACGGCAACGTTGAGGCCAACGAGTACGCTTCCTCCGCCTACGTCAACGGCACCGTCGTCAATGCCCGCAAGAGCATCGTCATGTGCCACTCCAACGCCGGCGGCATCACCTTCTGCGCCGACTCCGAACTGAACGCCGGCGAGATCGCCTTCATCTATAAGGGCACCGGCGATGGCTACACCCAGACCAACATCGACACCACCGCCAGCGCCGACGCCATGATCATGGGCGCCACCGGATCCAACCTGTATGTCCGCAACTGCAAGATCGATGCCCCCGTTCTGCTGCTGGCCTTCGACTCTGACGATCCCGGCTCTCTGGGCGGCACCGCCATCACCTTCGACGATTCCATCGCTCCCAAGGATGAGAATCACGATGTCACCGACGCCACCAACTGGGGCCCCGCTTCCACCATGTGGGCTTCCGGCGGCTATAACTACAACGAGGTCGTTGAGGCCTACTTCCAGGACTGCAACGGCGAGACCGCTCTGGTGGGCGACATCTACAACGGCCACCAGTTCACCAGCAAGAACCTGGTCCTGACCCTGGACAACACCGAGATCACCGGCATCATCTCCTCCGGCTGGGTGGAGCATGAGGTGGACGGCGTTGACCGCTACATCGCTTACGGCGACGATCCCATCGT
>CAZQFN010000234.1:0-1552 GCA_964592685.1 uncultured Oscillospiraceae bacterium | reverse complement strand
GGCAAGGACAGCACCGTGGATTTTGAAGTCACCGGCAACACCGACGAGACCGTGGCCACGGCAGAAGCGGACATTCTCGCGCTCACCATCTCCGGCGCCAAGGCGGGCAGCACCACCGTTACCGCCGCATGGACCGCTGTAAACACCAGCGGCAGCACCTACACCGTGGAGATCGCCGTAAATGTCAACGATGACGGCACTCAGTCCTATACCGAACTGACCACCGGCGATGCCGCGAGCACCGATACCGGCACCAGCGGCGAAGCCTCCGAATCGGCGGCGCCCGATCCCATCGGCGGCAGCGCCGAGCCCACCACTATGGAACCCGGCGGCATCCTGTTCTGCGGCTCCTCTCTCATGGGCGGTTTCCGTGTGGTGGATACCTTCCTGGCCGAGGACGGCTATGACATCGCCACCGGCAACATCAGCATGGGCGGCACCACCATCGCCGACTTCGCTGCCAGCCAGAAAGAGAACATCGTTGCCATGGAGCCCGGCGCTATCTTTATCAATATCGGCTCCGTGGATGTTGACCGAGTGGCCTCCGAAGTGTTCGATATGCAGTTCATGCAGGACAGCTATCGGGAGCTTCTGACCTATCTGCGGGACAATCTGCCCGATTGCAATATCTACGTTATGGCATATTATCCCAGTCAGGAAAACACCTTCCGCCCCAACGCGCTGGTGGATGAGTGCAACATCTGGGTGGAAGAGCTTGCCAACGAGCTGGGTCTGAACTTTGTGAACGTCTCCAACGTTCTGAAAAATGAAAAGGGCTATCTTCGTGAGGATTATTCCGCCGACGGCATCCATCTGACCGATGAAGCCTACCGCGCCGTCTATGATGAGCTGAAGCCCGCCCTTCTTGCCTCTGTGGGTCTGGAGTAAAGGCACAAGTTGATATGAATAAGGGTCTGGCCAGGAGTTTTCTGAGCCAGACCCTTTGAATTTCATGTTCTTTTGATCTCAAGGGATCTATGGCAGCACAACTGTGTCCAGATATTCCTCCAGACACACGCCGCGGGTATGGATTTCCTGTGCCGCGTCCTTCCCTACGTAGCGATAGTGCCACGGTTCGTAGATGATCCCGGTGATCTCGATCTTGTCGCTGGGATAGCGCAATATCCAGCCGTATTCCCAGCTATGCTCCATAAGCCATTTCTGAACGGCGGTATCCTCCTGGCTCTCGTCGAGATTTTGGTTGCTCATGTCCACGATGTCCACCGCGAGACCGAGCTGATGCTCGCTTGTGCCGGGTACGGCCACAACGGTGCCAGCCTCTGTTCGGGCCGTTTCCTCGTCATAGCCCTCGGCGATCAGACGCTGCACCTTGTTCTCATAAAGCTCTTCCTGCGTCTGCCAGGTCCGGTACGAGGAGCAGATCAGCGGGTTCAAGCCCGCCGCGCGGCAGTCGTCCATCATGTCCTGCAAGTCGGGATAGCACCGCTCGTCGATGGCCTGTCCGTTTATGAGCTGAGTGAGGGTCAGATCGTAGTTCTCCGGGATCGGGTTCCAGGGGTTTACAAGGCGCAGTCGCCAGTCATCCGGTTCC
>CAZQFN010000233.1:0-1577 GCA_964592685.1 uncultured Oscillospiraceae bacterium | reverse complement strand
ATGTCAGCGAGATCATCGGCGGCGAGATCGAGAACATCGGCGAGGGCACCTTTGAGATCGTCTATGGCGAGGAATACGGCGTTCTGTATCTGAACACCGCCTATGACGCCCCTGTTCACGGCGAGACGGCCGATTCCGTGGCAGCCATGAACCTGGCCGACGGTTCCATGCCCCCCGATCCTCCCGCGGATCTGGCTCCCGGTGAGGAGCCTCCCGGAGGTTTCGGCGGCATCGATTGACAATCATAAAAACGCAAACGTTTTTATGATGTTTTTGCAGAACGCTGCATGTATTCGCGTTGCTCGCACACTGGCGGTCTGAGCAGTGTTTTCTCCCAGGTATACGCCCTGGGAGAAAACGATTGAACAGCGTCGGATGCGCGCACGATTTTCTTGCGGCGCGATAAGGTGCAGCAATGAGGAACCCGCCCCGGAACATCCCGGGGCGGGTTTTCTGTGGCGTTTTAGTGTAAAAAAGATTGACTTTGCGGGGGGACATGGTAGAATCGGTATGTTGAAGATGCCCTTTATGGCGGAAGAGGAGCGGCCCGTGGACAGAAAGCGAGAACGAAAACAGGACATAAAAGCGGCGCTGGTGGATACCATTCCCGTGATGGCCGGATACATATTTCTTGGCATCGGGTTTGGCATGCTGCTCCAGAGCAAGGGCTTTGGGGTCTGGTGGGCGCTGCTCATCAGTCTGACGGTGTATGCCGGCTCCATGCAGTATGTGGCGGTGAGCCTTCTGGCGGGAGGCGCCGGTCTTTTGTATACGGCGATCACCACGCTGACCGTAAATGCCCGCCATCTGTTTTACGGCATCTCCCTGGTGGAAAAATACAAGGACACGGGAAAGCGCAAGCCCTATCTCATTTTTGCATTGACGGACGAGACCTATTCTCTGGTTTGCGGAGAAAACGCCGGCGCCCGGGCGGCGGATAAGCACCGCTATTATTTTCTCGTGTCTCTCTTTGACCAGATCTACTGGGTCATCGGCAGCGTCCTCGGCGCGCTGCTGGGGGAGGTCATTCCCATCAACACCCAGGGCATTGATTTTGCCCTGACGGCGCTGTTTATCACCATTTTTGTGGAGCAGTGGCTGAGCGCCAAGGAGCATCACCCGGCCCTCATCGGCGTGGGGATCTCGGTCGTCTGCCTTCTGATCTTTGGGGAGAATTTTCTGATCCCGGCGCTGCTTCTGATCACGGCTGTTCTTCTGCTTCTGCGGAAGCGGGGAAAGGAGGCGTGCCATGATTGATGTGAGCCATTCCCTTTGGATGGTGGCCGTGATGGCGGCGGTCACATTTGCCCTGCGGGCCATTCCTTTTTTGGTGTTTGGAAGCGGGAAAAAGGCCCACCCCGCCGTGATCTATCTCGGCAAAGTGCTGCCCTATGCCATTATTGGCATGTTGGTGGTCTATTGCCTCAAGGGCACCACCTTCCTGCAGGCGCCCTATGGCATTCCGGAGATCATCGCCTGCGCTCTGGTGGTGGGGCTCCATGTCTGGAAGCGGAACACGCTTCTCAGCGTGGGCGCGGGCACGGTGTGCTATATGCTGCTGGTGCAGCTTGTGTTTT
>CAZQFN010000232.1:0-1580 GCA_964592685.1 uncultured Oscillospiraceae bacterium | reverse complement strand
CGGGAGTTCTATCAGGCGGACATCGACGTCATCGGCGACGGCACGCTGGACGTGCGCAACGAGGCGGAGATCCCCTCCATCATCTGCAACGTCTTCCGGAAGCTGGGCATCGAGCGCTTCCGCATCCGCATGAACAACCGCAAGGTCCTCAACGGCCTTTTTGAATATCTGGGCGTGGCGGAGAACGCCGCCGCCGTCATGACCGCCATCGACAAGCTGGACAAGATCGGCGCCGAGAAGGTCAAGACCATCCTCACCGGCGAGGAGATCGCCATGGCCCCGGAAATGGCCGACCGGCTTATGGACATCCTGGCCTCCGCCGACCCCATGGCCACCCTGGACAGCCTCACGGGCAAATGCCCCGCGCTGGACGAGGGCATCGCCGAGCTGAAAACCGTCACCGGTCTGCTCCCCGGTCTGGGCGTGCCCGACGACAAGTGGGAGATCGATCTCACCATCGCCCGCGGCCTTGACTACTACACCGGCACCGTGTATGAGACCATGCTTCTGGACCACCCCGAGGTGGGCTCCGTGTGCTCCGGCGGCCGGTATGACAACCTGGCCGGATACTACACCGACAAGAAGCTCCCCGGCGTGGGCGTTTCCATCGGCGTGACCCGTCTGTTCTATGTGCTCCAGGAGCAGGGTCTTCTGAACGAGGAGCTCCCCACCGCCCCCTGCGACGCTCTGGTCATCCCCATGGGGGATGTGATGGCCAGCGCCGTCTCCGCCGCCACCGTGCTGCGGAATGCCGGCGTCCGCACCCAGATCTACATGGAGCAGAAAAAGGTGAAGCAGAAGTTCGCCTATGCGGACAAGCTCTCCGTCCCCTATGCCGTTATCCTGGGCGAGGACGAGGCCGCCAACGGCACCGTCAGTCTCAAGGATCTGAAGACCGGCGAGCAGACCGTCCTCCCCCCGGAGGAAGCGGCCCAGATCATTCTCAAGGGAATCAACAATCCGGTAAAACCGGTGAAAGGAATATAACATCATGACACAGATGCGTACTCATACCTGCGGCCAGCTCCGCATGGAAAACGTCGGCGAGACCGTTAAGATCGTCGGCTGGATGGAAAACGTCCGCGAGGTGGGCGCCGCCCTGGCCTTCGTGGTCGTCCGCGACTTTTACGGCACCACCCAGGTGGTGGCTGAGACCGAGGACATGGTGAAGCTCTTCCGGGGCATCAACAAGGAGAGCACCATCTCCGTGGAGGGCGTTGTCCGGGAGCGGGACAGCAAAAACCCCAGGCAGGCCACCGGCGACGTGGAGATCGTGCCCCGGGCCGTTCAGGTCCTGGGCCGCTGCCACCACAACGAGCTCCCCTTTGAGATCAACCGCAGCCGGGAGGCGGACGAGACCCTCCGTCTGAAGCACCGCTATCTGGATCTGCGCAACCCCGCCGTGAAGAACAACATCGTTCTGCGCTGCAACGTGGTGGCCGCCATCCGGGAGGCCATGACGAAGCACGGCTTCCTGGAGATCACCACCCCCATCCTCACCGCCTCCTCTCCCGAGGGCGCCCGGGACTATCTGGTCCCCGCCCGGAAGCACCCCGGCAAGTTCTATGCCCTGCCCCAGG
>CAZQFN010000231.1:0-1610 GCA_964592685.1 uncultured Oscillospiraceae bacterium | reverse complement strand
GGCTCTCTTTTTGCTTGTTCACTTCATCCATTGCGTTTCCGCGGAGAGGGACGGTTCAAAAGGAATCTGAGTGATGGTGTCATCCATGGTCATAGTGGCGCTGTTGTAAGCATACTTCTGGGCCATGTTATTCTCGATCATGTACCAGATCAGCTCGTCATACATGCGGTTTGCATCGGCAAAGGCCCTCTCCTGAATGGAGATGGTGTAGTCGGTGATGTATTCCTCCGCCGCCTCGGGATCCGTCTCATAGAGCTTCTCCGTTTCTTTCAGAACATCGGAATAACTTTCTGTCAGATATGCCTCCACATCGGCCCAGTAATCCCGGACACCCTGACCGTACCAGACGCGGTCCTGCTCACTGAGGGTGCAAAGCCGTTTGAAAACAAAGTGGGCCATATCGGGATTCACGCCCATCTCCTCGGGAATGAACCTGTAGGCCGCCGCCACATCGGTAATCAGATTCGACTGCGGCAGATATACAGAGTGCTCCGCGTTTGCCATACATGTCCAGTTCACACAGGCCATCGCCGCCGGGAGCTGGGGATAGATCTCGATGACATGGCAGGTCATTTGGCGTTCAACGCCGATGACCCGCTGATTCAGAAGGTCGTATTCCTCCGGTTGCCACACGGTCCCCTCAAAACGGGAGCGGGTCAGTTCAAAAATATCCGTGAGGGAAACCTTTTCATCCGGCTCATAAAACAGCTCATACCGGGTATAGGTATCATATTCCCCCGCTGTGGAGGGTGCCAACAGAAAATGACCATACCAGGTGCGGCGGTTTGCATAGTTTGCCAGCGCTCCGCCGGCATAGGTGGCAAAGAGATCCATATTCCCCTCCTCGTCATAGACGGCAATGCCATATTCCTCCGGCACGGAAAACAGGCCCGCTGAGCAGAGGACGTCCTCGCTTTCGGGATCTACCGCGCCCAGCATGAACTGGTTTCCGAACACCGCCACGCAGTCCTCCGGCATCCTTACCGCGCACCACTGATGGCCGGTATAGGTTTCCATATACCATGCCTCTTCCCGGTCTGCAACGAGAATGATATTCTGCTCCGTATTTCCATAAACTTCAATGTAATCCGCCAGAAGCTCCACCGCCTCCCGGGCAGAAGCTGCGCACATACCTACGAGATCGCATAAAAACTGCTCACTCAGACCGCCGGGAACTTTTGGATCCATGACCTTGGCCTCTGCGGAGGAATAGGTCGTGACTGAGGCGCTGACGGCCACACCCATCTCATTTATGGCAGAACTGTCATACAATCCGTCTGACCGGGGCGTGACAGAGTACCGATAGGTGGTCTCCGGCAGGGGATACTCAATCCCCTCCGGCGTGACATACACCCTGCCCGGTTCATTCTCCACCCGGGGAACCACATAGGTCACAGACTGGTATGTAGTGAAAGAATCCGCCGTATGCCCGATAATCGTCGTGCCGTTCTCGCTGACCTCCCGGCCAACATAGTATCCGGTGCAGGCCAGAGCGCCTGTGCTCCCCAGCATCAGCAACAGAGGCAGAAGCACTGCAAAAAACTTTTTTGCTTTGGACATCCAAAATCCCCCTTGATAATTCTCATATTCCGATTATATATGCAAACAGA
>CAZQFN010000230.1:0-1644 GCA_964592685.1 uncultured Oscillospiraceae bacterium | reverse complement strand
CCCTGGGGATAGTCCTTGCAGATGCCTTTCATTTCCAGCAGCATATCAGCCCACCTCGACAATTGCTTCCGCCTCGAAGGGCTCGCTGACCACGGCGCCGCCTTCTTCGGCGCCGAAGCTGTATTCGTCATAATAGGACACGGCCATACCGGCGGAAAGCGTGTCATCCGGGAAGGCGATATAATCCAGCACCGTGAGGCCGGAGAGGATCTCATACTGATCCAGCATTTCGTCATAAGCACCCAGGGAGAGGGAACGCTTTTCCAGCTTGTCCTTGTCCGAGGCCGCCCAGACCCAGGGGTCGGTGTCGGCGTCCAGGATATAATAAGCGGGGAGCATCAGACCGCCGGTCTCTTCCTGGCCGTAGTCCGGCTCGATATAGACATGCTGGCCAAGAATAAGCCCGTCGGT
Source organism: uncultured Oscillospiraceae bacterium (assembly GCA_964592685.1). GTDB lineage: Bacteria > Bacillota > Clostridia > Oscillospirales > Oscillospiraceae > CAJOIG01. The sequence goes on along the minus strand of CAZQFN010000230.1, from coordinate 1,233 downwards.
GCTGTCCAGCGCCACATAGAAGGGATACTTGGAGGAAGAGGTCATCTCGTCCTCCGCGCCGTAATAGTACATGTTGTTGGAATTTCCGGTGACGGGGTTCTCCCAGTCGATGGATTCCACCACGCCGGTCCAGGTCAGGGTGTCATCCATGCGGGAACGGACGAGAACGGTAGTGCCCTCGGGCAGAGAATAGAGATTCAGCTCGTTGATGTTTCCCTCAATGCGGAAGGAACTCACATCCATCACGGTGATATACGCGCCGGAGCTCTCCCCGTAATAACTGGTGCTCTCTTCCTCGTCGTTCACGGTCATGACGCGGCCGGTCAGAGGAGAGGCGATGTCGGTGTTTTCCATGTCCTCTTCCATGGCGGTGATCTCCCGCTCCTTGAGAGCCAGATTATATTCCGCCTCCCGGATGTCCGCCTGGCGGGCGTTGATCTGCAGGGTATAGCTCAGCTGCTGACCGGAGGAGACGCTGGCCTTCTGATCTTCCAGCTCCTCGATCTCGCTTTTCGCGGCGGTGATGGTGTTTTCGTAGCTCTCCTTTTCCAGATAGAGCTTGTCCAGCGCCAGCTGCAGGGCTTCGGTGTCATAGGAGAAGAGCAGATCTCCCGCTTCCACCATATCGCCCACCTCTACATAGACCTCCAGGACGGTCTTGTCCTCGTCCTTTTCGATCTCGGCGGTCTCGCCGGACACCACCATGCCCGCGTAGCGGTCCACTACGCCCACGGAGCCCAGGCCCGTGATCGTGGAGACGGATTCCACGGTGACGGTTTCCTGCTCCGCCGCGGAGCAGCCGGCAAAGAGCGCCAACGCCAGAGCGCACAGCATAAAAATGGTTATCGATCGTTTCATAACGGCCTCCTGAAAATACGCACATCAAAGCGGTCCGGGACCGCCTTAAATGGATGAGATTTCCTGTATTCCATGATATCACAACCGGGACGGCGGTCAAGTAAAATGGGATTAAGATTTTATTAAAGGTAGTATCCCTTTCCGGTCCGCCCTATATAAGACGCCGCTGCGACCAAAAAGTTACAGCGGCGGGAAAAATTATCTTCTTTTCTTCCGGTGGAATACCGGGCCCCCATACAGTCTCTGGTGGCAGGCATTGCAGAGCCGGCCGGCGTGATGCAGAGGAAGGGCGGCGCCGCATTTGGCGCAGAAGCGGATGTTGTTTTTCAGATTGTGGAGCAGGATCTGGTTGATCTCATCGGCGATCTTTTCCCG
>CAZQFN010000229.1:0-1657 GCA_964592685.1 uncultured Oscillospiraceae bacterium | reverse complement strand
GATTCACTTATGGAAACACATAGACCTCCACGGCATTGGTGTCTATATCCATGGGGAGCCAGGCGGTGAAGCTGCCCTCGTTGGGGATGGCCTCATAGACCGCGCCGTTCACGGCCAGATACACACAGGAGTCCACCGCCGTGACCGGCAGGGTGCCGGTGAGCTTCTGGAAGTCCGCCATGGTGGCGCCGGAGGTGTCGGACGTGATCTCGCTCTCCACGGCCGCGGCGCCGGCGAGAACGGAGCCGTCCCGCTCAAGGGCGGGATAGACCGCGGGGTACTTGAGGATATAATCCAGAGTGCGCTCGGCCAGCTCCGCCACCACCAGATCCGCCTCCTGCTCCCCGATCAGATCCAGACGGTAGTTATTCAGCCGGGAGAACCGGGCGGAGGCATAGGTCTGGGCCATATAAGGATAGAGGTTGCGGCCGGAGGAATCCCGGAACATCAGGAGGGAGCCCTCCCCCGCCGGGTTTTCCGTGGTGATGGTGATGTCGTCATAGGAGTTGAAGCGGCTGGTGTATTCAAAATCGAAGCCCTCCGCCCAGATATAGTCCGTCTCCAGGGCGGTGCCCTTGGGGAACAGCATGGCATAGAGGTCGCCGGAGTGGTTCAGCTCCGTTTCAAAGGGGCCCCGGAAGTAATCGCTGGCCACTCCCGCGGCGGCCAGGATGGTATCCGCCGCCAGGGCCGCGCCCTTTGCGTTCCAGTGGCTGTCCCACTGCCAGTAGAGTTCCTCCTCCTGGGCAGAAAAAGCGGCATAGAGATCGGCATAGTTCACGCCCATCTCCTCCAGCAGCGCCTGCAGGCGCTCCCGGTTCGACCCCTCCGCCACGGTGACATAGTCGGGCACATGGCTGGGGTACAGGGTATACTTGCCGCAGGGGACGGTGAAGACGAAGTCCGCGCCCTGGCTCTCGGCGTATTCCTGCATGAGGGCCAGACTCCGGGCGGTGGCCCAGATCTGGCGGTCGGTCATCTGGTTGGCGCCGGAGATGTCGTTCACGGCGGCGCCGTAGAACAGCCAGCCGTCCGGCCCCAGGATGACATCGTCGTTGGCGGAGGTTTGGAACAGCTCCGCGCAGAGGGTGTCCCACCCGGTGATGCACTCCAGGCGCAGGAAGAAGCCGTTGCCCACATAGTCCCGCAGGTCGGCGAAGAAGTCGGTGTTCCAGCTGCCGTCAAAGTTCTTCACCTTGGGGGCCACGGCGGGGGCCTCGTTGGCGGCGGCCTCGGAGGGCCCGGCGATGAGCATGCCCACGGAGGGCACGAGACAGGCCAGGAAGAACAGGGCGTTGAAGACGATATAGAATGCTTTTTTCATGTCACGCCCCCCTTAGAACTGCAGATAGATGAACGGCTGGAAGCCGGTGCCCGCCATGGACAGGACGCACAGCACCAGCAGCACCGCGCTGACGCCGTAGGACACGGGCTCGCCCCATTTGCCGGTGTGCTTTTTGAGCCAGGGCACCACCGCCAGAGAGCCCACCAGACCCACGCAGAGGCAGAACACCGCAAGGCCGGTCATCTCCTGCTGGAGCAGGAGGGTGCATTCCGGCAGGAAGCGCCACCCCGCGAACATGGCGGCGAACATTTGGCCCGCCTGGGCCATGCTGCCGGAGCGGAACAGCACCGTGCCCAGCAGGATGACCAGGAT
>CAZQFN010000228.1:0-1680 GCA_964592685.1 uncultured Oscillospiraceae bacterium | reverse complement strand
AGTATGTCCGCAGCCGCAAGGGCCAGCCCGCGGCCGCCTGATCTTCGCAAAAAATTCCATAACATCCAAAGCGGACCATACCATTCCGGTATGGTCCGTTTTTTGCGATCCGGAAGAAAAAGTCATGGTAAAAAACCGGGCGCGGGACAATCTATCATTAAGAATGTTCGATGTTTCAAAAATTGTCAGTTTCGCCGAAACGCCGTTTTTCGGGCGGTTTCGGGCTCCGGTGGAAGCGCAGAGATTTTTTGACGCGGTTCACAGCCGTTCCGCGCCGCATACTGTATGGGCCGAGAAAGAAACGGGAGGATAAACATGGGCAAAAAAACAGTTTTGCGGCTGCGGGGCCTGCTGGCGGCGGGCGTCATATGCCTTCTGCTCAGCGGAACGGCGCTGGCGGTGGAAGAGCTTGTCCCGGTGGGACAGGTTGTGGGGATACAGATGGATATTGAGGGCGTCCTGGTGGCGGGGCTCTGCGATGTGGACACGGCGGAGGGTCCGGTGAATCCCGCGGCGGAGGCGGGCATCCGGGCCGGAGATGTGATTCTGGCGGTGGACGGATGGAGCGTGACCTCCGCCCAGGAATTTATGGAGCGGCTGGAGGGCCTTTCCGGCGCGGCGGAGCTGACCCTCCGGCGGGACGGGAAGACCCAGTGCATCCGGGTGACGCCGGCGGCGGAAACGGACGGAAAACAGCGGTTGGGCCTCTGGCTGCGGGACGGCATCGCCGGCGTGGGCACGGTCACATATATCGACCCCGCCACCGGTGCTTACGGCGCCCTGGGCCATGGGGTGAACGATCCCGAAACGGGACTGCTCCTGCCCCTGGATGCGGGGGAGATCTGCCGGGCGCGGATTGTGGATGTGACGCCCGGCGCCGCCGGGGATCCCGGCGAGCTGGCGGGCTGCTTTGAGCCGGCGGCGGTGGTGGGCACCGTGGAGGCGAACACCCCCTGCGGCATCTTCGGCGCGGTCACCGGCGGGCTTGCCCCGGTGGGGCCTGCGCTGCCGGTGGCGGAGCCGGGGGAGGTGCGCCCAGGGCCTGCGGTCATCTATTCCTGTGTGGACGGCCAGACTGTGGGGGAATATGAGGTAGAGATCGCCCCCGCGGGGGTGGTGGCCGGCGACGGACGGGATCTGCTCGTTCATGTGACGGACCCGGAGCTTCTGGCCGTCACCGGCGGCATCGTTCAGGGCATGTCGGGCAGCCCAATCATTCAAAACGGCAAGCTGGTGGGCGCGGTGACCCATGTTTTGGTGAATGATCCGACCAGAGGGTATGGGATTTTTATTGAAAATATGCTGAGCACAGAGTGATAAAACGATACCCACACCAAACTGGTGTGGGTATCTAACTAGTTTATTTATTCTCGAAAGGGACACAATACATCTGAACGTATACATTCGAAGAAGAAGAGCCGGTTCCATCACTATCAATACTCCAGTAAAGACAGCAGGAACGACCGGGATGAAGATATTTCGTCTTACCATAATAATCAGAAATCAGTGCGCCTACGACAACCTCATCTTTAACAATCACACCTTCAAAACGCTTGTAATCTTTTAAGGGAATAAAACTTCCAGAGTTCAATTTTGTCTTATCGATTTCGCCGTAGGAAGAACTGCTGGACACGGAATCTTCTTTTACAACATAATGGTCGATTTGTTCTTCAATAGGGA
>CAZQFN010000227.1:0-1687 GCA_964592685.1 uncultured Oscillospiraceae bacterium | reverse complement strand
GCCTTGGTGAGGGCGATTTTTGTCATCACCGGGCCGAACAGCTCATAGATGAGCACGCCGAAGAGGATGATGTTGCGGATGAGTGCCCCCTCCGCGCCCCAGGTGCTGACGGCGACGCTCATGCCCAAAGCCACGCCGGCCTGGGGGAACAGGGTCACGCCCAGCCACTTGCGGACATTTTTGTCATAGCCGGTGATGGTGGTGCTGAGATACGCACCTGCGTATTTACCGACACAGCGGAAGATGATATACAGAAGGCCGATGCCCACCACGGGCAGACTCCTGAACACGCTCAGCTCCAGCTCCGCGCCGGAGAGGATGAAGAATATGGCGAACAGGGGGCTGGTCCATTTGTCGGCCTTGTCCATAAGATCGTCCGCCAGGGGGCAGCGGTTGCAGAAGATGACGCCCATGGCCATGCAGACCAGCAGGGAGGAGAAGGCGATGTGGACGGAGCCGATGTCAAACTCCAGCATGGAGAGGGCCACTGTGAGCAGCACGAAGCCCACGATGAGGGCCATGCGGTTGCGGCCGGAGTGGAAAAGCTTTTCCAGCTGGGTGAGCACTTCTCCCAGAATCGCGCCCATGAGCAGACTCAGCCCGATCTCGCAGAGCGGCTCCAGCGCGATGGAGACCGCGTCCACGGTGCCCTGGCTCATGGCCTGGGCCACGCCGAAGGACACGGCGAAAATGGCAAGCCCCACCGCGTCGTCCAGCGCCACCACGGGCAGCAGCACATCCACCACCGGGCCCTTGGCCTTATACTGGCGCACGACCATGAGCGTCGCGGCGGGGGCGGTGGCGGCGGCGATGGCGCCCAAAACGAGAGCGGCGGCGGGGGAGATCACGTCCGGCATGAAGATCCGGGCGACGAGCAGCACAATGTCCACCACCAGGGTGGCCATTAGACCCTCCATAATGCCGATGATGAGGATCTTTTTGCCGGTATGGCGAAGCTCCTCCATCTTGAACTCATTGCCGATGGTGAAGGCGATGAAGCCCAGGGTGGTGGAGGATATGAAGCTCAGCTGCTGAAGCTCCTCCGTGGAGGTGAAGCCCAGCCCGGGCACGCCCAGACGGCCCAGAAAATAGGGCCCCACCAGCACGCCGGCAACGAGATAGGCCGTCACGTCCGGCAGTTTCAGACGGCTGGTGACACGGGTCATAAGAAGCCCTGCGATCAGGGCGATGGCGGCAGCAAGAAAAAGATTCATGGGATGCGCCTCTCTTTATTTAATCGTATAATGCCCTGTGATTATAGCAGTCCTGCGGGAATTTGCAAGCGTTATTCTTTTTACAGGCAGTCCCGGCAATAGGTCCGCACGTCAAAGGGATCCAGCCCGCTGTCCTTCCGCAGATAGAGGGGGTGGTGGGGGTGGCCCTTTTTGGACCGGGCCCCGGCGGTGACCCACCGGGCGCCATAGCGCTCGCCTATGTCGATCATGTCCAGCACGCAGTCCTTCAGATAGCCCCGCATCTCAATGATATTGCCCCAGGCGGCCCATACGGTGGGCTTGCCCTCGCAGTGGGCCAGAATGTATTCAAAGGCGGCCATGTTCTCCCGGTGGAGCGTCTCGTTCCGCTCCCGTTCCATGTCCTGGGGGCGGGTAGCCCGCTGGGCATAGACGTTGAACATGGTGAAGCTGTCAAAGCCGTTGCCGTCGGCGATGCGGGAGACGGATTTGAG
>CAZQFN010000226.1:0-1711 GCA_964592685.1 uncultured Oscillospiraceae bacterium | reverse complement strand
CCAGCTTGCCGTTCATGATGTTGGAGCGGCCGATGAAAGTGGAGACGAAGAGGTTCGCGGGACGCTGATAGATGTTCTTGGGGGTGCCCACATGCTGGATGACGCCGGCGTTCATGACGGCGATCCGGTCGGAGACGGCCATGGCCTCCTCCTGGTCGTGGGTGACATAGACGGTGGTGATGCCGACGGAGTGCTGGATGTTCTTGATGACGGTGCGCATCTCCACGCGGAGCTTGGCGTCCAGGTTGGAGAGGGGTTCGTCAAAGAGGAGGACGTCCGGTTCGATGCACAGGGCGCGGGCCAGGGCCACGCGCTGCTGCTGGCCGCCGGAGAGACGCTCGGGCAGACGCTCGGCGTATTCGCGGATCTGCATGAGATCCATGAACTTCTCGGCCTGCGCCTTCACCTGGGCCTTGGGGAGCTTGCGGTTTTTGAGGCCGAATTCCACGTTCTTCCGCACGGACATGTGGGGGAAGATGGCGTAGTTCTGGAAGACCATGCCGATGTTGCGCTTGGCGGGGTCCAGATCGTTGATGCGGTTGTCGTTGAAATAGAAGTCGCCGCCCTCGATGGAGTTGAAACCGGCGATCATGCGCAGGAGGGTGGTCTTGCCGCAGCCGGAGGGACCCAGCAGGGTGAAGAATTCACCGGGCTTGATCTCCAGATTCAGATCGGGGATGATGACGTTTTCGCCGTATTTCTTCAGGGCGTGTTGGATGGAAATGGTAACACTCACAGCATTTGTCTCCTCTGTTCATTGGTTGTGGGGCCGTGCGGACCGGCGGGAGTTTTGTTTTCAAAGGGTTATCATGTTCCGGTTTACCGGAACATGCAAAGGCCCGGGCCTTTGCGGTTTTTTTGTGTTTTATGTTTTATGTCAGGTGGTTTGCGCCTGGGGGCGGAGCATCCGGCGCAGGCGCATCAGCGTCAGCCGGTTGCGGCCCAGGGGGCAGCGATCCAGAAGAACGGGCTCCAGGGCGGGGTCTATGCCGATGTCCGCCGGAGAGCGCTTCGCCCCGATGGCGGCGAGCTTTTCTTCGATCTCCTCCGGTCTGGGGATGGAGGAGATGATCGCTCGCATCTCCGGCCAGGCGCGGAGGATATCCTCCCGGGTCACGGGGGCGAGAGCGTCGTTTTCGTGCTCGGCCCGGACGGAGGGATAGAGAAAATCGCCCACGAAGGCGCGGAGATCATCCTGATCGATGGGGGTATAGTCCAGAATATAGGGCCCGATGTCCTCGATTTCGGCCAGACGGTGGTATTCCCGGCTGGCGAGGACGGTGCCCACGCCCACCTTCTCCCCGTGGGAGGCGAGGTTTCGGGCGGGGAGCCCCTCCGGCTCCATCTCGATGAGATGGGAGATATGGTGCTCGGCCCCGGAGGCGGGGCGGGAATTGCCGAACAGCTGCATGGCGATGCCGGAGAGCATGAGCCCGGCGGTGACATTGGCGAGGGCGTCGGCGTCCCCGGCCACGGCGGCCTCGCAGCTATGCCAGATGCGGTCCACGGCGTCTTTCATCCGGTCGTGGATGGCGGGGCAGAAGGCCTCCCCCGTGAGGGCATGGGCCATGCGCCACTCGGCCAGGGCGATGTATTTGCCAAGAACGTCCCCGATGCCGCTGAGGAGCAGATGCCCCGGCGCGGCGCGGAGGATGTCCGTATCGGCGACCACCAGGACAGGGGCCTGGCAGCTCATGGTCTTTTTGATGCC
>CAZQFN010000225.1:0-1740 GCA_964592685.1 uncultured Oscillospiraceae bacterium | reverse complement strand
GGCCAGAAGATGGCCGATATGTTTATCCGTAAGTTTCATAAATGTCAGTATAGCACAAAACAAAGCGTGAGAAAATCCAAGTTTCTCACGCTTTGGATTTTTTGCGGCTCAGCCGTGGAGCTCCTTGAGAAGAGCGATCTCCCGGGCGTAGCCGGGCTCCTCGTTGGGGGTCTCCAGAATAAAGGGGAGGCCCTCCAGGGCGGGGTGGGTGATGATGCGATGGATGGCGTCCAGAGGGAGATTACCCTCGCCGATCTTGGCGTGGCGGTCCTTTCTGGCGCCCATGGTGTTGAGACTGCTGTTGAGATGGACGGCTTTCAGCCGGTCCAGGCCGATGACCCGGTCGAACTCGGTGAGAACGCCGTCGAAGTCGTTCACCACGTCGTAGCCCCCGTCCCAGATGTGGCAGGTGTCCAGACATACGCCCACCTTGTCCGACAGGGTGGTACCGTCGATGATGGCGCGGAGCTCCTCAAACCGGCCGCCCACCTCGCTGCCCTTGCCGGCCATGGTCTCCAGAAGGACCGTGGTGGTCATCTCCGGGAAGAGCACGGCGTTCAGGACCTCGCAGATCTTCCGGATGCCAACATCAACGCCCTGGCCCACATGGGAGCCGGGGTGGAAGTTGTAGTACTGGCCGGGGGTGTATTCCATGCGGCGCAGATCGTCCGCAAAGGCCATATGGGCAAACTGGCGGACGTTTTCCTTTTCGGCGCAGGGGTTCAGGGTATAGGGGGCGTGGGCCACGATGCGGTCGATGTCCTGCTCCCGGCAGAAGGCGAGAAAGGCCTCCACATCGGCGGGGTCGATCTCTCTGGCGGCGCCGCCCCGGGGATTGCGGGTGAAAAAGGCGAAGGTGTTGCCGCCGAGGGCGTGGATGCGGCGGCCCATGGCCTCATAGCCGCCGGCGCTGGAAATATGACATCCGATTCGGAACATATTGCTTTCCTCTTTCTATGGAAAAGCCCGGATGGGGGAACAAAATACGGGCGTTTTCACAAATTATTTACAAGATTTTGTGGTTTTGCGTCATAAACCTTTCATATTTTCATTATATCATGCTATAATGTGTGATACAATGTCGATAAAGCGGGATTTTTGGAAAAAAAGCACCCGCGCCACCCCATGATTGTATACAACAGGAGGAACAAATATGGGTACTCGCGTCAAACTATGGAACCTTTTCAGCGGCCTGCTGTTTATTCTGGCCTTTGCCGCTTCCCTGGGTGTGTTCTATCTCACCCGCTCCGGGGAGGGGTATACGGACTTTATCATCAACCTCATCTTTGACACGGTGGCGGCGATCTTCATTCTGGTCTATTTCATCGGCTGCGCCGGCCCCGTGAGCCGGATGGCCTCGGCGCTCAGCCGCGTGAAGGACGATATCCTCTGCGCCGACGAGGAGCCCAAGGCCCTCTGGGCGCGATACAGCAAGAACACCGCTCCCTTCGGCAACCGCCGTCTGGATGAGCGCTACGGTGCCTATCTCCGGGAGCTGCGCCGGCTGTATAAGCAGAACGCCATCACCGCCGACTGCGATATCGATGATTATATCAACGAGGAGCAGGTCTATTCCGCGGTGAACAAGCCCTTCTGCGACCAGCTGGGCGGCATCATGAGCGGTCTCGGCATCCTGTTCACCTTCATCGGCCTTGTCTACGGTCTTCGCAATTTCGATGCCTCCACCGTGGACATGATGCAGACCAGCACCCAGGCGCTGATGGCGGGCATCAAGATCGC
>CAZQFN010000224.1:0-1758 GCA_964592685.1 uncultured Oscillospiraceae bacterium | reverse complement strand
ACCATCGCGAAAGCGAGGACCAGAGAAAGGATCTTGTTGAATTTCTTCATCAGATTGTTCCTCCAAATTTAAATTGTGACATGTATTATTATAAAACAATTGTTATTTATTTGCACTACAAATCTGTTACAATCTGTCAAAGAGTAGGAGAAGTCTTGTAAAACCCCGGGAAAGATGATAAGATTAAATCGTATCCTAGGAGCCTTGCTCTGCGCTGAAGGAGGAAAAAAGGTTGAATCTCCCCAATAAGCTGACCCTTGTTCGCATCGCTGCCACGGCGCTCATGGTCATGTTCCTTGCATGGGACGGGCCTGTGTTTGCCTGGTTGGGTGTTATCATGTTCATTGCCGCTTCCGTCACGGATTTTGCCGATGGCTATATTGCCCGGCGGGACGGTCTTGTGACCAGTCTTGGCAAATTCATGGACCCGCTGGCGGACAAGATCCTGAACTATTCCGTGATGATCATGCTGGTGCCGGAGGGATATATTCCGCCCGTGGCTCTGGTCATCATCCTGTTCCGGGAATTCATGGTCTCCGGCATCCGGCTGGCCGCGGCGGAGCAGGGAAGCGTCATTGCGGCGAACATCTGGGGCAAGATCAAAACCTTTTTCCAGGATATCGCCCTGGTGGTGATCCTGTTGGTGCGGGCCTGCGGATTCGGCTTCGGCCCCACGCTGGGACAGGTGCTCATCTGGATATGCGTTGCTCTTACCGTGATTTCCGGCGGTATCTATCTCATGCAGAATTACAGCGTGCTGAAGGAAAAATGAATATGCAAAAAGCTGTGAACACGTTTGTTCACAGCTTTTTTGTCAGCCCACCAGAATACGGCGGGTTTTCCACTTGCCGGAGAAATAATAGATCCAGCCGGCGATGACGGACACAAAGCCCGCGAGGGCGCTGCCCCACCAGTAGCCGTAAAGACCGATGCCGAAGGTGTTGGCCAGAAGAAGGCCCAGACCAATGCGGGCCACGACGCCGTCGGCTACGGCGATGATGAAGTTGAGTTTCGCGTTTCCGATGCCGGTGATGAAGCCCAGAGGGGGAGCCATCAGGGCGAAGGACAGGAACATGATCACCAGAATGACCATGTAATCGGGGGCCATGGCAAGAACGGCTGCGTCGCCCGTGAAAAGGCGGAAGACGCCCTCCGGGAAGAGCAGACACACCGCGGACAGGATGACCCAGTAAAGCATACAGAAAAGCGTTGTGAAGGCCATGGATTTCTTCACTCGGTCATGCTCTTGGGCGGCGATATTCTGGCCGGTAAAGGTGGCCTGGGCCGTCTGCATGGAGTTTGTGATGATGCTGGCCACGGAATAGAGCTTGCTGCCGATGCCGCCCACGGCGGAGGCCACCACGCCATAGGCGTTGACCCAGGCGTTCACGAACATCATGGAGATGGTGATGGACATCTGCATGAAGGCAAGAGGCGCGGCAAGACTGGTGATGATGCGCAGAATGCGCATATCCATGCGGAAGCTCTCTTTTTTGAAATCGAAGCCAAAGCTCTCTCTGTTTTTATAAAGGTATACCAGCGCGAACAGGGCGCTCACGATCTGAGAGACGGTGGTGGCAATGGCGGCGCCTTTGGCCCGCATGCCGAGACCGGCGACCAGGATCAGGTCCAGGATGACATTTGTGATGGCAGAGATGGCGATGATATACATGGGGCGCTTGGAATCGCCCATGCCGCGGAGGATGGAGCAGAAACCGCCGTAGATATAAATGAACGGGATGCCCAGGCAGCACCAGA
>CAZQFN010000223.1:0-1759 GCA_964592685.1 uncultured Oscillospiraceae bacterium | reverse complement strand
GCGGCGCTGCGGGCAAAGCCCTCGTTCACACTGCGGGCGGGAAAATCCATTTTGATGCAATTGAGCTGTTTCATATGTATCCTCCTGTACCGCGCCGGAGCTTCCGGCGCTGCGATTATGCTTCCTCCGCCGCCGCGGCGATCTTCACCATCCGGTCGATGCCGGAGGCGTCGATGACCTTCAGGGGCTGGCTTCGGACGTTTTCCACCCAGGCCCGCCCCCCGGTCTCCGACATGAGGCGGCATACCTTCAGGATCAGGGCGATGCCCGAGGAATCCATAAAGGTCAGGCCCCCCATGTCCAGCACACAGTCCCGGGGGAGATAATCATCCAGCACCCGGGTGATGCTCCGCAGAGCGGCCGCCGCCTCGTGATGGTCCAGCTCCCCCTTGAGAAACAGAGTGAGCTTTCCCTCTCTATAACTTGACAGTACTTTCATCTTCCGTAACCTCCCCCCGGCGCGGGCCGTCCGGGCTCAACTCCCTGGAATCGCGGGAATAAAAAAATTACACCGTGCATATACGGCACGGTGTAATTCTACTGTTATTCGGCTGCGGATACGGTCGAAAACCGTCTCCGGTCTCAGATGTTGCCAAGATTTTTCAGGCTTTCTTCCAGATTGGCGGCCAGAGCCTGGGCCTTGGCCAGCTTCTCCCGCTCCGCGTTGACCACGGCCTCGGGGGCGCGGGCGACGAAGTTTTCGTTGGCCAGCTTGCGCTCCTGACCCTCGATGTCCTTGCGGGCCTTCTGCAGTTCCTTCTCGATGCGGGCCTTTTCCGCGGCCAGATCCACCAGCTCCGCCATGGGCATGAACATCTTGGCGTCCTCGGTGACCACGTTCACCATGCCGGCGGTATCGGCGGGGGCCTGATCGGTGATGGTGATCTCGCCGGCGTAGGCCAGGTTTGCCATATACACGCGGCTCTTCTCAAAGACATCGGCCTTCTCGGTGACAAGGATGAGGCTGGGACGCTTGCTGGGAGGAACGTTCATCTCCGCCCGGCGGGAGCGCACGGCCTTGATGGCGGTCATGATGCATTCGAAGTCCGCCTCGTCCCGGAGGAAGGACAGCGCCTCGCTGTATTCGGGATAATCGGCCACGATGAGCTTGTCACCCTCGTGGGGGATGGCGTCATAGATCTCCTCGGTGATGAAGGGCATGAAGGGATGGAGGAGCTTGAGGATGTCCGTGAGGACATAGAGCAGCACCTTCTGGGCGTCGATGTCGTTTTCCCGCAGACGGGGCTTGGTGATCTCGATGAACCAGTCGCAGAAGCTGTCCCAGATGAAGTCATAGATCTTCGTGGCGGCGAGACCCAGCTCGTATTTGTCGAAGTTCTCGTTCACCTCGGCGATGAGGCTGTTGAGCTTGGAGAGGATCCACTTGTCCTCCAGCTTCAGCTCCGCGGGCAGCTCGTTTTTCTCGATGGTGAGGTTCATCATCACATAGCGGGCGGCGTTCCAGAGCTTGTTGGCAAAGTTGCGCATGGCCTCGCAGCGCTCCACATAGAAACGCATGTCGTTTCCGGGGGAGTTGCCGGTGATGATGTTGAAGCGCAGGGCATCCGCGCCGAACTGGTCGATGATCTCGATGGGATCCACGCCGTTGCCGGCGGACTTGGACATTTTCTTGCCCTGGGGATCGCGGACCAGACCGTGGATGAGCACGGTGTGGAAGGGCTCCCGCTTCATCTGCTCCATGCCGGAGAAGATCATGCGGGCCACCCAGAAGAAGATGATGTCATAGCCGGTGACGAGA
>CAZQFN010000222.1:0-1772 GCA_964592685.1 uncultured Oscillospiraceae bacterium | reverse complement strand
TTTGATATGGAGCTGAGCGCCCGAAAAAAGAAAATACTCACTGCCATCGTGGAGGGTTACATCGCCTCCGCGGAGCCCATCGGCTCCAAGGCCCTGGCCGAAACCATCGGCTGCTCCTCTGCCACCATCCGAAACGAGATGGCGGAGCTGACCTCCATGGGCTATCTGGAACAGCCTCACACCAGCGCCGGGCGGATCCCCTCCCCCGCGGGCTATCGGCTGTATGTAAACGAGCTGATGGAGCGGCAGAAGCTCTCCGAAGCGGAGACCGCCGCCATCAACGAAAAGCTGACGCAGAAAGAGCAGCAGCTGGAACAGCTCATGGCCGAGGTGGGACAGCTCACCAGCTCCATGACCCAGTATCCCGCGTACGCGCTGACCATGAAGTCCCCCGCCGCCGTAAAGCGGTTTGACTTCATCTATGTGGACGCGAACACGTTCATCGTGGTGGCGCTTCTCACGGACAACACCGTGAAAAACAAGCTCATCCACCTGCCCTTCTCTGTCCATCAGGATCAGATCCAGATCCTCTCCAGCCTCTTTAACGCCCATTTCACCGGCGTGACCGACGAGGAGATCACCGATGTCCTCATCCGCTCCACGGAGCGGGCCGCCGGAGACACCTATGGTCTCGTGGCCGTGATCGCCGCCTTTACCATGGAGATCCTCTCCGCTGCGCGGTCGGCCCCCATCCGGGTGGAGGGCGCCTCCCATCTGCTGAACCAGCCGGAATTCCGGGATCCCGACAAAGCCCACGCGCTGATGAACTTTTTCTCCGACAGCGACCGTCTTCTCAGCGATCTGCCGGAGATCAGTCCTCTGGAACAGGACGGTCTGCGGGTCACCATCGGCCCGGAAAATCTGGCCGAGGAGCTGAAAGATTCCAGCGTGGTCATGGCATCCTACGATGCCGGCGGCGGTATGCGGGGTTATATCGGCGTGGTGGGCCCCACTCGCATGGATTACTCCAACGTTGCCGCCAAGCTCAGCTATATCGCCGCGGGTCTGAGCCGCATACTGGCCGGCTCCGACACCCCCCAGACCCTGAACAACAAACTGGTTTTAAAGGAAAAGGAAGAACATGAGTAAGAAAGACGATAAGAAAGAACCCATCGCCGAAACTCCCGCAGAGGAGACCGCGACCGCCGAAGAGACGGCGGAGACCCCCGCCGAGAACGCGGAGGCCGAGGCTCTGAAAAAAGAGTTGGGCGAGGCAAACGATAAATATCTGCGCATGCTGGCCGAATACGATAACTATCGCCGCCGCAGCCAGAAGGAGCGGGAGACCATTTACTCCGACGTCCGGGCCGACACCGTGAAAAAGTTCCTGCCGGTCTATGACAACCTTCTCCGCGCCGCCACCTATGAGCAGGACGAAGAGGCCAAGCAGGGCGCCGTCGCCATTCTGACCCAGTTCAAGGCCGTTCTGGACGGCCTTGGCGTCACAGAGATTGAAGCCCTGGGCAAAAAGTTTGACCCTGCGCTTCACGAAGCCCTTCTCCACATTGATGACAAGAAATACGGCGAAGGCGAGATCGTTCTTGAGTTGGAAAAAGGCTTCAAAATGGGCGACAAGATCATCCGCTTCTCCAAAGTCCAGGTTGCAAACTGACACCTTGCGCATTCCCCGCGTGTGCGGCTCTTATATACACAGTAAACAAATTCAATTCATATACAGGAGGAAATTACAATGGGTAAAATCATCGGTATCGACCTCGGTACTACCAATAGCTGCGTCGCCGTTATGGAAGGCGGCGAGCCTGCCGTCATCG
>CAZQFN010000221.1:0-1778 GCA_964592685.1 uncultured Oscillospiraceae bacterium | reverse complement strand
GACCGGAAGGAACTGACGCTTTTGGATCGCAGTTTCCGGGATTCCGGAATGCATAATCCGAAAAATCCTCTTGCCATCTATCGTAAGGTCCATAATCTTACCCTGGACGAACTTAGCGAACGCCTGGGCGGTCTCACTCGCTGGGGTACCAGTAAGATCTGCCGCGTGGAGAATCCCCCTGTCTGGCATATCCGCGCACTTGCCCAGTGGGAGGACATGTCCGTGGAAGAGTTTCTGGACACCTACTGTTACGAGGAAGAGGGGGATGCGTGTGAAGTACAGTGAAAACACCCGTTCGGATGGTGCGTTCCCCCATGAACGGAAGCTCAATAGGTACCTCGTTTCCCTTATGAAGGAATATCGACTTTCCGCTATCTACCTGCTCAGGGTGTACGGGCAGGCGGATGTCTGGGGTGTGGTGGCAGTCATGCCGGAGGAGGAAGAGAGAACTCAGATCCCGGTAGGCACTCTGTATCGCCGTCTGCGGGAAGTGTTTGGCCGGCGGATGAGGCTGTATTGCGTAAGAAATCGAGAAGAGAATCACGAAGGAGGTCATGAACATGAATGATCACTATTACCTGGAAGATGTGGACCGGAGCGAGTCCGTGGAGGGGTTCTATCTCCTTGCGGACGCGTCCATCCGGGTCAGTCGTAACGACAGTCCCTATCTGTATGCGAGGCTTACGGATATTACCGGAACCATGGATGCGGTCTTCTGGAACTATACCGGAGACATGGATGAAGACTGCAAGGGGGAAATCGTATACATCCGGGCCGTTGGCGGCGTATACAACGGGAAGATCCAGCTGGTGCTGTCGGAGATCCGGTTCCCCACGGCGGAGGAGTCTGCCTTGCAGGTGGATCTGGAGGAGATCATCCCCAGTGCCGGGCAGAGTCATTCCCAGCTTCTGGATGAACTGAAGCGTGTTATGGATCAGATCGAAGATGAAGACTGCCGGAACATCTACGAGTACATCTGCAGGAAGTATGGCAGCCTTGTGTGGACCATGCCGGCGTCGGATGGTCGGCACCACAGCTTTGTGCACGGCTGGCTGTCCCACACGGTGGACATGCTGCGTGCGGCCGAGCATGTGGCGAGGGTGTATGAGCATGTGGACCGGGACCTGCTCCTGACGGGAGTGTTCCTGCATGACGTGGGGAAGTTCCGTCTGTTTGAGATTTCGAAGTTCGGTCTGGTGACCGGGTATACCGCAGAGGGTCTCCTCCTCGGCCACCCCGTGATGGGTGTGCTGGAGATCCAGGAGGCTGCTTCACAGTACGACGTGCCGAAGGGGAAGGTGACGCTTCTGATCCATATGGTGCTTACTGCTCATAGCGGACCGGAGCGTGGGAGTTCGATTGAGCCCGCGTTCCCGGAGGCGTATATCCTGGCACAGCTGAATCAGATGGACATTGGCCTTGACCAGTATGGGGAGGCCATGGGGAAGCTGAACCGCGGTGAGTTCAGTGTTTTCATCCACGGACTGGACCGGCGTGTATTCTGCCGGGATTATCTTTCCATGATTGGACGGGAGGGACAGGTATGAAGAGGTTTGTTGAGAACCTGCTTGAAAAGGCCCGCCGGATTTTGAAAAAGGAGGGCCATTCCAGGAAGGGGGCGGAAACGTCTCCTGTGGTGCCGGCGGCTCCTCCTGTACCGGAAAAACCCTTTGTCACCCAGGCCCAGCGCCGGCGGGAGATGCTGATGGCAAAGCCCAGTTTCCTTTATATCTACGATACCGCAAACAAGGTCTATCACGACCGGGACTGCAAGTTCG
>CAZQFN010000220.1:0-1787 GCA_964592685.1 uncultured Oscillospiraceae bacterium | reverse complement strand
TCCGCCCTCTGGGCCCGGTTTTACCGCCCGGAGCAGATCGTGGGCCCGGAGCATCTGGAGCGGATCGTCCTGCCCACGGGGCAGATCGACCATGAGCTCATCGAGCGCCTTGGGGACAAGCTCACCGGGGAGCTTCCGGCGCTGCTGTTCCCCGGGGACGAGCCGGCTCTGGAAAAGCGGCTGCTGGCGCTGAAGAGCCAGGGGCTCGCCTCCCTCTGGACGGAAAATATTTATGGCATCCGTCTGGGGCTGCGGCTGGGCTTCCGGGTATACGGCGGCTTCGGGCTGAACATCCTGAACACCCAGGCCCTGGATTTCTATGAGCTGGAGGGCCTCTCCGCGGCCACCCTGTCCTTTGAGCTGGGCTGGGAGAAGATCAAAGCCCTGGGCGGCACGCTGCCCCGGGGCATCGTGGCCTATGGCCGGCTGCCCCTCATGCGCTATCGAAGCTGCCCCGTCCGGGCGGCCATGGGCTGCGCCGAGTGCGGCGGCGAGGGCATCCTCACAGACCGCAAGGGCATCGAGTTCCCGGTGGAGTGCGGCGCGAAGCGGTATTCCACCATGCTCAACAGCGTCCCCCTCCATGTGGCGGAGAAGGGGGACCCGGCGGATTTCCGGCTCCTGTGGTTCACCCGGGAGACCCGGGACGAGTGCCAGGAGATCATCCGGGATTTCACCCACAACTGGAAAATGGACGGCAAGCGCACCGGCGGGCTGTACTGGCGGGAGCTGCTGTAACGTCGAAAGGAGAACCATCCATGGAGGATTTTGTCTATTACGCCCCCACAAAGGTGTATTTCGGAAAGGGAAAAGAAAATGAGGTGGGCGCCATCGTGGCGGGCTACGGCTTCAAGACCGTCATGGTTCAGTACGGCCAGGGCAGCATTAAAAAAAGCGGCCTGTATGACCGGGTGATGAACTCCCTCAAAGCCGCGGGCATCACTGTGGTGGAGATGGGCGGCGTGGAGCCGAACCCCAAGGTGGAGTTCGTCCGGGAGGCGGTGAAGCTCTGCCGGGAGACGGGGGTGGAGCTCATCCTCGCCGTGGGCGGCGGCAGCGTCATCGATTCCTGCAAATATACGGCCCTGGGCGCGCTGTATGATGGGGACGTCTGGGACATCCCCACCCGGAAATACGCCCCGGAGAAGGCCCTGCCCGTGGCGGCCATCATCACCCACGCCGCCGCCGGCAGCGAAATGAGCGGCTCCGCCGTGCTGACGAACATGGCCGAAAACATGAAGCGGGGCTATGGCAGCGATCTGAACCGGTGCCTGTTCTCCATCTGTGATCCGGAGCTGACCTATACCGTGAGCCCCTATCAGACGGCCTGTGGCATCGTGGATCTCATGACCCACACCATTGAGCGGTATTTCACCCTCTGCCCGCCCACACCTCTTACCGACCGTCTGGCGGAGGGGCTGCTGGTCTCCGTCATCGAGGCGGGGCGGAAAGTCATGGCGGACCCGGAGGACTATGAAGCCCGGGCCACCATCCTCTGGGCCTCCGGCCTGGCCCACAACGATCTCACCGGCTGCGGCCGGGAAAATCTTCTGGCGGTGCATCAGTTGGAGCACGCCCTCTCCGGGGAATACGACCATGTGGCCCACGGCGCGGGTCTCGCGGTTTTGTATCCCGCCTGGGCCCGGTATGTCTACCGGGAGGACATTCCCCGCTTTGCCCGGTTTGCCCGCTGTGTCTGGGGCGTGACGGAATCGGACGACGAAACCGCCGCCCGTCTCGGCATCGAGGCCATGGCGGACTATTTCAAAGCCCTTGGCATGCCCGCC
>CAZQFN010000219.1:0-1792 GCA_964592685.1 uncultured Oscillospiraceae bacterium | reverse complement strand
CAGATCCTGGATGGCAATTTTTTCAAAAGGGGTGTCCTGACTGTAAACATGGGTCAGGCCCCGGATCTCCATTAGTGACATAGCGCCTCCGCGATGACCGCCGCGCATTCCTCCGGGGTGAGTACATCCGGGGGCAGGTTCATACCGGCGGCGTTGAGCTGGTGGATGAGTTTTGTGGTTTCGGGCACGGCGAGGTGCAGCTCCTCCAGCCGCTCCGACTGGGGGAAGATCTCCCGGGGGCATCCGTCCATGACGATGTGGCCCCGGTCCAGGACCACCACCCGGTCGGCCAGAGCGGCCTCGTCCATGTGGTGGGTGATGAGGACCACGGTCATGCCCTTTTCCCGGCGGAGGGTCTCCACCGTGCGCAGGACTTCCCGCCGGCCGGCGGGGTCCAGCATGGCGGTGGGTTCGTCCAGCACCAGGACCCGGGGCTCCATGGCCAGCACGCCGGCGATGGCCACCCGCTGCTTCTGGCCGCCGGAGAGAAGATGGGGCGCGTGCATCCGAAGGTCATACATGCCCACCTGGCGGAGGGCATCGTCCACCCGGCGGCGGATATCCTCCGGCGGGATGCCCAGATTTTCCGGGGCGAAGGCCACATCGTCCTCCACCACGTTGGCCACGATCTGGTTGTCCGGGTTCTGGAATACCATGCCCACCCGGCGGCGGATGGGGATGATGTTTTCCTCGTGGGTGGTGTCCAGACCTTCCACCAGGATTCGTCCCGCGGAGGGGAGGAGGATGGCGTTCATGTGCTTGGCCAGGGTGGACTTCCCGCTGCCGTTGGAGCCGAGAACGGCGGTGAAGGTGCCGGGCAGAATGTCCAGGGTCACGCCGTCCAGCGCCGGGGTCACGGCGTTGGGATAGGTGAAGGTCAGGTTTTTGATCTCGATGACAGGTTTCATGCTGTGCCTTTCCGGAAAACGGGAATTTGGGAGTTTACCGCTCCCAGCGGCAGGAGGCGCCGCAGGGCAGCGCGAGACCGGAGACGGCGGCCCGGAGTCCGAGCTCCTGGGCTTCGCTGCGGCCGCCGTATTTTTTGGTGAACAGGCTCTCGCTGATGTAGGTAAGAGTGGAGGGGGAGAGGCCCGTGGTATAGGAATTTATGAGAACGAACAGAGGATCATCCGAAAGGAGCCGGCTCACGGTTTGCACAAGGCCCCAGAGATTGTCCTCCAGACGCCAGACCTCGCCCCCGGGGCCCCGGCCGTAGGAGGGGGGGTCCATGATGACGGCGTCATAGAACTTGCCCCGGCGGATCTCCCGCTGGCAGAACTTGAGACAGTCGTCCACGATCCAGCGGACGGGCCGGTCGGAAAGACCGGAGACCGCGGCGTTTTCCTTCGCCCAGGCCACCATGCCCTTGGCGGCGTCCACATGGCAGACCTCCGCCCCCGCCGCAAGGCAGGCGCAGGTGGCGGCACCGGTATAGGCGAAGAGGTTCAGCACCCGGATGGGCCGCCCGGCGGAGCGGATCTTCTCCTGCGCCCAGTCCCAGTTGGTGGCCTGCTCGGGAAAGATGCCGGTGTGCTTGAAGTTCATGGGCTTGACCTGGAACTTCAGCTCGCCGTATTCGATGACCCAGCTGGCGGGAAGGCGGTTCTTCTCCCAGGCGCCGCCGCCGGAGGAGCTGCGGCGGTAGGCCGCGTCCGGCTTTTTCCAGCGGGGGTCGGTGCGGGGTGTTTCCCAGATGGCCTGGGGATCCGGGCGCAGAAGGATCTTATCCCCCCAGCGCTCCAGCTTTTCGCCCCGGGATGCGTCCAGCAGCTCGTAATCTCTCCATTTATCC
>CAZQFN010000218.1:0-1811 GCA_964592685.1 uncultured Oscillospiraceae bacterium | reverse complement strand
ATTTGGATATTTGTTCTGATTGTGCCAATTTCCCTAATTGTGTTAGAGCTAGTAAATGTGAAGAACAAAGCAGATGTAATCCAGAGTACAAAGAATGGTGTTTAAGAAAACTCAGAATGGGTATGAAAAAAACATATTATAACATCATGAAACAAAGAAATAATTATTAAAATTAATATAAAATTACAATGAATGTTTTAGAACAGCCAAATAGAGAACTTTTAGTTTTATTAGGTGAAAATCCTTATTATAAAAATAAAAAATATAGATTCAATAAATTTTGTTTATTTCATGACTATAAAGGTGTGACATTGATACATAATGCAATGACACGTTCCTCAGTTTCAATTTCTGAAGAAGAATTAAACAGAATTGATTTAAATGATTTAAGTACAACATTTGGAACTGAATATTTTGAATATGTTGATTTCTTAATTAAAAACTATTTTTTAGTGTTGGAAGATTTCAATGAAACAGAACAAACTGATTGGATGAGAACAAAATTCAGAAGAGTAATTGATGATGCTTATTTATCAGAAGTTTATGATTATGTTTTATACCCAACAACAACTTGCAATGCAAGATGTTTTTATTGCTATGAAAAACCAATGAAAAAAATGCCTATGACAATTGAAATGGCAGAAAAGGTTGCAAATTATATTTTGAAAAAAGCAAAAGACCCAAAACGTATGATACAATTGCGTTGGTTTGGTGGCGAACCTTTATATAATGTTAAAGCAATAAGACACATAATATCAATTTTAAAAGACAATGGAAGACAATTTCATTCATCAATAATTTCAAATGCATATCTTTTCAGTGATAAATTGATAAAAGAAGCAAAATATGAATGGAATCTTTCATTTGCCCAAGTTACTTTGGACGGTACTGAAGAAGTATATAATAAGGCAAAAAATTACATATATACAAATCAAGACGATGTATCTCCATTTATGAAAGTAATTGACAACATTGATAAATTGACATCAAATGACATTAATGTCAGTGTGAGAATGAATTGTGATATGTACAATGCAGAAAACTTAAAGGAGTTGGTTAGATTCTTACATACAAGATTTCCAGAAAATAATAGGTTAAGTGTTTATGTTTATCCTATTTTTGAAGATGAAGAAAAACTTAGAACTGAAGAAGAAAGAGAAGCATTGTTTAAAAAAATATTTGAAGTTGAAGATGTAATGGATGAATGTGGTTTTATTATACCATCTGATTCAATGGGGAATCAAATACGTTATCATCATTGTATGGTTGATGGTAATAATTCATTGAATATACATCCAGATGGTACATTAGGTCTTTGTGAACATTATATTGACTGTGATATTTTAGGTAATATTGATGATGATGTATATGACGAAACTATCTTACATTCTTGGAGAGAATATATTACTGATGAAAGATGTGAAAATTGCCCAATATACCCATCTTGTTTAAGAGTTACTAAATGTAGTGACTTAAAAATGTGTGACAAATGGTTTCAAGAATTCAGATTAAGACATAGTAGAAAGGATTTGGAAGGCACTTATGATTCTTATATGGATAAACAAAACGGTTGTTCAAATGATAGTTGCCGTAGAGGTGGTGTATATGCTTGTGAATGTGTAAGCCAAAGATGTGATGACTATGAAGGACAAAATAATGATAACAATAATTATAATGATGGTACATATGTTTGTGAATGTGTAAGCCAAAGATGTGATACCTATGACGGTGATGTTAAATCTAATAATGAAAGACGTTGTGTATCAAAACAAAGTCAAAATAATGGTTGTTATTGTGTAAGTCAAAGATGT
>CAZQFN010000217.1:0-1821 GCA_964592685.1 uncultured Oscillospiraceae bacterium | reverse complement strand
GTCATCATCGCCCAGACCCGTGAGGAAGCCGTGGAGGGCATCCGCTCCATTATGATGGACAAAAAATTCGGCGACAGCGGTAATCAGATCGTCATCGAGGAATTCCTCACCGGCCCGGAGGTCTCCGTCCTGTCCTTTACGGACGGCAAGACTGTGATCCCCATGGTGTCCTCCATGGATCACAAGCGGGCGAAGGACAACGATGAGGGACTGAACACCGGCGGCATGGGCACCATTGCCCCCAACCCCTACTACACCGAGGCTGTCGCCGCCCGGTGCATGGAGGAGATCTTCAAGCCCACCGTTGAGGCCATGGTGGCCGAGGGCCGCCCCTTCAAGGGCTGCCTGTATTTCGGCCTGATGATTACGCCCGACGGCCCCAAGGTCATTGAATACAACTGCCGCTTTGGCGATCCCGAGACCCAGGTGGTCCTGCCTCTGCTGGAGAGCGATCTGCTCACCGTTATGAAGGCCTGCCGGGACGGAAATCTGGCGGAGACGGATGTGACGTTCTCCGATGGAAGCGCCTGCTGCGTGGTCATGGCCAGCGAGGGCTATCCCGAGGCCTATGAAAAAGGCTATGAGATCACCGTGGATGCCGACTGCGCGGCGGAGATCTACATCGCCGGCGCGAAGCCGGACGGGGGCAAGCTCCTCACAAACGGCGGCCGCGTTCTGGGCGTGGTCACCACGGCGGACACTCTGGCCGAGGCTGTGAAAAAATCCTATGCCGAGGCGGAAAAGGTCCATTTTGAGAATGCTTATTATCGCCGGGACATCGGCGCGCGGGCTCTGGCCGCGCCCCATGCCTGAGGGGAGTAGAGTAAATGGTTTATCGTGTATATGTAGAAAAGAAAAAGGGTCTGGCCCATGAGGCTGTGTCCCTGCTGGAAAACGTCCGGGAGTTTCTGGGCATCAAAACGCTGGAAAAGGTGCGGCTTTTCAACCGCTATGATCTGGAGGACATCGGCAAGGAGCTTTTTGATTACGCCGTGAAAACGGTCCTCTCCGAGCCCCAGCTGGACGATGTCTATGCCGAGCTTCCCTCTGAGGGGGCGGCTGCGGTGTTCGCGGTGGAGTATCTCCCCGGTCAGTATGACCAGCGGGCGGATTCCGCGGCCCAGTGCATCCAGATCCTCTCCCAGGGGGAGCGCCCCGCCGTCCGCACGGCCCGGGTCTATCAGCTCTATGGCGCGCTGTCCGAAAAGGACATTTCTGCCATCCAAAGCTATGTCATCAACCCGGTGGAGAGCCGTCTTGCGGAGCTCGCGCCCTTCGAGACGCTGGCCATGACCTATGAGGTCCCCGAATCCGTGGCCACTCTCCATGGCTTCCGGGATATGGACGAGGCCGGTATGCAGGCCTTTATCGCGGAGAACGGTCTTGCCATGGACCTGGGAGATATCCGTTGCTGCCGGGACTATTTCCGCACCGAGGACCGCGACCCCACCGTGACGGAGATCAAGATGATCGATACCTACTGGTCCGATCACTGCCGCCACACCACCTTCAACACCGTGATCGAGGATGTGAAGTTTGAGGACGAACTTCTGAAGAAGGCCTATGAGGACTATCTTCAGACCCGCCGTGACCTGGGGCGCACCAAGCCCGTCACCCTCATGGACATCGGCACCCTGGCCGCCAAGAGCCTGAAGGCCAGCGGCGAGCTCTCCAAGCTGGATGAATCCGAAGAGATCAACGCCTGCACCGTGAAAATGACGGTGACGGTGGACGGGGAAGACCAGGACTGGCTTCTCCTGTTCAAAAACGAGACCCACAACCATCCCACGGAGATCGAGCCCTTCGGCGGCGCGGCCACCT
>CAZQFN010000216.1:0-1836 GCA_964592685.1 uncultured Oscillospiraceae bacterium | reverse complement strand
TCCGCCGCCACCTTCATGGCCGCCTGGGCGGTGCGCTTGCCGTTGCGGGTCTGGAGCATGAAGAGCTTTCCCTTCTCGATGGTGAACTCCATGTCCTGCATGTCCTTGTAATGCTGCTCCAGCCGGTGGGCAATGTCCACAAACTGGGCATAGACCTGGGGCATGACCTCCGCCAGCTGGTCGATGGTCTGGGGCGTGCGGATGCCGGCCACCACGTCCTCGCCCTGGGCGTTCATGAGGAACTCGCCATAGAGCTTCTTCTCGCCGGTGGCGGGGTCCCGGGTGAAGGCCACGCCGGTGCCGGAATCGTCGCCCATGTTGCCGAAGGCCATGCGCTGGACATTCACGGCGGTGCCCCAGTCATAGGGGATGTCGTTCATCCGGCGGTAGGCGTTGGCCCGGGGGTTATCCCAGCTGCGGAACACGGCCTTCACCGCCTCCATCAGCTGCTCCCGGGGCTCCTGGGGGAAGGCACCTCCCATGGCGCTCTCGTAATAGGCCTTGTATTTCGCCACCAGATCCTTCAGATCCCCGGCGGAGAGCTCGGAATCCAGCTTCACTCCCGCGGTCTCCCGCTGGGCCCGGAGGATCTCCTCGAATTTATCGTGATCCAGCTCCATGACCACGTTTGAATACATCTGGATGAACCGGCGGTAGTTGTCATAGGCCCAGCGGGGATTGCCGCTGCGCTCCGCCAGTGTCTCGGCCACCCGGTCATTGATGCCCAGATTCAGAATGGTGTCCATCATGCCGGGCATGGAAGCTCTCGCGCCGGAGCGCACGCTCACCAGCAGGGGATTTTCCGGATCGCCGAAGCCAAGCCCGGTCTCCTGCTCCAGCAGAGCCACATTGGCCATGATCTCCTCCCGGATATCGGGGGCCAGAGTCCGCCCGTCGTCATAATAGCGGGTGCAGGCCTCGGTGGTCACCGTGAAGCCCTGGGGCACGGGCATGCCAAGGCCCGTCATCTCCGCGAGATTGGCACCCTTGCCGCCCAGCAGCTCCCGCATATTGGCGTTTCCCTCAGAAAAGCGGTATACATATTTCATCAATTTGTCCTCCTTTTTCGCCGTTTTCCCACACGACATGGCATAATTCAACAAAAATATATGTTTTGTCAAAAAAAAGCATTTATTTCCGTGGAATAGTGTGGTATTATTGTATCAGTAATTCTTACTTATATTAAACGATATTGCCAACCGTTTGTCAATATCGTTTCGCCTGTTTGGGCCTGTTATACAGGTTTGTTTCCTTAGTATTATGTGGAAAGGTGACCGATTCTATGTTGGCAGCAGAACGCAGAAATCAGATTCTGGAGATCCTCCGCCGGGACGACCGCGTCCTGGTCAGCCCCCTCGCCGTCCAGTTTGACGTTTCGGAGGAGACCATCCGCCGGGACCTGGCCCATCTGGAGCAGCTTGGCATGGCGGTGAAGTGCTACGGCGGCGCCACCCTTGCGGACAACCGCAACGCCCCGCCCTTCAAGGTTCGCAAAAAGCTGAACGTGGAGGAGAAAAAAACCGTGGCCGCCCTGGTGGCCCAGATGGTGGACGACGGGGACTTCCTCATGCTGGACGACAGCTCCACCTGCTATTTCATCATCCGCGCCCTCCACGGCAAAAAGGGCCTCACCATCGTCACCAACTCCATCGAGATCATTCTGGAGCTCTCCGGTCTCCATGAGGACTGGAACGTCATCTCCACCGGCGGCAACCTCAACCAGAGCGTCTTCGCCTTCTATGGCCGCAAGGCGGAGGACACCGTCCGCGCCTTCCATGTGGACAAGACCATCATCTCCTGCGCCGGCATGGACCGCAACGGCCAGTTCACCGAGGC
>CAZQFN010000215.1:0-1858 GCA_964592685.1 uncultured Oscillospiraceae bacterium | reverse complement strand
CCTGGGCCATGCTGCCGGAGCGGAACAGCACCGTGCCCAGCAGGATGACCAGGATGGTATACACATGGATGAGGATGCGGCCGGGGACGGATTTTTTCAGTCCCTCCAGCCGGATGACGCCCACGCCCTCCAGCAGGGCGAAGGTCCCGTGCCACACGCCCCAGAGGACATAGGTCCAGGCGGCTCCGTGCCACAGGCCGGTGAGCAGCCAGACCACCGCCGTGGGGATGAGGATGGAGAGCTTGTTGGCCTTCATGCGGCCGTATTTCGCCGCCCATTTCTTATAGAGCTTCTGGAGGGGCTTCGACATCACCATGGGCATATAGAGATAGTTGCGGAACCAGGTGGTGAGGCTGATGTGCCAGCGCTTCCAGAAATCGGTGATGCCCAGGGCGATGTAGGGCTGGTTGAAGTTTTCGGGGAAATCGAAGCCGAAGACCTTGGCGATGCCCAGGGCCATGTCGGAATAGCCGGAGAAGTCGAAATAGATCTGCACGGCATAGCCGATGGCGCCCAGCCAGGCCAGACGGGCATCCACCGCGGCGCTGGCATAGATGGCGTCCACCACCGCGCCCACAACGTCCGCCACCAGGACCTTCTTGGCCATGCCCAGAATGAACCGGCGCAGACCCTGGGCGGTCTTCTCCGGGGTGCAGGTGCGGTCGTCGATCTGGGGAGCCGCGGTCTTATAGCTGAGGATGGGGCCGGAGAGGATGTTGGGGAACAGGGAGATATAGAGCAGCACCTTCAGAAAGCCCCGGGACATATTGGCGGGCTTGCGGAACACCTCGATCACATAGCTCATGCCCGTGAAGGTGAAGAAGGAGATGCCCAGAGGCAGGGCGATGCCGGGGAGCGTGATCTCCAGCCCGAAGAGGGCGTTCACATTCCCCAGGAAGAAGTCCAGATACTTGAACACCGCGAGAACGGCGATATTGAGAGCCACCGCCAGACTCATGACGAGCCGGCGCTGGGGTTTCTTCGTCTTTGCGTCCATGGCGCCCAGAATGCGTCCCGCGCCCCAGTTCACCAGAACGGAGCCCAGAAGCAGCGGCACATAGGCCAGCTTGCCGAAGCAGTAAAACAGCAGGCTGAAAACCGCCAGGACGATGTTTTTGGCCTTGATCCCCGGCACGAGGCGGTATACCACAAACAGGACCGGGAAAAAAGCGAACAGAAAGACCGCGCTGGAAAATACCATGGCTCGGTTCCTCCTTTTTGAGATTCATGTTGCAGAGCGGCGTGGCAAGGCAGAAAAATACCCTCACGCCGAGCGGTTGGTCGGAGACTTTAGCGAGGCGGGCGAGTGTTTTTCCGCCGACAGGTCTATGACACAAAGGGCCGACCAATGGCCGGCCCCTGTTCATTTCAGCACCACTCTTTATAGTCCGGGTCCGCCTTCTTCTTTTCGGGGCGCACATAGGACACCACCACGCGGCGGTTCGGCTCGGAGCCGATGGAGCTGGTGGTCACGCTCTCGTTGTCCTGGAGAGCGGCGTGGATGATATGGCGCTCATAGGAGTTCATGGGCTCCAGCGCCATGCTGCGCTGATACTTGACCGCCTTGGCGGCCATCTTCTCAGCCAGATGCACCAGGGATTCCTCCCGCTTGGCGCGGTAGTTCTCGGCGTCCACGTTGATGTGGGAGCGCTTGTCGCTGCCGCGGTTCACGGTGTAGTTCACCAGATGCTGGATGGCATCCAGGGTCTCGCCCCGGCGGCCGATGACGGCACCGATGCCGGCGCCGGAAAGGTTCACGTTCAGACCGCCGCCCTGACGGGGCTCGATCTCGATCCGGGCTTCCACGCCCATGCGCTCCAGCAGACCGGAGAGGAACTTTTCCGTCTCCTCCGCCTGA
>CAZQFN010000214.1:0-1891 GCA_964592685.1 uncultured Oscillospiraceae bacterium | reverse complement strand
TGGCTGTATGGGCAATAACTCAGGCGGTCTCGCCGTCCAGCATCTGGCCGTTGGAGGCGTGATCCACGATCTCGTAAACGCCGCCGGCAGCGACGAACTGGTCGTAGGTCATGGCAGCCTCGCCGAACCACTGCTCGTTGAAGAGCATCTCAACGGGGAAGGAGACATAGTCGCCGGCCTCGATGAGGGCGATGAACTCGGAAGCGGCGCCGGAGGTCTGGATGTCCTCGCAGGAGCCAACGAAGGCGATGAGATAAGCCTGATAGGCGGCCTCGTCGGTGCCGCCGGCAGGAGCAGCAGCCTCAGCGGAACCGGCAGCGGGGGTGATGACGATTTCACCGGCCCAGGTGCCGCCGGCGGTGACGTCCACCACAGCGCCGTCCACGGTGACGGTGCCGTTCACGATGCCGCCGGCCTCAACGGTCAGGGCGTCGATCTTGGACTCACCGGTGACGTTCCAGACAGAGCCGGCGCCCACGATCATGGAAGCGGCGGTGCCGGTGCCGTCGAAGTACTTCTCGGTGTCGAGGATCCAGTAGCAGGACTCGTCGGCCTTGCACTCGTCGCTCCACAGAGCATCCCACTGGGCCTTGTCATAGGCGTTGTAGGCGCCGGACCAGGTGGCGTTCTCCAGAGTGACGACGCAGTTGCGCTGATAGTCATAGTGCTCCACATCGCCGGCGATGTCGGAGTTCTTGATGGTGAGCTCGGTGCCCTTGCCGGTCATGTCGTTGGTGGCCAGAGCGTAGCGGCTCATGGAGTCGGAGTTGAGAGCGGTGAGCAGCAGGGTGTTGGTGTAGCTCTCGGCGGTGCAGTTGTCCAGGGTAATGTAAGCGCCGGTGGACTTCACCAGGAAGTCGGCGCCGCTGACGAAGTCAACATACTCGCCCAGGGCGACGTTGTATTCGTGCCAGTCGATGAGGGTGGCCATGGCATCCAGCTCCTCGGTGACGGCGATGTCGGTGTCCACCAGATCCAGCAGGCCGTGATAGTCAGAGCCGGCGCCGGAACCCATCATGTCCGGGGAGTGGATCTGAACGGCGTTGCGGCCGCCCTGCAGGGAGCTGCGGCCATCGCCGTAGCGCTCGGTGACCTCATAGTCGGCGGGCAGGTAAGCCAGAGCTTCCTCGGTGGCGGCGGAGCCGTTGTTCATGTGGATCTCGCCGTTGTTGGAGATGATGGCGCCGATCTCGGCGGCGATCAGGTCGGAGGCATAGAACCAGTCCACGCAGGAGGTGTCGGCATAAGTAGCATAGCCGCCCTTGACGCCGATGCCCACGGAGTCATAGCTGTAGAAGGCGAAGCCGGACTGAGCGGAGTCGGTGGACATGGCAGCCCAGCCCTCAGTCTCCACATAGGAGCCGTAGTAGTAGGTCTGGCTCTGGCCGTAGGACATGTTGGCGCGGGCATAGCCGGAGATGGAAAGAGCGGCGTTGGAGGGAGGATCGGCGATGTCGATGGTGTAGCCCTCGGGGTCGCCGGTCAGGCCGGTCTGGATGATATCGGAGTTGATGACCACCAGAACACCGGTGTTCTTGCACTCAACGGTGTAGTTGCCGTTGCGGCCGCCCTTGCCGTTGTTGATGAAGGTGCAGTTGTCGATGATGAGGGTGCCGTTGGAAACAGCAGCGATGGCGCCGCCGGTGGCGTTGGCATCCACAGGACCGGTAACTTCCTTGGTGATGGTGGAGTTGGAGATGGTGTACTCACCGTCGGTGACGCTGAACAGAGCGGTGGTGAACTCGGTGACGTTCATCTCCACGCCGTCGGCGCCTTCCGCGTTGATGACACCGGCCTTGAGCTCGATGCCGTTGGCCTCGTTCTCAACGAAACCGTCAGCCGTGAGCTGGTAAGCGGTGGCACTGGCCTCGGCAGAGGCGTTCATGGCCAT
>CAZQFN010000213.1:0-1898 GCA_964592685.1 uncultured Oscillospiraceae bacterium | reverse complement strand
AAAAACCCGCCCCAAAGCGCGCAGCGCCTGGGGCGGGGATGGGGTTATTGGGATTGCAGCACGGCCAGAACCCGGAGGAGGCGGATGATGTCCAGAACATCCCGCTCCCCGTCGGCATTCACGTCCACGCGGCTCTCCAGCGCGTCGGTCTCCGCGCCTACGATGGATTTCATCAGTTCGACGATGTCTTTGGCGTTCCGCCGGCCGTCGTTGTTTATGTCCAGATAGGACAGATCCAGCTCCCGCTCACCGAAGCGGCCGCCGCAGGCGGTGCAGTACACATATTCATACAGGCCGTCGCTCACAAGGCGGAGGCAGTCCCCCGACTCTCCGTAGCAGGGCTGAGCGTCAATATCAAAGAGGTCACCGTTGTCCCCGGTTACGGACATATCCAGCCACTGCTCCTCCGTGCCCAGGAAGAGGATGTGTTCCAGAGCGGCACAGGTGCCGAAAGCGTTTGTGCCGATGCTCGTCACCGCCCCGCTGAAGGACACCGCCGCAAGGCCCGTGCAGTTATAGAAAAGCTCCTGGGGGATCGTGGTGATCCCGGCGCCCAGATTGGCGCAGCGCAAATCCTTGCAGGCATCAAAGGCCATGTTGCCGATTTTCGTCACCGCATCGGGCAGCGTGATCTCCCGGAGGTTGCTGCGGCGGAAGGCATAGCTTCCCACCGTTTCCAGTCCATCGGGCAGGGCCAGCGAAGCGGGAAGGCTATAGCAGTCGCTGAACGCGCTGCTTTCAATGGTCTTCACCGTGGAGGGGATGTTCACGTCGGCCAGCGCGTAGCAGGAGGAGAAGCAGTTGGAGCCGATGCTCTCGATCCCCTCGGGGAGAACGATCCTGGTAACCTTCTGATAGTTCTGAAACACATTCCACCCCAGCGCGCGGGTGGGCATGCCGTCAAAGGTGGAAGGAACCTCCACCTCCGTGGCGGTGCCGCTGTATTTCGTGACGGTGACAGCGCCCATATCGCCGGCGGAGTAGCTCCACTCCTCACTCACACCGCAGATGCGGCAGACGCCGCCCCGGTAGTTATGGGTGGGGGTCTTCTTTGCCACGCCGCCCACAAAGCCGTCGCAGTCGCCGCAGTAGAAGATATCGGTGACGCATTTGTCCAGATGCTCCACCGCGGAGCCATCGTTTTCAAAGCAGAACCGGATGGGATAAGTGTCCGCCACGAACACATTTCCATGGCCCTCGATGGCGTTCCACTGCTCCTCCGTGCCGGCATAGGAAACGTGATCCAGCTCAAAGCACTGACTGACCACACTCCCGCCGATGGATGTAAGGCTGGCGGGCAGGGACAGATGGCCCAGCTCCAGGCAATACTGGAAAGCACAGAACCCCAGGGAGGTCACGCCCTCGGGAACGGTCACGCTCCGGAGCTTCATGGAACCTTGAAAAGCTCCCTCCCCGATGACGAGAAGCGTATCCGGCAGGGTTACAGAAACCACATTGCTGAAATCGGCTAAACTGCGGTCGCCCAGCTCCGTAATGCCCTCCTCCACCACAATGGCGGTGACGGTGGCTTTGTCAAAGGTCCAGCCGCCCGATGTCACTTTGCCCGTGCCGCCGACGGTCAGCACACCGTCCTCGGAGAGAGTCCATGTGGCGCTCTCCCCACAGGTGCCGGAGGCGGCCGCGCCCTCGGCGAGAAGCGCCGGGGCCTCCTCCTTGGTTTCTGCCTCCGCCGTTTCCGCCTCGGCTTCCACCGCCGTTTCCGCCTCGGCTTCCGCCGCCGTTTCCGCTTCTTCCACGACTTCCACCACCGTTTGGAGAATATCCAGGTCGGGCAGCTCCATGGCCGCCGCAGGGACTGCAAGCCCCCACATCATGATCACGGCCAGGGCCGCGAATATCCGTTTTTTCATTACACCAACCTCATTATAATTTCCATT
>CAZQFN010000212.1:0-1907 GCA_964592685.1 uncultured Oscillospiraceae bacterium | reverse complement strand
TTCGGCACCATAAACCGAATCTGCTATTATCTCAACTGCGATGTGGGGGATATCCTCCGCTTTGACGGGGAACTGGAGGAAGAGGATGAAGAACAAAAAGAGGAAATGCCCGTGCCTGTTTGCGCTGCTCCTGATGCTGAGCCTTCTCTCCGGCTGTCGGTTAGCCACGGATGAAATTGCGGAGAGTAACGACTGTCTGATTGGCGTGTTTGTCACCACAAGACCGCTGGACGATGTCCTGGCGGAGGCGCAGAGGAGTGAAGGATTTTCCCTTGAGGTCGAGAGTGATGCGGTGAATCTGAACCGCATTTATGCGGCGAAAGTGGCCACGGAGGACGCTCTGATATCTTTTGTGTTTACAGGACTGGATGGCATCGGATATTTCAACACCGTCCAGACCGAAGAAGATGGCGATGTTTATTTGGTTCCGTATAGGGATGATTGTCTGATTGACGCGGGAACGACTCATAGGATCGCTGACGGCGAAAAAGGTATGGAGATGGAGAGCGTGATCTATTTCCTTGCTGAGGACGGGGACAGGACTTTTCTGTTCAATCCGGTCTATCAGACCGGGGACGGCCGCGTTTATGTTACTCCCAGCATTGGCTGGCGCGGGAATGACGGTTATACCAATATTATGGAAGAGAACACGGCCGTGACCGTGAATGGGGCGTCGGAAATCACATATACAAAAGTGACAACCCGCGTGGAGAGTGTCCTGCCTGCGGAAAAATATGTCCTTGTCTATATGGATGAGAACCATCGCATGCTTTCATCCCATGAATACATGCCGGATGGCGTGCCTTTGGAGCTGACTGTTCCAGCGGATACAGCCTATCTGCTTCTGGAGACATTGATCCGAAACGGAGACGGTGAACTTTTTGCGGAGCGGCAGGTCATTGACCGGGGGAATGAATCCATGGCGACCTTCCGGTCGCGGCCGGATGGGATATGCGTAAAAGCGTATACATATCTCACCTGGAGGTGAAACAATGAAGAGAAAAATGATTACCTTTTTGCTGGGCGCAGCATGTCTCGGGCTGTTCTCCGGCTGTCAGCTTGCAAAGTCGGATACTGAAGCCACCGGAGACCGCCTGGTGGGTGTTTATGTGACCACGGAGTATATCGACCTGTTTGATATGGAAAGCTATCTCAACGATAATCTGCGCATCGTGGGCGGGGATATCGCCATCGAGGGAGATGCTGACGCCTATCAGGGCCGGATCTATGCCAACTTCGTGGAGGAGGAAGGCCGGCCGGACAGCTATGAATTTGAGGGGCTGGAGGGAAGCGCGTTTTATAGTTTATATTCTCAAGACGGAGAAAACGTGGAGGGATATTACCACACGGTGGTAAGCGGCGGTATTTCCGAACCGAAAGCCCATTACACGGTCACCGATGAAGGAGAAAGAATTGAGCTTGATGCCGATATCTATTTTGAAGCCAATGGCATGTCTCCGACATTCTATTGCAATCCGGTCTACCAGACGGCGGAGGGGCAGGTCTATCTCACCTCCGGCTCCGGGATATCCACGAGCGGTGTTCTGGCAGAGGGGACGATGATGAGCCAGAAGCTGGAGGAGATCAGTTCTGTGGCCATAAACGGAAAGAAAGAAGAGTTTGGTTTGTCTGTTGAGATACAGGTCGTAGGCGTTTATCTGCCTGAGGAATATGTACTTCTTCAAATGAGCCGCGACGATGAGGTCATTGACAAGGCGGAGTATGCACCCGGTGGCTTTCCGGAGGAATTGGTGTTTGGCCCGGAAACGGAGTATGTTCTTTTGAAGGGACAGAAGACGAACGGGGAGGGAAACCCCGAGACGTTTCTGGAAGTATATGACCGGAAAGACGATAATATGAGAACCCTGGAATACGTTGCGGACGGTGTTTGCGTCAAACGGGATATT
>CAZQFN010000211.1:0-1912 GCA_964592685.1 uncultured Oscillospiraceae bacterium | reverse complement strand
AGTGCCATAATCTTCTTGGTCATACTCATGTTCTCCTTTTCGGTGTTGTTCTCCCGCTGCGAAATTGGGAGTTTTGTAATATTCATTATAGTACATCCCGCCGCGATGCACAAGCGTTTTGCCCTCTTTCTCCCTCTTTCGCGCCGCGCGCTTGCAGTTCCCGCTTCAATATTGTAAAATAAGAACGAATAAAACCGCGGAAAGGATGCAACTGCCCATGAAACTTGAATGGAAAACCTGCTGGAAGGTCGGCCTGTCCATCTTCCTTCTCTATCTCGCCATCCACTACTGGCCCGCGGTCGGCGATATGCTCACCACCTTCTCCAGCGCGGCCTCGCCCCTGCTGATCGCCTGTCTCATGGCCTATGTGCTGAACCTGCTCATGGGCGGCTATGAGCATATCTATTTCCCCAAAAGCCACAATACCTTTATTATAAGGTCCCGCCGGGTCATCTGTCTGATCCTGGCCATCGTCACCCTGCTGGCCATCCTGTCTCTGGTCGTCGGCATCGTGGTGCCGGAGCTGGTGAGCTGTCTCGGCCTCATCGTTTCGGAAATTCCCGTGGCCCTGGAGTTCATCTCCTCCCACATTGACGATGTATCCTTCCTGCCGGAGGCTGTCCAGGATCTTCTCACCCAGGGCGACTGGACCGCCATGATCAACCGGATCACCGCCACCGTCTCCCAGAGTTTCGACCAGGTTCTGAACATCACCCTGAAGACCGTCACCTCCGTGTTCTCCGGCGTCATCAGCGCGTTTCTGGCCATCATCTTCACCATCTACATTCTGGCCACCAAGGAGCGCCTGGGCCGACAGTTCCATGCCCTGTTCCTCCACTTCCTGCCCACCAAGTGGCATGACCGCTTCTTCTATCTGCTGGATGTGCTCCACACCACCTTCCGGGGCTACATCATCGGCCAGTGTACCGAGGCCGTCATTCTCGGCTCCCTGTGCACCGTCGGCATGCTCGTCTTCAAGCTCCCCTATGCCTCCACCATCGGCGCGCTCGTCACCGTCACCGCCCTCATCCCCATCGCCGGCGCCTGGATCGGCGCCATCGTGGGCGCGCTGCTGATCCTCCCCATAGCCCCCCTCAAGGCCCTGATCTTCCTGCTCTTCATCCTCATCCTCCAGCAGCTGGAAGGCAACATCATCTATCCCAAGGTGGTGGGTTCCTCCATCGGCCTGCCCGGTCTGTGGGTGTTGGCCGCGGTCACCATCGGCGGCAGTCTCTTCGGCATCCCCGGCATGTTCCTGGGCGTGCCCCTGGTGGCGGCGATCTACCGCATCCTCCGGGAGACCATCGAGGGCCAATCCCTGCTGGACCGTCCCCGGAAAAAGAAAAACCCGGAGCCCCCCGCCGAGGCGGCCCCCGTCTCCGCTCCGCCGGACGAGCCCGGCCCCTGACCGCGCCGCTCCCCCGGCAAGGGATCCGAACATCCGCAAACGCAGCAAACCTCAGCACAACAAAAAGGTCTGTCCCGGAAGTCCGGGACAGACCCTTTTTTGTTGTTCAGTTCCGGTCAGGGACCGGGGCTGTGGATTACTGAGCGCTCCACTCCTCGAAGGTCATGGGAGAGCCGTTGTTCAGCATGCCGTTCCAGAGCATCTCGGCGGGGAAGGTGGTGTAATCACCGGCCTCCACCAGAGGCATGAACTCGTTCTCCACGATGTCGGAGGTCATGGTGTCGTTCACAGCGTCCTCAGCCAGGAGCCACTCATGGATGTACTCGGCGTAGGCAGCCACGGGATCAGCAGCCTCTTCGGCAGCGGGCTCAGCAGAAGCCTCGGCAGAAGCGGTGTTGTTGGTGGTGATGCCTTCGGGCTCGGTGGAACCGCCCACGTTGCCCATACCGGTGGAAGCAGCCACGTTGGCAGCGATCTCGGTGCCCCACTCACCCTCGGTCAGAG
>CAZQFN010000210.1:0-1923 GCA_964592685.1 uncultured Oscillospiraceae bacterium | reverse complement strand
GTTCCGTATGGAGCGGTGTTTTTTTGTTTATTCCGTGCTGCACCGTCGAATGCTCAGGCGTTCTCCTTCCCTTTTCCGAAAAAAGGGGACATGCGGATCCCGGGAACGAGCTTGTAGGAAAGCCCCACGCACCGGCCCGTAAGAAGAACGGCCACCACCGTGGCAATGCCCACGCTGGCAAGACCTCCCACCGAGATGAGATTGATGACAATGGCAACGACCACATAGGTCGCGTCGGCACACATCTTCACATTGGAGAGCTTCCACCCGAAGGTGTTGGCGATGACGTTGTTGAGCTCGTCGGGCGCGGGGAGCATCATGTCGCAGCCGCTGATGAGAGCCACGCCGAAGCCCTGAATGGCCACACCCGCCGCCAGCATCAGGCACTTGGCCCACACCGGAGGAAGCGCGGGGGCATACAGGAGCATGAACAGATCCACCAGATACCCGAAGGGCACACCCACGCACAGCGTGAGCAGGCTTTTCATCGTCACCTTCCGCTGGACGGCGATCTGGAGCGCCACGCACAGGATGTGGAGCAGAATGGTGGCGTTTCCGAGACTCAGCGGCGTGATGCCGTATACGGCGTCCGGCACGGCGGTGATGGGCGACACGCCCCAACAGGTGCGCTTCACCAGCACCAGGCCGATGGCCATACACACAAGCCCGGCGATATACTGCAGGATGCGCCGGGTCATTTGCTTTTCTTTCATATCATGTTTTCCTTGCTTTGATGACTTTGCGGCGAACGAATTCCTCCCGCTCCTTTTCCGCGAGCGCGTCGGTGATGCGGGCGATGTCCGCCTCCAGCCCGGGAATAACGATGTTCTCCAGGGCATTGGCCCGCTTGCGGCTTTTTTCAATGGCAAAGGCCAGCCGGTAGACGGCGTTCTCCGTCTCCGCAAGCTCCGCCAGCAGACTCTTCACCTCCGCGAATTTGCGGTATGCCTCGTCCAGCGCGGAGCTGGAGACCCCCAGACCATAAGGAATGGTCTCCCGGTCCATTGGCTCGGAGGCCACGGAAGGGATCTCCACCCCCATAACGCTCCGCCACAGAAGCCGGACAGACTCATCCTCCGGCAGCGTCTCCACCGCGGCGGTGAGATCGCCGCCGGCGATCTGGGCGATCACAAGGGCGTCATAGGCATCCCGGAACACATCGCCGATGAGTTCCTGAAGCTTCTCAGCCCGGTCAATGCGGCTCATCAGCTCCCGGATCAGAATATTTCGTTTTTGGTCCATAAGCTCCCATCCGGTCTCCGCAAGGGCGCGGGACCGCTTGGCAGCCATGAGATTTCCCTTGGTGGGCGCGGTCGTTGCCATAGGCGTTCCTCGATTTCAGGATCAGGTCAAAGGTTTATAGTGGGCATCCAGCATCTGGTCGGACACACGGCTCAGTTCCTCCCGGGGGAGCATGGAAAGAAGCTCCCAGCCCCGGTCCAGCGTCTGGTCCAGTGTGCGGTCCTCCCGCATCCCCTGGCCCACGAATTCCCGCTCAAAAGCCTCGCCGAAACGGAGATACATCTTATCGGTCCGGCTCAGCTCATCCTCACCGATGACGGAGGCCAGACTCCGGGCGTCCATCACCGCGGAATAGGAGGCGAAGAGCTGGTTGGAGAGATCCGGGTGGTCCTCCCGGGTGAAGCCTTCGCCGGTGCCGTCTTTCATCAGACGGGACAGACTGGGCAGCACACCCACCGGCGGATAGACCCCCTTCTGATGAAGCTCCCGACTGAGGACGATCTGGCCCTCGGTGATGTAGCCGGTCAGATCCGGGATGGGATGGGAGATATCGTCCGCGGGCATGGTAAGGATGGGCACCTGGGTCACGGAACCGGGAAGACCGTGGATCATGCCCGCCCGCTCGTAAAGACTGGCAAGGTCGGAATACATATAACTGGGATAGCCCTTGCGGCTGGGGAT
>CAZQFN010000209.1:0-1923 GCA_964592685.1 uncultured Oscillospiraceae bacterium | reverse complement strand
GCCTTCGTCCGCATCGCCCAGGAAGGGAGGCCCGTGCTATGAAGCGAACGACCGCCTTTGCGGGCCGCTGCACAAAAGAGCTGCTCCGGGATCCGCTGAATCTGTTTTTCTGTCTGGCCTTTCCCCTTGTTCTGCTGGTGATGTTCTCTCTGTTCCATATCCCGGCCGATGTATACCGGGTGGAAAACTTCGTCCCCGGCATCGTTATTTTCGCCTATTCCTTCGTCTCCATGTTCGGCGGCACGCTCATGGCCGCGGACCGGGAATCCAGCTTTTTCGCCCGTCTCGCCGCCTCCCCCATGAAGGCCCGGGACTTCATCCTCGGCTATGCCATGCCCCTGCTGCCGCTGAGCATCTTCCAGAGCGCCCTGTTTCTCGCCGCCGCGGTGGTCATGGGTCTGGAGCCGGGATGGCATCTGCTTTCCGCTCTTTTTGCCATGCTCCCCGCCGCGGTGTTTTACATCGGCTTCGGCCTTCTTCTGGGAGCCACCATGAAGCAGAAGCAGATCGGCGCCCTGTTTTCCATGTTCGTCACCGTATCCACCTGGTTTTCCGGGATGTGGTTCGATCTGGGGCTCATCGGAAGCTGGATGGAAACACTGGGAAAATGTCTCCCCTTCTGGTACGCCGTGGATGCCGGGCGAGCCGCCCTGAATAAAAATTATGTAAACCTAACCACCGACATATCTGTGCTGCTTCTCTGGGCAGCTGCCATGTTCGCGTTGGCCGCGGTATTCTTCCGCCGCCGGCTGAAAGGAAAATAACATGAAAAAATTCTGGATCTATATTCTTGTGACTTTCGGGTTCGGCTGGCTGTGCCAGGGGCTCGCCATAGCCGCCGGCGCCATTCCCATGCTGTATACCCTCCTTCTGTCTCTGTGCATGTTCGCTCCCATGTTCGGCGTTCTGGCCGCGGAGGGCGGACTGAAAAAAGCCCGTTCCGGCGTCCGCTGGAAGCCCCGCATCAGGGGGCGCGTCCGCTGGTGGCTGGCGGCCTGGTTCCTCCCGGCAGCCCTTGCCATACTCGGCGCGGCAGTGTTTTTCCTGCTGTTTCCCAATCGGTTTGATCCCTCCATGTCCATCATCTCCGCCCAGTTGGGGGGTGAAGCGCTTCCCTTCCCCGCCTGGGTGATGGCTCTGGTGGCGCTGGCACAATCCGTCACCTATGCCCCCTTTATCAATATGTTCTTTGCCCTTGGCGAGGAGACCGGCTGGCGGGGCTGGATGACCCCCTTCCTCGCCGCCCGGATGGAGCGGAAAAAGGCGCTCATCCTCTCCGGCGTCATCTGGGGCGTCTGGCACTGGCCGATAATCTTTCTCGTCGGCTACAACTACGGCACCGGCTACTGGGGCGCACCCTTCACCGGCGGGCTGATGATGTGCGTCGCCTGCATTGCGCTGGGAACACTCCTCAGTTTCCTCTATGAAAAGACGGATTCGGTCTGGGCCCCCGCGCTGGCCCACGGAGCCTTCAACGCCGTGGCCGGCATCGGAGTCTATTTTTTGGTGGGCGGAGGCGGCTCCGCCATGATCCTGGGCCCCACTCCGCTGGGACTTATCGCCGGTATCCCCCTGTTCGCGCTGGCCGCCTTCGTGCTGATGGGCCGCAAAAAAACAGATGCCACCGAAACCGAAACCGAATGACCTCTACTTATACAGAAACGCACCGTGAAAAACCACGGTGCGTTCTTTTATTTCCGGTTGAAGGCCACCTCGTCGAAGCAGATGACCGTGCGATAGGTCATCTCCTCCGTGGACAGGGCCCGATCGATGGTCTCCTTGATCTCCGTTTTTCGGCCGGCCATGTCAAAGGGCACCGCCAGATCAAAGATGAGATTTGTGTTCCGATTGCCCTGGACCATGCGGAAGTCGTGGATAGAGAGCCGCTCATCGATTTCCCGGATCACATTCACCACAATACAG
>CAZQFN010000208.1:0-1949 GCA_964592685.1 uncultured Oscillospiraceae bacterium | reverse complement strand
GCCGGCTCGCCGGAGACGCGCAGATCGAAGCCGTGGGCCTTGCCGGCGGCCTGGAGGCCGTCGGTGAGCTTGGTGCCCAGGGTCCGGAACAGGTTGGGTGCGTCGATGGCTTTAAGCTTATTGATGCAGGCAATGCAGGCGGCAAAGGGTTCGGCGCTCATCCAGTAGGAGCCGGTATAACTGAGACTGGATGCGGCGGAGCGCAGAGACTCCTTGCCGCAGGCAGCGGACATGTTATAGCCGTTTGCCAGTGCCTTGCAGAAGCAGATGATGTCCGCCTCAAAGCCGTAATAGTGGTCGCTGCCGGCAAGGTCCAGACGGAAGCCGGTGCGCACATCGTCGATGATGAGGACGATGCCGTGCTTGGTGCAGAATGCGCGGACTGCGGCCCAGTATTCCTTGTTGGCCGGGCGATTATCGAAGAAGTTGCCGTGGTCATAGGGCTGGGCGATGAGGGCGGCGATGTCCCCCTTGGCCTCTGTCCATGCGTGCTCCAGCGCGTCCGGGTCGAACCAGGGGACGACGATGTTGTTGGCCGTCTCCTCCGGCAGAATACCGGGATAGTCCGCCTTCATGGCCCAGGGTTGGTTTCCGTGGTAATAGCCACGGAGGAAGATGGTCTTTTTCCGTCCTGTGGCGGCGCGGGCCGTGAGGTTCGCGAAGGTAGTAGCGTCGGTGCCGTTTTTCATAAAGAACGCCCAGTCGGCGGTTTTTACGGTGTCCACAAGAAGCTCTGCGCATTCCACCATCTTGAAGGAAGGCGCGGTGGTGCAGTTGCCGATCTTGAGTTGTTCCATGGCGGCCCGGTCAACGTCGGGATCGCCATAACCAAGGATGTTGGGGCCATAGGCGCACATGAAATCGAGATATTTGTTTCCGTCCATGTCCCAGAAATAGGTGCCCTCAGCCCGTGAGGAAATGAGGGGCCATTTTTCCAGCGGCAGGAAAAGACCTTCGGAGGGACCCAGATGGCCGTATACGCCGGAGGGAATGACATTCAGCGCACGGTCGAACCAGGCTCGGCTTTTGGTATGGTCGTATTCGGGATAGCGGCTCATGTTGTTCCCTCCTTAGCCCAGATAGACCGACACGCGGTCCAGAATGCGGTTTATGTTGTCCAGCATGGAGATCATGCCCCGGAGATAGATGGTGCCCTTGCACATTTCGTTTATGGTGGATGCCTGACCGGCGAAAAGCTCGTGAGCCAAGTCGATGGTGGCAAATTCCATGATGGCCCGGGGGTTCTGTGCCGGGGCCTTGATGGTGGTGAAATGGCTGTCCTTCACGAGAATGGTCACTTTGGCAGAGTCCTTGATCCCCAGCGAGATCTCACCGTCTACGGTGTAGTCTGCCGAGATGCGGGAGATGGAGTCATGGTTTGCCAGGGCGGAAATGGCGCCGGCGATGGTATAAAGGGTGAGGATGGTGCTCTCCTCAAAGAAAGCGCGGTCTGCCAGCGCTTCCTCCGAGGGGCGGAGGAGCTCTGTGAGCCGGTTGGTGAGCTTTGTGAAGGGGCCTAGCAGGAACGTGAGCACCTGGATGGGATTTTTGCCGGGCATGCCGGGCGTGGACTCATTTATAAAGGTGTTGAACTTGTCCGGCGAGGCAAAGTTCATCCGGCATGTGCAGCCGTCTTCTCCGTCGGCTACGATGCAGCCCTCCCGGGAGAACCGGAACGTGCGGCAGGGACCGTCCTTTACATTCAAACACAGGGCCACGGGCTTCTTGAGTCCGGCAAGGATCTGTTTTGCCTGATCGTCTATGGCACAGAGGTTCTCCAGCGCGCCCAGTACGCCGTACATGTTCACATAGGCCATTGCTTTTGCTTCGGTCATTGGGTCCTCCTTGGTTTCGGTTTGTTTTTTTGTTCAGTATAGCATAAATCCGATAGAACGGAAAGTGTCCGCGGCTTGACAGTAAAGAAGTGTTGTATTAAATTATTGATATAT
>CAZQFN010000207.1:0-1975 GCA_964592685.1 uncultured Oscillospiraceae bacterium | reverse complement strand
GACGGAAGCCCCAAATTCGCCATGATCTCCATTTTGTCCGGCGCAGTGGCAAACATCATCCTGGACCCCATTTTCATTTTCCCTCTGCAGATGGGCATGAAAGGCG
This sequence comes from uncultured Oscillospiraceae bacterium, assembly GCA_964592685.1. Classification (GTDB taxonomy): domain Bacteria; phylum Bacillota; class Clostridia; order Oscillospirales; family Oscillospiraceae; genus CAJOIG01. The sequence continues at coordinate 1,869 of CAZQFN010000207.1, read as the reverse complement.
CCGCCATCGCCACCGTTCTGGGCCAGATGCTGACCGCGGGCCTTTCTGTCTGGTATCTGTTCCATATGAAATCCGTAAAACTGAGCCGGAGCAGCTTCGGCTTCCGGGGCGGCCTGATGAAGAAATTCCTGTCCCTGGGCCTCACCAGCTTTCTTGCTCAGATCTCTCTGGTCATTTCCATGGCTGCCGTGCAGAACATGTGCGCCAAATACGGCGCTCTGGATCCTGTCTTCGGCCAGGACGAATACGCTCAGATCCCCCTGGCGGTGCTGGGCATCGTGATGAAGTTCTTCCAGATCGCCATCTCCGTCGCCATCGGCTTTGCCGCGGGCTGCATCCCCATTGTGGGCTATAACATCGGTGCCAGGCGGAAAGACCGGGCCAAACAGCTCTTCACCTATCTGCTGGTTTCGGAGGCGGTTGTAGGTATTATCGCGTTGCTGATCGTGGAGCTTCTGCCCCACCAGCTCATCGGCATCTTCGGCGCCGGAAACGAAAGCGCCTATTACACCGACTTCGCCGTCAAATGCTTCCGGGTGTATCTCTGCATGATGCCTCTGGCCATGGTGAACAAGGGCACCTTCATCTATCTCCAGGCTCTGGGCAAGGCCGTCCTCTCCACCGTGATTTCTCTCACCCGCGAGATTATCTTCGGTGTGTTCCTGCCCATCCTCATGCCCATCTTCCTGGGTCTGGACGGCATTCTGTATTCCTTCCCCGCGGCGGATATCCTGACCTTCATCCTTGCGGCGGTCATCATCCGGAAAACCTACCGGGAGCTGAGTGCGGAAGACACCGCTCCCGACCGAACCTGAATCCCCGCCATACAAAAAACGGAACGGCTGCAGGCTGTGATCCTGTGGCCGTTCCTTTTCCATATTCTGTATCTTTCACCGCTCCGCGATGTATTTTGTGACCGTCTGGCGCAGAGCCCAGCTCAACCGGTGGGAAAACGGCTCGCTGTCCTGCAGAAAGTCAAACCCCTCCGCCGCCTTTTCCAGCGCCCGGCAGCAGCGCATAACCAGTTCCAGCGTCTGAAGCTCCGCCGAAAGATGCCGGATGTGGCCCGCCACCTGGGGCAGATATCCCGCGATGAGCCGCTCTCCCGCTTCCCGGTCTCCGGCCTTTCTCTTTTCCGCCAGAGCCCGCTCTTCCGCCCGGTCCAGGGGCTTGAGAGCCTTTGTCTTCGCCAAGAAATCCTCCGCGCTTATATACACCATGAGGCGCACCGTCCCTTCCCAAAAACCTCTGTCCCATTATAGCACCGGAGTCCCGCCGGGAAAAGCCGCATATATAACAAAAACACTCTCGAACGCTCGAGAGTGTTTTTGTGCGTTTATCAGCCCAGCAGACCCAGAGACTGGAGCAGCAGGAACAGCAGCATGATGGGGGTGATGTATTTGATCATGACCACATAGAGCCGCTCGCGGCTGAACTTCATGCCGCCCAGAGTGACCTCGTCGATGACGGTCCCGGGCTTCACGACCCAGCCCACCAGGATGCAGGTGGCGATGGCCACCACGGGCATGAGGATGTAGTTGGAGAGATAGTCCATCACATCCAGGATCTGGGCCACACTGCCGTTGGGCAGAGTGAGTTCGAAATAGAAGACGTTATAGCCCAGGCAGACCACAATGCCCATCACCAGCGCCAGCACGAAGGACAGCGTCACCGCCTTCCGGCGCTTCATCTTGAACTGATCCATGAAGCAGGAGGTGACCGCCTCCATAATGGACACGCTGGAGGTCAGGGCCGCAAAAACCACCATGATGAAGAACACGATGGCCACCACGCCACCGATGCCGCCCATGGCGTCAAACACCTTGGGCAGAGACACAAACATCAGGCTGGGGCCGGTGGTCATGCCCT
>CAZQFN010000206.1:0-1982 GCA_964592685.1 uncultured Oscillospiraceae bacterium | reverse complement strand
GGCTATGCCGGCCGCATCGGTTTCTTCAGCCACTCCGGTTCCGGCTCCTCCGGCCACGGCTCTCTGGTTGTTTCCGACTCCAGCTTTGATATTCAGAATATCTTTGCCGTCACCATGACCAGCGGCACCTACTACACCACCACCGTTCTGGACAATGTGGACGTGTCTCTGGCTCCCAACGGTGCGGGCATCCTCTATCTCCAGGTCAATACCGATGACAACAGCGGCGGCCCCGGTTCCACCACCAATACCATCACCGACCTGACGTATGAGGAATATCTGGCCTGCGAGGCTGTCTCCGGCGAACCCGGCGTCAGCGCTTCCGAACTGAATATTTCCAACTCTCTGGTGCAGGGCGATATCTTCAACGCCTCCACCGATGACGCCATGGGCCTGAACGTCGTTCTGGATGCCACCGAGGTGCAGGGTGCCATTTCCTCTGCCTGGTCCTATCATGTGGATTCTCAGGGCAATGCCATCGGCGGAACCGTCTATGAGATGGATTCCTACACCGGTACCATAGACGGTGAAAACGGTATCTATGACCACACCCTCTATCTGCGTGTGGCCTGCGATCCCGCGCCCACGGTGAATAACCCCGTGAATGTGGTTCTGCAGAACGGCTCCAAGTGGATGATCACCGGCGAAAACTACATCACCAGCCTGGCCATCGACGAGACCTCTACCATTGCCGGCATGGGTCTTGTGATGACCGTGGACGGCATTGAGACCGAAATCGCTCCCGGCACCTACACCGGCGATATCGTTCTCACCGCGGGCGAAGCTCCTTCCCGGGGTGAAGGCGATGCTGAGATCAAGGCTCCTGTCATCGGCGAGGCCGTCGCCGTGGAGATCGCGGCTTCTGAGGCCGAGGCTTCCGCCGCGCCTGTGGACGGTGAAACCATTACGGTTGTCCCCTTTGAGGTCACTATGCCCGACGGTGCTGTGCTCAGCTTTGACAGCATGACCCTGACCGTTGCCGATACCGCCGCCACCATCGCCATCACCGGCGGCAAGACCATCGACTGCGTCATCGAAAACGGCGAATGGATCATGGCGGACGCCGACCTCTTCGACGAGGCCATCATTGCGAGTGTTAAGGCTGAGTATGAAAACAGTCCTATCGCGCCCGCCGCCGGCGGCAGCAGCTGGGACAGCTGGATCGCCTATCTGAAGGGCCTTGTGGACGACACCATCGCCGACATTGCCGATATGGTTCTGGGCGAGCTGGATGCCGCGCAGGAATCGGACTACACCGGCATGCTGGACGGTACCGTCTACGGCGTATTTGCCAATTCCTACAATGCTACCCCCTATGAGGAGTGGCAGGGCTGAGTTTGGCTCAATAGCAAATAACAAGACCGGAAGGGCTTATCCTTCCGGTCTTTTGCGTTTTTCGTGTGGAATTACGGATTCTGGCGCAGGGCGGCTTCGGCCACATGGGAGACCAGAACGGCGGTGGTCACGGCGCCAACGCCGCCGGGGACGGGGGTGAGGGCGGAAACGATCGGCTCCGCCTCCTCCTGACGCACATCGCCGCAGAGCTTTCCGGTCTCTTCGTTAAAGTGGATGCCCACGTCGATGACGGTCTGGCCGGGGGCGAAGTAGTCCGCGCCCAAAGAGCGCATCTTTCCGATGGCGGCTACCACGATGTCCGCCTGCTTTGTTACCGCGGCCACATCAGCGGTCTTGCTGTGGCAGATGGTGACGGTGGCGCCCCGTTCCATAAGGAGCATGGCGGCGGGCCGGCCCACCACCAGAGAGCGCCCGGCCACGGTGGCGGTCTTTCCTTTGAGAGCGACGCCGTAATGATCCAGAATTTCCAGAACGGCCTGGGCGGTGCAGGGGGCAAAGCCCTCGCCGCTGCCGGTGAATACGCCGGCCAGAGACCCGTCGGTCACGCCGTCCACATCCTTTTCCGGGGCCAGAGCCTTGCGGGCGGCCTCCTCGTCCAGATGGGAGGGGAGGGGGCGGAGCATCAG
>CAZQFN010000205.1:0-2013 GCA_964592685.1 uncultured Oscillospiraceae bacterium | reverse complement strand
CGGATGCGGGTTGTTCCACACACCAACCTCCCCCCCGCTCCGTCAGCTCTTTGGGGGATAATGAGGATAAGAGAAAAAAACGACGGAGAACGAAGATCATTTCGCTCTCCGTTTGCGCATGCCTGATCCTGGTGGCCATGGTGGTGGCCGCGGTGCAGATCGCCGGTATGTTCCGCGTCCGGATCATCACCGACACGGCGGAGAACCCCTATCCGGAGCTGTATCCCGGTGATACGGATCAGGCCGAGACCGAGATCCCGGAGGATTACCGGGACTATTTTGACAGCTACTTCCAGAGCGCGGCCGGCGTTGATATACCCCAGGGGGAGCTGGGCACCGGCGTCACCGTGGAGCTTGTGCCCGCGACCTCCGGGGAGATGAGCTATCAGCAGGTCTATGAGACCGTTTCGCCCGCGGTGGTGGGCATCATCACCTATGTGGACGGCATGGAATACGGTTGGGGCAGCGGCGTGGTCTTCACGCCGGACGGCTATATCATCACCAACACCCACGTCCTCAGCGGCAGCGATGCCGCCATGGTCATCTTTGCCGACGGGACAGAGCTGGAGGCGACGCTCATCGGCGCGGACGAAAAGAGCGACATCGCCGTCATCAAGGTGGAGGGGGAGACACTTCCCTATGCCTCCTTCGGCGATTCCGAAAGCCTCCGCGTGGGCGACGAGGTCTTTGCCATCGGGTGCCCCCTGGGCCCCCAGTATGCCGGCACCATGACGGACGGCATCATCTCCGCCATCAACCGGAACATCCTCTATAACGGCCATACCCTGACCCTGCTTCAGACCAACGCCGCCCTGAACGAGGGCAACTCCGGCGGCCCTCTGGTGAACGCCGCCGGCCAGATCATCGGCATCACCAACATGAAGATCATGTTTAACTACTACTCCACGGTGGAAGGCATCGGCTTTGCCATCCCCTCCACGGTGGTGAAGGAAGTGGCCGACCAGCTCATTGCCTATGGCGTTGTGCTGGGCGAGCCCACCATCGGCATCGTGGCCGGCTCCGTGAGCAGCCAGGCCATGGCCCTGTATGATCTGCCCAGGGGCGTCTATGTCTCCCAGGTGAACGAGGGCTCCGACGCCAAGGAAAAGGGGCTCCGGGAGGGGGATGTGATCCTGGAGGTCAACGGCATCGCCGTCACCAGCGTGGCCGAGGTGAACGCCATCAAGGACGAGCTCCAGGTGGGCGACACCATCGATCTCACCGTCTACCGGGAGGGAAAGACCTTTGAAATGACCGTCGCCCTGGTGGACAAAAGCGAAATCGAATAATTGAATAAAAAGGAATGCAGCAAGCGCCCCGGTTCCAGCTGGAACCGGGGCGCTTTGCTGTGTTCAGTTCAACGTGATGAGGCCCTGCTCATAAAGCTTCTGGGCGCTCATGAGGATGCCGGTTTTGGCGTGATACCAGGTGAGGCCGCCCTGGAAATACACCGCATAGGGCTCCCGGATGGGGCCGTCGGCGGAGAGCTCGATGGAGGAGCCCTGAATGAAAGCGCCCGCGGCCATGATGACCTGGGAGTCATAGCCGGGCATGTCCCAGGGGATGGGGGTCACATAGCTGTCCACCGGGGCGGCGGCCTGAATGCCGAGACAGAAGGCCTTCATCCGCTCCGGGGAGCCCAGCTCCACGGCCTGGATGATATCGTGGCGGCTCTCCGTGGCGTTGGGGACGCAGCGGAAGCCCAGCCGCTCATAGAGGTTCGCGGCGAAGACGGCGCCCTTGAGCGCGCCGGCCACCACGGTGGGGGCCAGGAAGAAGCCCTGGAACATGGCGGGCATCTGGCCCAGATTGGCGCCAACCTCCTGGCCCAGACCGGGAGCGGAGAGCCGGTAGGCGCAGTTTTCCACGCATTCCGCGGTGCCGCAGATATAGCCGCCCGCCGCGGCGAGACCGCCGCCGGGGTTCTTGATCAGGGAGCCCACGATCATATCGGCCCCCACGTCGGAGGGCTCGATGGTCTCCACAAATTCGCCGTAGCAGTTGTCCACCATG
>CAZQFN010000204.1:0-2021 GCA_964592685.1 uncultured Oscillospiraceae bacterium | reverse complement strand
CATAGTCGCCGGCCTCGATGAGGGCGATGAACTCGGAAGCGGCGCCGGAGGTCTGAATGTCCTCGCAGGAGCCGACGAAAGCGATGAGATAAGCCTGATAGGCGGCCTCGTCGGTGCCGCCGGCCTCGGCGGAAGCGCCGTTCACGGCATACCACTCTTCATAGGTCATGGGGAACTCGATGCCGGAGGGAGCCTGATCCACATCGCCGGAGCCGGTGAAGTTCTGGATGCTCTCGTCGTCGGGGGTCTCAGCGGCGTCCAGACCGGCCTGGAGATTGGCCTCGTTGCTCTGCCAGAAGCTGTCCTGCATCAGAGTCTCGAAGAGGTAAGCCTTGTATTCCTCGAACATGGGATAGGGATCCTCGGAAGCCTCGCCGGAGGCCTCACCGGAAGCGGAGCCGGCGGAAGCACCCTCGGTGATGGTGGGGAAGGTGGCGTCAACCTCGCCGGGGTTGGGGGTGACGGTCACGGTGGCGTCGGCGTTGATGCCGGAGATGGTGACGGTCTCAGCGGTGGGATAGGCGTTGGGGCCGCCGGTGGTGATGTTGGAGTAAGCGATGGTGCCCACGGTGGTGGTGACGCCGGAGCCGGCTTCGCCCTCGGCAATGGGGCCCATGTCGCAGGGAGCGGAGCAGGAGATGGTGAAGACGAAGTCTTCGCCCGCGGCGACTTCATAGGTGGCGTGGACAGAGCCGTCCATGCCGTTGATGAGGGTGACGGTGTAGGTGTCGGCGGCCATGGCGGAAACGCCCAGGCACAGGGCGAAAACGATGGCCAGAGTCAGTGCAAGGAATTTCTTCATGTTTGGACCTCCTAAAATAGTACGGAATGTAACTTGATTATACGACTGTGCAAATTGTTTGTCAAATACGCGAAGATGATATATAGATTACAATTTGGATAAAAAAGGACGGCCCATTCGGACCGTCCCGGAAACTATGGGGTTTTATCCCTTGGGCTTGAAGCTGTCCTTCAGGGCCACGGCGCGGTTGAAGACAAGGTGTCCGGGGGCGGAGTCCTTGTTGTCCACGGCGAAATAGCCGGTGCGGAGGAACTGGAAGCTCTCGGGGAACTTGGCGTCCTCCAGAGCGCGCTCCACCTTGCAGCCGGTGAGCACCTCCAGAGAGTTGGGGTCGAGGCAGGTGATGAAATCCTCGGCGGCGTCCGGCTCGGGATCGGAGAAGAGGTTGCCGTAGAGGCGGATCTCCGCGTCGGCGCAGTCGTTGGCGTTCACCCAGTGGACGGTGCCCCGGACCTTGCGGCCGTCGGGCGCGTCGCCGCCCCGGGTCTCGGGGTCGTATTCGCACAGCACGGCGGTGACGTTGCCGTTTTCATCCTTCTCGCAGCCGGTGCAGCGGGCGATGTAGGCGCCCTTCAGACGCACCTCGTTGCCGGGGAAGAAGCGGTTGTATTTCTTCTCGGGCACTTCCATGAAGTCCTCGGCCTCGATCCACAGCTCCCGGCTGAAGGTGACGGGGCGGGTGCCGGCGGACTCGTCCAGATTGTTGTTTTCCACGTCGAAGGTCTCGGTCTGCCCCTCGGGATAGTTCGTGACGATGAGCTTCACCGGGCGCAGCACGGCCATGCGGCGGGCGGCGGTCTGGTTCAGCTCCTCCCGGAGGCAGTGCTCCAAAAAGCCGTATTCCACCGTGGAGTTCACCTTGGAAACGCCGATGCGGCTGATGAAGCTCTTAACGGCGGTGGGCGTATAGCCCCGGCGGCGGAGACCGCACAGGGTGGGCATGCGGGGATCGTCCCATCCGGAGACATAGCCCTCCTCCACCAGACGGCGGAGCTTGCGCTTGCTCATGACGGTGTAGTTGATGCCCAGACGGGAGAACTCGATCTGGCGGGGCTTCGAGGGCACATCGCAGTTGGCGATGACCCAGTCGTACAGGGGACGGTGGTCCTCATACTCCAGAGAGCACAGGGAGTGGGTGATGCCCTCCAGGGCGTCCTGGATGGGGTGGGCAAAGTCGTACATGGGGTAGATGCACCACTTGTCGCCCTGGCGGTGATGG
>CAZQFN010000203.1:0-2037 GCA_964592685.1 uncultured Oscillospiraceae bacterium | reverse complement strand
TTAACAAGCTGAAACGGAGTGCCGTGCGCACGGGCTGTGGCAAGGGTGCCATCGGTCTGTGCGTTTTTTGCATCACCCATCATCATTCACGCAAAGGAGAGTGTTTATGCTTATTATCGGAAACGGCCGGGTCATCACCCGGGACACGGACATCCCCTATCTTGCCGAAGGCGCAGTGGTCACCGAGGGCAGCACCATCCGGGAGCTTGGCCCCACCGCCCTTATGCGGGCCAAATATCCCCAGGCGGAATACATAGACGCTCACGGCGGCGTCATCATGCCGGGCCTCATCAACGCCCACACCCACATCTATTCCGGCCTGGCCCGGGGCCTCTCCATAAACGGCCACGATCCCCGCACCTTCTATCAGGTGCTGGACGGCATGTGGTGGAACATCGACCGCCATCTGGATCTGGAGGGCACACGCGCCAGCGCCTATGCCACCATCATCGACTGCATCAAAAACGGCGTGACCACCATCTTCGACCACCACGCCAGCTATTGCCAGACCCCCGGCAGCCTCTTCGCCATCGCGGAGGTGGCAAAAGAGATGGGCATGCGAGCCAATCTCTGCTATGAAGTATCGGAGCGGGACGGCGAGGAAAAATGCGCCGAAGCCATCCGGGAAAACGGCGAATTCTCCCGCTGGGCCGCCGCTCAGAACGACGACATGATCAAAGCCATGTTCGGCGGCCACGCCCTTTTCACCATCTCGGACAAGACCTTCGAAAAAATGGCCGAGGAGAACAACGGCCTCACCGGCTTCCACATCCACGTCTGCGAGGGTTCCACCGACCGGGAGGACAGCTGGAACCGCTATGGCATGCGCCCCATCGACCGGCTGAAAAAGCACGGCATTCTGGGCGGGAAGACCGTTCTGGGCCACTGCATCGAGCTGACGGACGACGAACTGGACGTGATCGCCGAGACGAACACCATGTGCGTCACGAACCCGGAATCCAACATGGGCAACGCCGTGGGCGTGGCCCCGGTTTTGAAGATGTTCCAAAAGGGCATTCTGGTGGGTCTGGGCACGGATGCCTATACCCACGACATGCTGGAGAGTCTGAAGGTGGAGCTTATCATCCAGCGCCACAACGCGAAGCTCCCCAACGTGGGCTGGTGCGAATCCACGGGCATGCTCTTTGAAAACAACCGCAAGATGTGCGCCCGCTATCTCTCCAAGCCCGTGGGCATTCTCAAGCCCGGCGCTCTGGCGGATATCGCCGTCTTCGACTATCGCCCTTTCACGCCCTTCTCCGATGCCAACATCGACGGCCACATGATTTTTGGCTTCCAGGGCAAGATGTGCACCCACACGGTCATCAACGGCCAGCTTCTCATGAAGGACCGGGAGCTGGTCCGGGCCGACGAGCACGCCATCTACGCCCGGGTATACGAGGCAGCTTCCAGACTCTGGGGCGAGCTGAACCCCTGACCATCGTTCATTCTCTGAAACATCTCGCTGAAACACGGAGGTAATCCCATGTCCGAGAAAATGATCCCCATCCCTTATGACCGGCTTCTGGAGCAGGTCTGCCATGAATACGAGACTTATGGCACCATTTTCGGTGTGAGCCACATCTGGAAGGGCGGGGCAAAAACACTGCCCATCTTCGGCGGCGAAAAGCTGGAGAGCCCCTTCGGCCCCGCCGCGGGCCCCAACACCCAGCTGGCCCAGAACATCATCGCCGCCTATGCCGCCGGCGCCCGCTTCTTTGAACTCAAGACCGTTCAGATCATGGACGGCGACGAGCTGGCCGCCTGCGTGAACCGCCCCTGCATTCTGGCAAAGGACGAGGGCTATAACTGCGAATGGAGCACGGAGCTCACCGTGCCTCAGGCCATGGAGGAATACATCAAGGCCTGGAACGTGCTGAAAGTCATCAGCGAAAAATACGGTCTGGGCCATCCCGACGGCTTCGTGTTCAACATGAGCGTCGGCTATACGCTGGAGGGCATCCAGTCCCCCAAGCTCACCGCCTATCTGGACGGCATGCGGGACGCGGGCGTCTCCCATTCCGTCACCATCTCCAC
>CAZQFN010000202.1:0-2052 GCA_964592685.1 uncultured Oscillospiraceae bacterium | reverse complement strand
CTCATCGGCGCCGGCAACAACGCCGTCACCGTTCAGCTCTATCAGGACGACTGGACCTATGACTGGGAATACTCCGGAAATCCCGAGGGCGTCAGCCCCATCACAGAGGAGACCCGTCAGTCCCTTCTGGAGCTGGAGGGCGTGGAGTCCGTTTCCCTGTTCAGCCTCCGCCGGTACAACAGCTATATCTATTATCAGAACACCGCCTTCTCCGGTTATTTTTACGGTGTGGATCAACATTATTTCGATACCGCCGGTTATTCCATGAGCTATGGGCGAGACTTTGTGGAAAAGGACTTTGACCTCTTCCGGAAGGTGGCCATTCTGGACACCTCCGCGGCCACCACGCTGTTTGCCGGAGAGAATCCCATCGGCAAGACCCTGGAGATCGGTGAAGATCTGTTCACCGTGGTGGGCGTTGTGGAAAAATCCCGCTCCGCGGAGCTTCAGATCGAGACCATCAGCGACTATTACACCTATGCCGACACCTCCGGCGGCGGTGTGTTTATCCCCCTGTCCGCCTGGCCCATCGTCTATCGCTTTGATGAGCCCCAAAACGTGATCCTCAAAGCCGCCAGCACCGATGATATGACCTCCATCGGCCAGCAGGCTGCGGATCTTCTCAACGCAGCGCAGCTGAACGGCGCCTCCGAAAGCCTGACCTTCCGCAGCGCAGATCTCATGGAGCAGGCCGAACAGCTTCAGGCTCTGGCCAATTCCTCCAACCGTCAGCTGCTCCTCATCGCCAGCATCTCCCTTCTGGTGGGCGGCATCGGCGTTATGAACATCATGCTGGTGTCCGTCACCGAGCGCACCCGGGAGATCGGTCTCAAAAAGGCCATCGGCGCCCGGAAGCGCCGCATCCTGTGGCAGTTTCTGACGGAGGCCGCCGCGCTCACCAGCATCGGCGGCATTCTGGGCGTGGCCGCGGGCATCGGCTTCAGCCGCATTCTGTCCGGCCTTTCCGGCACGCCCACCGCCATCAGCATCCCTGCCAGCATCGTTGCCGTTCTGTTCTCCATGCTCATCGGCATCCTGTTTGGCATGATCCCCGCAGTAAAGGCCGCGAAGCTCAACCCCATCGAGGCCCTGCGCCGGGAATGAGAACCGTCATGAAAAAACACGGTCTGCTCAAAAGCAGACCGTGTTTCAACGTTTTCGAGATCAGACTATGTAGTGAAGCTCCTTCGCCTGGCGGGTAAGCTCCTCCCGGGCCTCGGGATGGGCGATGCCGATGAGCGCCTTGGCCCGCTCCTCCACGGAACGGCCACGCAGACGGGCGATGCCGTATTCCGTGACGATATAGTCGGCGTAGTTCCGGGGGATGGTGACGCCGGCGCCGGGCTTGAGCATGGCAGCGATCTTGGAAACACCCTTCTTCGTCCGGGAAGTGAAGGCCATGATGCTTCGACCGCCCCGGGAGTGGAGCGCGCCATAGACATAGTCAAAGGCGCCGCCGGAGCCGGAAATGATCCGGGGGCCGATGCTCTCCGAGCAGATGTTTCCCGTCAGATCGATCTCCACGCAGGTGTTGATGGAGACCATGTTGTCGTTTTTCATGATGATGGTGGGGTCCGCGCCATAGACCGCCGGCACGATCCGGCAGGCACGGTCCTCTCCCAGAGTCTTATACAGAGCCTGGTCGCCGCCGGCGAAAATAAACAGGTTCTGGCCATGCTTGAAGTTTTTCCGCTGGCCGTTGATAACCCCCCGGCGGATCATCTCGCCGATGGCGGAGGTGGCCATTTCCGTATGGAGTCCCAGATCTTTCAGATCCATCATCTCCCGGGCAATGGCGTTGGGAAGAGCGCCGATGCCGATCTGGATGCAGTCGCCGTCTTTCATAAGGGCGCGGACGTTTTTCGCCACCTGGATATCTTCGGCGGTGGGTTCGGGCGCAAGCACCTCCGCCACCGGGTAATCCACCTCCACAAAGCGGGTGACGTCCCGGATATTGATCTCCAGGCCGCCTCTCACTCTTGGCATATTGGGGTTGACCTCCAGAATGACCTTGTCCGCGCTGGAAAAGGCCGCGTCCTCATACATCATGCA
>CAZQFN010000201.1:0-2059 GCA_964592685.1 uncultured Oscillospiraceae bacterium | reverse complement strand
TCACCGGCACCTTCATGTTCTGCCAGGCCGCTGCCCGCCAGATGATCAAGCAGAATGCCACCAACGGCAAGAAGGGCGGCCGCATCATCATCACCGCCTCCGTGGGCGGCCTGATCGGCGGCAAGGGCGTTGTGGCTTACGGCGCTTCCAAGGCTGCCTGCATGAGCCTGGCCCGCACCATGGCCAACAACTTCGGCCGTGAGAACATCACCTGCAACTGCATCTGCCCCGGCTATGTGGTGACCCCCCTCAACGAGGAGTTCTTCATCGATGCTGACGGCAACGAGACCGACCTGTACCGTCATCAGGCCAAGGCTACCTCTCTGCGCCGTCTGGGCACCATCGAGGAGATCGCCGGCCCCGTTCTGGCTATGTGCTCCGATTCCTTCGGCTACATGACCGGCACTTACATTCTTTGCGACGGCGGCCAGAGCATTCCTGCTGAATAAGAGGTAGAGAAGATGCACAAGGAATACGAAAACGCACTGCTGGACATCGAAAACGGCATTGCTACCATTACCCTCCATCGTCCCAAGGCTCTCAATGCCCTCTGCGGTGAGATCAACCGGGACATGATGGCTGCCATTCAGGAGATCATGGCCGATGAGACCGTTCGCGTCCTTATTATGACCGGTTCCGAGCGTGCTTTCGCCGCCGGCGCCGATCTGAAGGAAATGCTGGAGGTCACTCCCCGTCAGGCCCGCGATATCTGCCAGCTGGCAAAGGATATCAACGAGCTTCTGGAATCCATGCCCATCCCCACCATCGCGGCCGTGGGCGGCTTCGCCTTCGGCGGCGGCTTTGAGCTGGCGCTGAGCTGCGACTTCCGCGTGGGCGGTCCCCGCACCACCGTGTCCTTCCCCGAAGCCGGTCTGGGCATCATCCCCGGCGCCAACGGCATGATCCGTGCCGCTCACATCGTTGGCCCCTCCAAGGCCAAGGAACTTTCCATGCTCAATTCCATGGTCAGCGGCGAAGAGGCTTACCGCCTGGGTCTGCTGAACTGGTTCGTGAAGGCGGACGCCGAGCTGGACGCTGCTGCCGCCGCGGCCAAGAAGGCTGTGAAGGAAGCCAAGAAGTCCGGCATCGAGACCGCTGTCATCGAGGCCAAGAACGTGCAGAAGGCTGCTGAGGCTGCCGCTGCCAAGAGCGAGTATGAGGCCATCTACGGCAAGGCCATGGAGATCGCCAAGACGCTCTGCACCAAGCCTGCCCGCGCTCTGGAGAGCGTGAAGAAGGTCGTTTACGATGCAGTCAACATCAACGCCCAGCAGGGTAAGCTGATGGAGACCGCGGAGTTCTCCCTGCTGTTCAATACCCATGACCAGCGCGAGGGTATGACCGCTTTCGGCGAGAAGCGTCCCCCGCTCTATACCAACAACTGAGTTATTAATTAAAAAATACATATTAGGAGGAATCCACCAATGATCAAGACCATTGCCATCCTGGGCCAGGGCTCCATGGGCTCCAGCATCACCCAGCATGCCGCCGCCTGCGGCTTCGACGTCATCCTCTGGGGCCGCAACGGCGAGAAGGTTGCCGCTGCTGTCGCCAAGATCGGCGCTGCTTATGACAAGCAGGTTGCCAAGGAGAAGATGACCGCTGAGGCTGCTGCTGAGGCTAAGGCTCACATCACCGGCACTTCCAACTGGGACGACATCGCTGCTGCCGATATCGTCATCGAGGCCATTTCCGAGGATCCCGCTCTGAAGAAGGAGACCTTCCAGAAGATGGTCGCCACCTGCAAGGCCGACGCCATCCTGGCTACCAACACCAGCTCCATCTCCATCACCGAGATCGCTTCTTCCGTTGACTGCCCCGAGCGCGTCATCGGCATGCACTTCTTCAACCCCGTGCCCCTGATGAAGCTCGTTGAGATCATCAACGGCGAGAAGACCTCCGAAGAGACCTACGCCGCTGTCAAGGAACTCTGCGACGGCATGAAGAAGATCTCCGTCAAGGTCAAGGACGCTCCCGGCTTCATCGTCAACCGCGTTCTGTTCGCTTACTTCCTGGAGTGCATCCACATCTATGAGGACGGCATCGCTTCCAAGGAAGA
>CAZQFN010000200.1:0-2085 GCA_964592685.1 uncultured Oscillospiraceae bacterium | reverse complement strand
ACGATCTTCGCGCCGCACTTTTCCGTCTGGCGGATGTCCCAGTCCAGATACAGGCGGAGATATTCCTTAAAGCTGGCCTGAGTGGCGATTTTGAGCATGCCGCCCAGCGAATCGCTCTTTTCATAGAGCGTGACGTCGTGGCCCATGGCCGCGCAGGTCTGGGCCGCCATCATGCCGCCGGGGCCGCCGCCGATGACCATGACCCGCTTTTTGCTCTCCGCCAGATTTTTCAGATCGATGTGCCGGCCCATCATGGGGTTGATGGCGCAGCGCATGACGGTGCCGTAGTTGTTGGCGTTGCCGCACCAGTCACAGCGGGTGCAGGGACGGACGTCCTCCGCCCGGCCGCGGACGCTCTTGCGGAGGATCTCCCCGTCGGCCATATAGGACTTGGCCATGGCCACGATGTCCGCCTTGCCGGAGGCGATGATCTCCTCCGCCTCGGCCAGAGAGGTGATATTGCCCACCACTGCCACAGGGATGCGCAGACGCTTTTTCGCCTCCGCCGCAAAGGCCACGTTCAGCCGGCGGCCCTTGAAATAGGTGGGAATGGTATACGTAGAGCCGTAGTTAAAGAAGATGTTGCCCCGGGAGATGTGCATGATATCCACATACTCCTGGGCCCTCTCCATAAACCGGAGGGATTCCTCCAGCTGGAGCCCGTCGGGCAGATCCTCCTGGGCGGAGACGCGGCACTCGATGACCATATCCGGCACGGCCTCCCGCACGGCTTTCAGCACCTCCAGAGGGAAGCGCATGCGGTTTTCCAGAGAGCCGCCGTATTCGTCGGTGCGCTTGTTGGAGGCGGGAGAAATGAACTGGGCCAGGAGGTTATTGTGGGCGCAGTGAATCATGATGATCTTCAGCCCGGCCTTCCGGCAGCGGACGGCGCAGTCCACAAACTGATCCCGGACATAGTCCATGTCCGCCCGGTTCATGGGCTTGATATAGCCCAGGGGGCCGCCGTTCAGAGGCACATCCGAGGGGGCCAGAGCGGGCACCTTGGGATCATGGCTGGAACCGCGGCCGGCATGGGCCAGCTCGATGCTCATCTCCGCCCCATGTTCCCGAGCGGTGCGGACCATCTGCTCAATGCCGTGGATGCAGCGGTCTTCCGTAACATTCAGTTCGCAGGTCCAGGCGCTGGAATCGGAGTGGACCACGGGGGTGTTTCCGATGGTGAGATACCCCACGCCAATGTCTGCCTGCCAGGCGACGAAATCCAGCATCTCTTGGGGCACATCCCCCTCTGGGGTGCAGCGCAGAACCACCGCCGGCGCATACTCCAGACGGTTTTTCAGCGTGACGCCCTTGATCTTCAGTGGCTGGAACACATGGGGATAGAGATTTTTCTTCAGCATATTCTGCTCCTTTGCAAGCGGCGGAACCCGCCGGTTTTTGTCTTCTACCATTTAACCACATTCCCATGCGTTTGGCAAACAAAAAACCGCCTGCGGAGTTTTCCGCAGGCGGCTTAGGTATATCATTTATCCCCCGGTGTACTCGATTCTCAGATCGTATTCCCCCAGGATATCGCACAACTCTGCCACTTCGTCTTCGCTGAGCTCTGTGGCCCCTTCGATGTCCCCGGCGGAAACATTCACCGTGCCGCAGGCTGTGTGAACATACAGCTTCCAGACATCCGTCTCCACCAGCAGATCATTGGCACAGGCGGACCGCTCCCCAATGATTTGACGGCCGTTGAAAAATGCCGCCAGTTCCTCCGCGGTTTCCGGGGATATCTCTGCGGTTTGCATCTCCGCAAATGTGCTGTGCACGGTCATAATCTCCGTATCCGCAATATCGATCGTCCCGACCTCCTGCAATACGGAACTCTTACCGCCCGTTCCGCAGCCGGACAGAAGAAGCGCCGCGATTATGAACAGAACCGAAAGGATATATCGCTTCATAAAAAGCCTCCTTCCACTTTTATACTCAAATTATATTCTCGCGTCTCCGGCGTGTCAACTCGTTCACGCAGGCATTTCGCTCCCCTTTCGATTAAGTTTTCATTAAGCTTTTCGCCGCCCACACATCAAAAAACCGCCTGCGGAGTTTTCCGCAGGCGGCTTAGGTATATCATTT
>CAZQFN010000199.1:0-2166 GCA_964592685.1 uncultured Oscillospiraceae bacterium | reverse complement strand
CCGTGGAGAAGATGCGGCCGGAGCCCAGGATGGTGCTGTTGTCATACCAGAGCACGCCGTTGTAGGTCAGGTTGGAGGTATGGGTGCCGGGGCTGTAAATGTGGAGATTCCGGCTGTATATGGTGCCGGAGCAGAGAGGCATCAGGCCGCCGGCGGAGGAGGCGGTATTCACCGCCACGTTGACGGAGCCGTCGGTGC
Source organism: uncultured Oscillospiraceae bacterium (assembly GCA_964592685.1). Lineage (GTDB taxonomy): Bacteria > Bacillota > Clostridia > Oscillospirales > Oscillospiraceae > CAJOIG01. Next base: position 1,968 of record CAZQFN010000199.1, on the reverse strand, counting down.
CCAGAAGGGTCACCAGAGAGCCCTTGTCCCGGGCCATGACCACTGCGCCGCCGCCGAAGCCGTAATCGCTGTTGGAGGTCGTGGTGCTCAGATAGGGATCGATGATGGTCACATCCGCGCCGTTTGCCACCACCAGGGCATTGTAGTTGCCCTCCACATCGATGACCGCATCTTCGCCGGTGAGGACGGTGTCGGTATCGATGAAGGTGTCCACCTCATAGGCCGCGGTCTTGTCGTTGCCGTTGGTGGGCTCGCCGGAACCCTCCACATCCATGGCGGTGCGGACGGCGTAGTCCGTATCGGGATAGGTCATGGGCGTGATGTAATTGCCCTGGGCCAGTTCATAGAGAACAGAAATGGCCTCGACCTTGGATGTAGCGGCGTCGTAATCCGCTACCTGGATGCCGAGAAGGTCTGCCATGGCCTCGGCCTTGGCCCGGGCGTCCGCCGCCTCGGGCAGAGCGGCCGCCGCGGCTTCGCCGGCCTCGGAGAGCTTGGAATAGGCGCTCTTCATGGCGTTATACAGCGTCGCAAGAATGTCCTGCCAGGTCATGTCCGCGGAGCAGTCCACAGAGGTCTTGGGCACGACGGCGGAGATGTCGTCGATGATGCCGGTGCCGTTGGTGTTCATGAGAGAGACAAAATAAGGCTCACTGCCGATGGTAAAGCCCGCCATGGGCGTGCCGTAGGCATTGTCATAAACGCCGAAATACCGATAGATGAACAGAGTCAGCTCAAATGTATAGAAGCTGTCCCGGTCATATCCGAAGGTATACAGGCTGTCCGCGCCGTTGGTGAAGCCGGAGTCCAGCCACCAGGCCACCGCCGCCTTCTCATAGTCGGAAGCGGCCGCCATGTCCCCAAAGTCCTCCACTCCAAAGAGACGGGAGTTGGTGCCGATATAGGGACGCACGATGGTCTGATCCAGATAGGCATCGTAATACAGACCGTCGTCCGAGGCGTCCGCGCCCATCACCGGCGCATAGGAAGAGAGGATCAGCTGTCCCTCGGCGATGCCGCCGGCGGCGATGGTGTTGTTCTTCAGGATCTGAACCTTCTCCGCTTCATTCACCACCACATAGACCGGCGCCGTGATGCCGCCGTCCACGGATACCCAGTAAACGGTGTTTTCCTCCGGCAGAGGAACATAGAAGCTCCAGCCGGAAAGAGTCGGATCATAAACCGCCTCCGTCTGGCCAATGACGTTTCCGTCCTGCTCACCGTCATAAAGCGTTACCGCGGCGGTATCGCTCTCAAAGGGGACAATATCGCCGTTTCCGTCAAATTCGCCATAGCAGAGGAAAGAGGCCTCAATCTCTCTGCCCTTTGCCGTATACACCGGGCTTTCAAAGCTGGGCCAGGGGAGAATACCGGATTCCTCGGTCTCGGTCGCCGCTTCGGCTTCGGCCGCTTCCCCGGATGCCAGCGCGCCGCAGCCCAGGGACAGCAGCAGCCCCAACGCCAGCACAAAAGCCAGCAACTTACTCATTTTCTTCATACGATGCTCCTCCTTGCATATAATGTTACACAAATATCATACCAGACAAGCGTTAAGTTTGCGTTAAGTTTCGTTATTTATTAAACTTTTCTTCCCTTTTCTTATATAATAAAGTAGAATAAATAAATACAACACAAATCAACACAAGAGGACACCAACCATGGAAAAATTTCTTTCTCTGATAGAGACAGTAAACACCGCCGTTAACAACTTTGTGTGGGGTCTCCCCGCCATCGTGTGCATCATCGGCGTTGGCATCCTGCTCAGCGTACGCACCCGCTTCATCCAGTTCCGCAAGCTGGGCTATGCCATGAAGGCCACCCTTGGCAAGCTCTTCAAAAAGAACGAAGCCGAAAAAGGCGCCCTCACACCCTTCCAGGCCGTCTGCACCGCGCTGGCCGCCACCGTGGGAACGGGCAACATCGCCGGCGTGGCCGGCGCCATCGCCATTGGCGGCCCCGGCGCCGTGT
>CAZQFN010000198.1:0-2197 GCA_964592685.1 uncultured Oscillospiraceae bacterium | reverse complement strand
CCTCGATGCGCTTGAGGAAGTCGATGCAGTCCTCGATGGTGCCGCCGCCCTCGGTCAGCTCGTCGCCGGAGACGCGGACCTCGATGGGAACGCGGGGACCGACGGCCTCACGAACGGCCTTGACGATTTCGATGGGGAACTTGCAGCGGTTCTCGCGGGAGCCGCCGTATTCGTCGGTACGCTGGTTGGACAGGGGGCTCAGGAACTGGGCGGGGAAGGTGCCGTGGCCCAGGTGGAGAAGGATCATGTCGAAGCCCACGCGGATGGCGTTGCGGGCCGCTTCCTTATAGTCCTCCAGCATGCGGTCCATGGCCGCACGGTCCATCATGGGGCAGTATTCACCGGTCTCCTCGTCGGTCTCGCCGTTGACGGACCAGGAGATAACCTCGCCGTCGATCTCCTCATGACGGGAGAAGGCCAGCAGCTCCAGCGTGATCTTCGCATCGAAGAAATGCACGGCGCTGGTCAGACGGTTCCACATGTGGTGGTACTGCATCTGGAAGATGTCGGGGTCGTTGTGGAAGCCGCTGTCATCATGGGCGATGATCCAGCGATCCATGTTCTGGCCGGAGAAGGTGATGTTGGCAGCGCCGCCGCGGGCCTTCTCGCGGTAATGAGCAATGACAGCCTCACTGGGATAGGGTTCCGCTGCGCTCAGCAGATGAACGCCGGTGGGGGCGGTCCAGATGCGGTTTTTGAAGATCAGACCCGGCCAGCGGCCACGGGCGCCGATGGTGATGGGAGTAAAAATATGGGGATACTTTCTTTCCATAATTCCTGTAGCTCCTGTATTTATGTTGTTTTTTCGATTCTCGGGGTTTTCATACCATAGCTACTCTATTATAGCAGAAAAATCGGATTACGCAAGTAAATAATCAATTAACATATTCCCGTTGCTTTTCTCCCCTTCCGGCCCCGGAATCCGGGCGGGAACAAACCGATAAAAAAAGGATGGATTTTCCGAAAATTCTTCTTGACATAAGCGGGAGCATCTGGTATTATTTCATCTGTTCAAAGACAGTTGGTTGCCCGCCGGGGCGTAAACCCAGCCGAGGACATCACATGAATATGCTTCTTTCTGTGTGTCTTTGTCTCTTTGGACAGAGACATTTTTTCATTTCAGGAGGTGAAAACCAAACATGCCGAGCAAAGCCATTCTTTCTGAAAAGCAGGCTATCGTGGAGGCCCTCGCCGAGCGCCTTCAGAATGCTCAGGGTGGTGTTCTGGTGGATTACCGCGGCATCAACGTCGCTCAGGATACCGAGCTGCGCCGTGATCTCCGCGCCGAAAACGTGGAATACACCGTCGTCAAGAACACCCTGACCGCCATCGCTATGAAGAAGATCGGTCTGACCGGTCTGGAGGATCAGCTCAACGGTACCACTTCTCTGGCTACCAGCGCTGAAGACCCCCTGGTCCCGATCTACAAGCTGACCAAGTTCAGCGAGAAGATGGGCAACGATCTGTTCACCATCAAGGGCGCTTTCCTGGACGGCAAGGTCCTGACCCCCGCGGAGATCGCGGAACTGTCCGATCTGCCCTCTAAGGATGCTCTTCTCTCCCGCGTTCTTGGCACCATGCTCGCCCCCATCTCCTCCCTGGCCGTCGTCCTTGGACAGGTCCTGGAGCAGAAGGGCGGTTCTCTCGAGACCGCTTCCGAAGAGGAAGCTCCCGCCGAAGCCTAATTCATTTAGGCACACACATCTTATAAAAATATTTGGAGGATACTATAATGGCTAGCGAAAAAGTTACCGCTATGATCGAAGAAATCAAAGTCCTCAGCGTCGCCGAGCTGGCTGAGCTGGTTCACGCTATCGAGGATGCTTTCGGCGTTTCCGCCGCCGCCGCTGTCGCCGCTGCCCCCGTGGCCGCTGCTGCCGCTGTTGAAGAGAAGACCGAGTTCGACGTCGTCATGACTGACTTCGGCGCCGAGAAGATCAAGGTCATCAAGGAAGTCCGCGCCATCACCGGTCTGGGCCTGGCTGAGGCCAAGGCTAAGGTTGAGGGCATCCCCGCCGTCATCAAGGAGCAGGTCTCCAAGGAAGACGCCGAGGCCATCAAGAAGCAGCTGGAAGACGTCGGCGCCAAGGTCGAGCTCAAGTAAGTTACTTCTTACAACCTCTTACACAAACAGAAAACACCGTTCCGTATGGAGCGGTGTTTTTTTGTTTATTCCGTGCTGCACCGTCGAATGCTC
>CAZQFN010000197.1:0-2209 GCA_964592685.1 uncultured Oscillospiraceae bacterium | reverse complement strand
ACACATCAAAAAACCGCCTGCGGAGTTTTCCGCAGGCGGCTTAGGTATATCATTTATCCCCCGGTGCACTCGATTCTCAGATCATTCAGGTGGAATGGAAATGCTATGAGTGGTGCGCGAATCTGGAAGAGACCCATATGTGGGACAAAATGTAGACAGATATAAGCCCTCGTGATAGAATTGAAGCGCGACCTCTGCCGTTTTTATCGACTAAGACAAAAGAAAGCGCGGGATGGGAACAACTCTGTGCTGACGGCATTAAGAAAAAATCAGAAAACACCCTCTGCTCTCTGATGGTATCACTTAATTGATGATTCCGGTGAGGGCTATTTATACCTTCCATACTATTATGATATTATTAAGAAGTGAGGTCATGAAGATGAATGAGAACCACATCCAAGAAATAGTTGAGAATATTATCGAAGCCGCTGACGAACTGCTGAACAAGGGTCGCGATAATCTCGATCTCATGGATTTAGGGCAACTTTTGGCTTACACCGAAAGCCTGTGCATAATCCGGGATGCCATCGCTGGATATGATCTGGCATCCGTTGGCCTGGATTTCGATATTGACGAAAAATATCTTATATAACCAATAATTGGTGGCCTTTGATATTAGCAATAGCAGTTTTCATGCCAGCAATTGGAAGTCAACATAGAAGTGCCTCGCAGAGGCTTCCGGTCTCTCCACCATCGAGTATATCCTGAATAAAACTCACAACTATATCAATGACAAAGCCCTTGCCCTGTTGTATCAGTTTTGGGATATCGAAACTTCCCATACTAAATTCACCAGTTGTCTCGAGGAAACGATGTATTTCCAGCACGGCAATCGGGCATCTCAAATATCTAAAGAATAGCTTCCAACCTTCACATGTAAAAAAAGGGGGAATAGGTAAGAACTCAATGGCACAAAACGACAACATTAACGAACGAAAGCAAAGTTTGGAAGAAAAATTTTCAAAACGCTTTGAGCGGCAGATAATCCAAGGAAGGGAATGTTTCCGCACTTCTGATGAAACAATCTTTGTTCTATCAAAATTCCCGGGGAAAGATGCGCTCGTAATTGAGTACGCAGAAAATAACAACGAGGCCTTATTAAATCGCTTTGAAGACGGGAACCAGTTCTACATGGAAGATATGGATGAAGAAACTATGTTTCAGAGTATGCTTCGAGAAATCGAACTGTAGTTCCCCCGGCAAAAAACACACTTTAGGCATAGAACTCAAAATTTTAAGAAGCACGATGCGAAAATGCACCGTGCTTCTTTTTGGACACTTCAAAAGGAGGCTAGATAGCCGCAAAAACAGGTATTTTTGGCAAAGGCTTTAACCTGCGGTCATTGACAGGGCTTACACCACACCCTGCCAGAGCATGGCGTCGGCAACCTTCAGGAAACCGGCGATGTTGGCGCCGGCCTGGATATCGCCCTTCATGCCGTATTTCTCGGCAGCGTCGGCACAGGCGGCATAGATGCCTTCCATGATGCCCTTGAGCTTGGAGTCCACTTCCTCGAAGGTCCAGCTCAGACGCTCGGAGTTCTGGCTCATCTCGAGACCCGAGGTGGCCACGCCGCCGGCGTTGGATGCCTTGGAGGGGCTGTACATCAGGCCGGAGCCCTTGATGACTGCGATGGCCTCGGGGGTGCAGGGCATATTGGCGCCTTCGAAAACACCGATGCAGCCGTTAGCCACCAGAGCCTTGGCGGATTCCTCGTCAATCTCGTTCTGGGTGGCGCAGGGCAGCGCGATGTCGCAGGGGACAGTCCAGATGCCGGCGCAGCCTTCCACATACTTGGCGGTGGGAACATAGTCCAGATAGGCTTTGATGCGGGCGCGCTTGACGAACTTGATCTCCTCGATGATCTTGTAGTCAATGCCGTTCTCGTCCACGATGTAGCCGTTGGAGTCGCACATGGCGATGACCTTGCCGCCCAGTTCGGTGGCTTTCTGGTTGGCATAGGTGGCCACGTTGCCGGAGCCGGAGACGATCACGCGCTTGCCCTGGAAGCTCTGGCCGTTGTCGCGGAGCTGGGCATCGGTGAAATAGCACAGGCCGAAACCGGTGGCCTGGGTGCGGGCCAGGGAGCCGCCGTAGGACAGGCTCTTGCCGGTATAAACGCCGGTCCATTCGTTGCGCAGCTTTTTGTACTGGCCGAACATATAGCCGACCTCCCGGGCGCCCACGCCGATGTCGCCGGCGGGAACG
>CAZQFN010000196.1:0-2214 GCA_964592685.1 uncultured Oscillospiraceae bacterium | reverse complement strand
CTTCTTCCTCAGCGGCTGCTTCTTCCGTCTCCTCCACGGCTGCTTCCGCCGCCGCAAGAAGGTCCGCCGCATCCTCCGCCGCCAGGGCGCCCGCGGGCAGCAGGCTCAGACACAGCATCAGGGTCAGCGCAAGAGACAATACTCTCTGCTTCATAATCATTTCCTCACTTTAAAATCAAGTTTGATGTTTCATTTTAACACACGCCCCCCTGTATACACAAGTTTAAAACATCCATCCGCACAAAAAAACAGACCCGGAAATTCCGGGTCTGTCTGTATGCGGTTGATGTCGGGATCAGTCGATGCCGCCGAAGCCTCCGGGAGGCTCCTCGCCGGGGGCCAGACCCTCGGGGATGGCGGGATATTCGCTGGTGTCCACTTCCCCGGAAGCGGCCGTGGCGGTGATCACGATGTCGCCGGTCCAGACGCCGCCGGCGGACACATCCACCTCCGCGCCGTCCACGGTGACGGTACCGTTGATGACTGCGCCAGGCTCCACGGTGAGACCGGTGATGTTGGACACATCGGCCACGGTCCAGACGGTGCCGGCGGCCATGGTCACATTGGTGCCCCAGACGGTGTCATAGCCGTCAACATCGCGATAGAAGTTGGCGCCGGAGTCGGCATATTCGGCAAACTTCTCATGCCAGGTGTCCACGGTGCCGGTGAAGATATCGCCGGTGAGGGAGGCGGAATCCTCCAGAGAGACGTTCAGCGTGCGGTGATAGTCCTCGTGGTTGATGTTGCCCACGAGAGCGGTGCCGCCGTCCACGATCAGGTCGATGCCGATGGTGTCCTTGATCTCGTCATCGGCGGCGATCCAGTTGCCGTTGGCATCCGCGTTCAGCGCGGTCTGGAGCAGAACGCCGGTGTAGGACTCCACCGTGGCGTCGGTCAGATGGATGATGGCATTGTCGGAGCGGACCAGGATGGTGGCGCCGCGGGTGTATTCCAGATAGGCATAGTTGGCCTCGCCGGTCTTCGCGATCCAGGCCTCGGCGTATTCGCCGGTAGCATAGTCCGCGGGCTCAAGAGCCTCAGCGGTGGCGATGGTGGAACCTTTCACATAGAGAACACCCTTGCCGTCGGAGATCTTGCCGCCGCCGCCCATCAGGTCGGGCACATGGAGCATGATGGCGTTGCGCCAGCCGGTGACGGAGGAGGCCTTGTTCTCCGCGACGATGTCGTCTTCCTCCGCCCAGGCCAGAGGATCGATGGTCACGCGGACGGACAGGTTCTCGGCCTCAGACTCGGCGCGGATGACATTGGTGTCCACCAGCGCGTCGTCGGTGCTCAGGATATACAGCTCGCCGAAGTTGGCGATGATGGAGCCGTATTCGGCGGATTCATACACCGTGCCATAGAGATAGTCGCGGCAGCGGCTGTCGGAATAGGAGCAATAGCCGCCCAGAGTGGTGGCCGCATAGCTGTTATAGGCGATCATATCCAGACCCATGCCAACGGCGGAGTCGGTGGCCATGGCGGCCCAGCCGTCCACCACCACGGCGGTGCCGTAGTAATAGGTCTCGCTCTCACCGATGGACAGGGCGCTGCGGTTGGCGCCGCGAACCATCAGACTGGTGCCGTGGGGCCAGTTGCCCTCGTTGATGCCCGTCTCGCTCATGGACTCCAGATAGCTGTCCCGAATGACCACCACGGTGTCGATATAGGAAGAGTCGTCGGAACCGGAATAGCGGTCGGAATCGCTGCCGGCGGTGACGATACCGGTGGTGTTCCGGGCATAGATGCCCGTCAGCTCCAGATACGCGCCGCCCCGGGCGGTGATGAGAGAACCGTTGGCGGAGTCGATCCTGGAGTCGAAGGACTCATAGCCCATGACGTTCTGGGCGCTGGCATAGAGCTCCAGTTCTGCCGCGGCGTAGTTCGCCCCGTCGCCGCCCAGCACGAAGGACACAGCACCCTCGGTGGTGTCGTCGCCGGTGACATACACCAGATTCGTCTCGGTGCTGGTGTATTCAAAGGCGGAAATGCCTTCCCCGGTGACATTGCCGGTGAGGACCGCATCCGCCACGGCGTCCAGCACGGCCACGCCCTCGGCCGTCACTTCATAGGTGGCAGGGGCACTGCTGCTCATGCCGCCGGATGCCTCGCCGGAAGCAAAGGCAGAAACAGACAGGCACATGCACAGCGCCAGGACCAGTGCCATAATCTTCTTGGTCATACTCATGTTCTCCTTTTCGGTGTTGTTCTCCC
>CAZQFN010000195.1:0-2285 GCA_964592685.1 uncultured Oscillospiraceae bacterium | reverse complement strand
CCCTTACGGACAAGGGATTTTAAGTCCCGTGTGTCTGCCGTTCCACCACACCGGCGGGTAAAAATATTCACTGCCTGTTTAGATTACACCAACGCGGAGAAGATGTCAAACCGAAATCCGGGGGGAAAATCAGAAAAAAGATTGGAAAAGGCAAGGATGTATTTGCAAAGTGTCCGCTGTTGGCGTATAATAACATATTAATAATAAAATTATAATTAAAAATGAAAATATAAGGAACTAGACAGGAACATGAAAAAGAAGGTATGGAACATCCCGCCGGCTGTTTCCGTACCCGAGGAGCTTATTCGGGCGGGGTATACCCCTCTGCTGGCCGCTGTGCTCGCCTCCCGGGGCGTGACGGAGGTCAGCGCCGCCGCATCCTTTTTGGAGGGCGGAGCCTGCGTGCTGGAAGATCCCATGCTGCTTACGGACATGGACGCCGCCATCCGGCGGATCGAGCGTGCCCGTCAGAGCGGGGAAAAGGTAGCGGTCTACGGCGACTATGACGTGGACGGCATTACCTCTGCGTGCCTTCTGGCAGAGTATCTTCGGGGCATTGGACTGGAAACCGAGATTTATATCCCGGACCGGATGGAGGAAGGATACGGACTGAACACCGGTGCCATCGAGCATCTGCGCGATCAGGGCGTCACGCTTATCATCACGGTGGACTGCGGCGTCACCGCCATTGCGGAGACGGATTTTGCCGCGGGTCTGGGTGTGGATATGCTTATCACGGACCACCACGAGTGCCAGGCGGAGCTTCCCCGGGCCACGGCGGTGGTGGATCCCAAGCGGCCGGACGGCTGCTATCCCAGCCGCGATCTGGCGGGCGTGGGTGTGGCTTTTAAGCTGGTATGCGCCCTCTCGGGGGACAGCGAGGCCATGCTGGAGCGCTTCTCCGATCTGGTGGCGGTTGGCACCATTGCGGACGTTATGCCCCTCACCGGGGAAAACCGCTATATTGTGAAGGCCGGTCTTGAAAAACTGCGCACGGCGCCCCGGGCGGGCCTTGCTGCCCTGATGGCGGAGGCCGGCGTCACCGAGTCCCGGCTGAATGCCATGACCATCGGCTTTACTCTGGCTCCCCGCATCAATGCCGCCGGCCGTTTGGGCCGTGTGTCCCATGCGGCGGAGCTCATGATGGAGCACGACCCGGAGCGGGCCCGCAGTCTGGCGGCGGAGCTTTGCGAGATGAACCGGGAGCGCCAGCGGCTGGAGGCTTCCATCTGGGAGCAGGCTGTGGCCATGCTGGGCGGAGAGACGCCCGCCGGCCCCATCGTGCTGGCCGGGGAGGAGTGGCATCAGGGCGTGATCGGTATTGCCGCGTCCCGCCTGTCGGAAACATACGCCGTGCCCACGGTGATCATCTCTCTGGACGGAGAGCGGGGCAAGGGCTCCTGCCGCAGCTATGGCGGGTTCAACCTGTTTGACGCGCTTGGCGCCTGCGGAGACCTCCTGGAGGGCTTTGGCGGCCATACGCTCGCCGCGGGCCTCAACATACACCGGGACAACGTGGACGCTTTTCGCACGGCCTTGGCGGAACACTATGCAAACCACATCCCCCAGGCGGAGGAAGGTCTTCCCATCGATCTTGTCATCGGAGACCGTCGGATGCTCACCATGCGCTGCGTGGAGTCGCTGGAGTCGCTGGAGCCCTGCGGCAACGAGAATCCCCGGCCTTTGTTCTGTCTGCTGGACACCTATCTGCAGGAACTGGTCCCCATCGGCGGGGGCAAGCATGTGCGCCTGAAGGTGGAAAAATTCGGGCAGACCTTTGACTGCGTGTGGTTTTCCCATTCTCTGAGCGAGATCGGTCTCACCCCGGGGGAACGGGTGGACGTGGCCTTCTATCCCCAGATCAGCGAGTTCCGGGGCCGCCGGAATGTGCAGCTGGTGGTGCAGGATCTGCGCAGGGCCGACATCGCCGGCCTCTGCCGCCGGATCCTGGAGGAAGGGGAGGCCCCCGGCGTCACCATAGACCGAAACGAGCTGGCCCGCATCTGGCGCAGTCTGGAGGGGCTGACGCCTCTGCGTCTCGGCATCGGCCGTCTGGGCAAGATCGAGCCCCGGTTCCCGGCGACCCGCATTGCCCTGGGTCTGCGGGTCCTGCAGGAGCTGGATCTCGCGGAGCTGCGCTTCGCCGATGAAGAAGATATATATATTATGTTAACTAATAAAGGGATCAAGGCCGATTTGATGCAGTCCGCCGCCTGGCGGAAGCATCACCGCTGATCCCGGGAAGGAGGAGCCAATGGAAGTGTTTATTCCGGAACAGAGCTTTG
>CAZQFN010000194.1:0-2296 GCA_964592685.1 uncultured Oscillospiraceae bacterium | reverse complement strand
TGCTCCATCGTGTCCGCCTCCGGCGCGGACTATATCAAAACCTCCACCGGCTTCTCCACCGGGGGCGCCACCCGGGAGGACGTGGCCCTTCTCCGGGCCTGCTGCGAGGAGCATGTGAAGGTCAAGGCCGCCGGCGGCATTCAGACGCTGGAGGACGCGGCGGACTTCATCGCCCTGGGGGCCGACCGTCTGGGCACCAGCCGCATCGTGAAGCTGGCCATGGAGCTGGAAAACGCCGCCTCCGCCGCCCCGGTGGAATAAATCCAAAGAATCCATAAAAAGGGGATTGACAAACCCTTTCCCCAAGGATATAATATCAAGGCAAAAGCAGGACTGAGTGGTATCCGTCCTCGCCCGGCCGCAGAAAGCGCGCCGCGGCTCTGAACCGTCTTTTTCCCGGTTTCCGGGGGAAATATGCGTCTTCATGCGGATACTGCCCTGCAGTGTCCGCTTTTTGTTTCCCTATCCAAAATCCACTACGGGAGGTGCTCTGACAATAGCGACTTTGAATCATTTGGTAAACGAGGAGATCCGTGAGGCGCAGGTCCGTCTCATCGGCGACGATGGCGAACAGCTGGGAATCATGTCCTCGGAAGAAGCTCTGCGCATTGCGGAGGAGCGCGACTATGACCTTGTTATGATCTCTCCGGCGGCCAAGCCCCCGGTCTGCAAGATCATGGACTACGGCAAGTACCGCTTTGAGCAGGCCAAGAGAGAGAAAGAGAACAAGAAGAATCAGCGCGTCGTCGAAGTCAAGGAGATCCGCATGTCGCCGTCCATCGGCGAAAACGACTTTATGGTCAAGCTTCGCAACGGTCAGAAGTTCCTTGCCGAAGGGGATCGTCTGAAGGTCACCGTGCGGTTCCGCGGCCGTGAAATGGCCCACACCGACCTTGGCAAGCAGCTTCTGGAGCGCTATGCCGCCGAGTGTGCGGAGATCGCCAAGATCGACAAGGGCGCCAAGCTGGAGGGACGTCTCATGACCCAGTTCCTCTCCCCCAAGCCCCAGACACCCGCGAAAAAACAGCCCAAGCAAGCTGAACAAGCAGAATAAACAAAGGAGATACATCGAAATGCCGAAACTGAAGACCCACAGCGCTTCCAAAAAGCGTTTCTCCCTGACCAAGTCCGGTAAGGTCAAGCGTGCCCACGCTTACAAGAGCCACCTCCTCAACGGCCACGGCAAGACCACCAAGCGTAAGCGCGGCCTGCGCAAGGGCGCCTACGCCGACGTCACCAACGCTGCGACTGTTAAGCGTCTGATTCCCTACAAATAAGAAGGAGGACTACGAAAGATGGCACGTGTTAAAGGCGCGATGATGACGCGCAAGAGAAGAAATAAGATCCTTGGCATGGCCAAGGGCTACTGGGGCGCCAAGTCCCGTCACTATAAGATGGCCAACCAGGCCGTCATGAAGAGCCTGCGTTATGCTTACGTCGGCCGCAAGCAGCGCAAGCGCGACTTCCGTCAGCTCTGGATCACCCGCATCAGCGCCGCCTGCAAGATGAACGGCATCAACTACTCCCGCTTCATGCATGGCCTGAAGCTCGCCGGCATCAACCTGAACCGCAAGATGCTCTCCGAGACCGCGATCAACGATCCCGCCGCCTTCACCGCTCTGGTGGAGAAGGCCAAGGCCGCGATCGCCTGAGTCTTACCATGACAGCAAAAGCTCCGCACCGACCCGGTGCGGAGCTTTTTGTTTTTGTTCGCAAGGGAGCCTTTGGTCATTCCCTCTCCCCGATTTTGCCGTGTTCCTTTTCAAATTCCTCAATGCACTTACGCACAAGTACAACCACCTGACTGTTGGCGGAACGCCCCTCGTAGTCCGCAACATAATGCAGTTTGTCCAGCATTTTCTCATCAATACGAATCGACAGACTTTTCATGGCCTTATACGCACTCCAAAATGGATATATTTTGTGTTCGTTTTCCAAGTTTAGACGAAAAATTTGATAGGATGTCCAATATGACGGCAAAACGCAGTTAAAATATGTTCACTTAGGAGGATTTTTGAAATGGAACACAATGACATTCACGCCCGTATGTATGCCATACTCTGCGTGGCCGCATCGGAAGCAATCGACCTCATCGATGCCAGGAAATATACAAAAGCCCGTTCTTTGCTGGAAAAGGCTCTGAACGAGGCCGAAGACCTTTATATCGAACAAACCGACACCGAGTTTTTTAATCTGTGTCCCCCCAGAAAACTTACACCGGAGGAAAAAGCTCAGCTTCATCTATGGCGTTGGGAACAAGACGGGGATTGAGCCGTTCCATGCATCGCCTCCGCCG
>CAZQFN010000193.1:0-2303 GCA_964592685.1 uncultured Oscillospiraceae bacterium | reverse complement strand
AGATTACATTCTCTCGTGCATCTTCAGCACTTCGATGATGACGTTGTCGCGGAAGTCAGCGATCTCGGGCTTGGTGTTGCCGATGACCGCGGGCAGGTTCTCGATCAGGGGACCGATCTCGTCGCCGGACTGGTCAGCCCAGGTCTCGGGGACCTTCTTCATGTCGGAGATGTCCGCGAAGACGGCGTCGGTCATGGCGCCGAACTTGATGGCGCAGCCCTTCAGGCCCAGGTCGCCGCCGCCCAGCTCATAGTGCAGGGAGGGACCGAAAGCGGCCAGACGGATGCCGGGGCCGAAGGTCCAGGCGTCGTCGCAGTCGGCCATGGAGCAGACGCCCTCGGTGACCAGAGCGATCTCCTCACGCCACAGGGCGTGCATGAGACGGTTGGCGATGAAGCCGTTCTTCTCCTTATTAAGAACAACGGGAGCCTTGTCGTACTTCTTATAGAAAGCACGGGCCTGCTCGATGACCTCGGGGGAGGTCTTCTCGCCGCCGCAGATCTCGATCAGGGGCAGCAGGTAAGCGGGGTTGAAGGGGTGAGCCACGATGATACGCTCGGGATGCTCGGCCTTGGCAGCGATCAGGGTGACGGGGGTGCCGGAGGAAGAGGAAGCGATGATGGCGTCGGTGGGGAGATACTTCTCCATGATGGCGACCATCTCATGCTTCTGCTCCACGTTCTCGGCGCCGTTCTCCTGCACGAAGTAAACGCCGGTGAAGGCCTCGGCAGGATCGGTGCACCACTTGATGCGGGACCAGATGTCCTCAGCGCTCTCAGCCAGACCGTATTTGACATAGGTATCAATAGCGACCTGAACCTTGGGCTTGGCGCGCTCGATGGAGCTCTCGGAACGGACATAGACGTTGACGTTCAGGCCCTTGAGAGCGAAGTAAGCCGCGAAGCCGCCGCCGATGGTGCCGGCGCCATACATGGCTATAGTCTTGATATCTTCGATCTTCATGTGTTAACTCCTGTAGATATGGATGCTCCGTCCTCCGCAAAAAGGCGGAGGACGGAAGAAAAATACGGGTTAAGCTGCAATATCAGCCGGAACCAACAAGACCGCCGTCGGGGAAGATGGTGGTGCCGGTGACCATGTCGGAAGCGGCGGAAGCCAGGAAGATGGCGGGGCCGACAACGTCGACTTCGTAGCCGATACGCATGGCGGGCAGGGGAGCGGCGATGCCGTTGCGGGTGGCCTCATCGGGGGGCAGCAGGCCAACCATCATCGGGGTGTAGGTGATGGTGGGGCCGATGGAGTTGACCTGGATGTTGGGACGCAGGTCAGCAGCATAAGCCTTGGTCATCATCTCAACAGCGCCCTTGGTGGTGTTGTAGGGAACGTTGCCGTTGCCGCCGTTGCGGACAGCCACGACGCTGCGGACGGAACCGAAGTTGATGATCTTGCCGTAGCCCTGGTTGGGGTTGGCCTGGCCGGCAACGAACTCGGATTCGGGAACAGCGGTGACACCCTCGTCCAGGTTGTTGTTCTTCATCCAGTTGCCGAAGTACTTGCAGGCATACATGATGGAGGTCACGTTGGTGTCCAGCATGCCCTTCCAGACAGCGGTGTCGATCTCCCAGGACCACATCTTCTTGTTGTAGCCCTGAGCGTTGACGAGAATGTCGCAGCCGCCGAGGCCTTCTTCGCTGACGGTGAAGTCACGGAAAGCGATCATAGCAGCCTCATCGGTAGCGTCGCAGGCGTAGTACATGACCTTGACGCCGGGAGCGGCGACAGCCTTGATGTCCTCGCAGGCCTTCTGCAGAGCAGCTTCCTTGCGGGAAGAGATGATGACGTCAACACCGTTGGCAGCGTAAGCTTCAGCAATGGCCTTGCCGAAACCGCCGGCGCCGCCGACGATAACAGCCTTCTTGCCGCTGATGTCGAACATTTTGGTCAGATCACCAGTATATACCTTAGGCATAGTTTCTTTTCTCCTTATAAGAATAAATGTTTAAAACGGGTCCCAGAGGAGACCGTAAGCCTCCTCTGGTTCTCGGGATTAAATTAGAACTGATACCAGTCGGGCTCGTTGGAGTGCTCGAAAACGTAGGGGTTCTCGATCTCGCCGGCTTCGACCTTCTTGAACCACTCGTTGGCGCGGGCAGGCATACCGGCCCACAGCTCGAGGTTCATGGGCTGCTCCATATCCTTGGTGGCGTAACGGTAGTCGTTGACGCGGGAGATGTACTTCTCATCCTGCTGATCGGAGTTCTCGTCGCCCAGGGTGCCTTCGGCAACGCGCAGGAGGGAGGCATACTGCTCGGAAACAGTGTGCAGCTTCAGGTCTTCCATGA
>CAZQFN010000192.1:0-2311 GCA_964592685.1 uncultured Oscillospiraceae bacterium | reverse complement strand
TGCTTGTTCGGATAGGCCTATGCCGCTCTGTTGCTAACTAAGTGGCATTGACCTCCTGGTTCCGGATTTTTTGTTGGTTGGTAAGCTGTAACTCAGCCCTGCCACTCCTCATAGGGGATGGCGTCGTACTGGAAAGCAAACACGCCATAGACGGTGCCGTCCAGCATGCCGGTGTAGTCGGACTCCTGAGCGGCGTCCAGCTCACCGAGGACCATGTCGGCGATGTCGGCGATGTTGTCGTCCACAAGGCCCTTCAGATAGTCGATCCAGCTGTCCCAGTCGCCGCCGGCAGCAGCACCGGCAGCGGGCTCAACGATGTAGCCGTCAGCGGTCTCGGTGACGATGCCGTTGATGGTGGAGGTCTCGTCCACGGTCAGCTCGCAAACGTAGCTGGTCTCGGTGACGTTCCAGACGGAACCGTTGGTGAGAGTGACGTTCAGGTGGCACTCGTCAGCGCGGAAGCCGTACTCGTTGGTGATCATGCCCACGGACATGATGTTGTCAATGGAGATGTTGCCGTCGGGGATAGCCAGGGTGGAGTTGGAGGTGGAGATAGCGCCGGTGATGGTGGCGTTGGTGAAAGTCACGTCCATGGTGGAGGTGCTGTCAGTCAGAGGAGCCATGCTCATGACGATGTCGCCCTCGAGAGCGGTGTCATGGATGTCCACGTCCACCAGAGCCTCGGCGTTGACGGAGCCGGCGCCGGTGTCGTCGTTGTCCTGAGCCTGAAGGATGATGCCGGTTTCGTAGGTGTTGATGGTAGCGCCGTCACCGATCTCGATGTTGGAGGAACGGCCCTTGACCATGATGCCGCAGTAAGCGGAGTTGATCTCGGAGTTCTCCAGAACCTTGATGGTGGAGGTGGCGCCCATGGCCTGGTGGGTCACGATGCCGTAGCGGTCGGAGTTGGCGATGGTGCCGCCGTTGAGGATAACGGTGCCTTCCACAGCAGCGAAGGCGATGACGCCGCCGGTGATGTCGAAGCGGCAGCCGGTGAAGGTGTCAACGCAGGGGCCGATGGAGTAAGCGCCGTAGCCGCACTCGGTGACGATGATGTCGCAGTCAACGCAGGTCAGAGTGCCGTCGGTGACAGCGTCAACGCCCAGGGCGCCCCAGTTGCGGCTGATGAAGGTGACGCGCTCGAAGTACTCGTCAGCGTCGTGGACCATGTTGTTCAGACGGTTGTTGCCGTACACGCCCAGACCGTTAGGGGGCTGGCTCATGCCGGCGCCGGAAACGTAGCTGTCGGGATCGTACTCGCCGGCATCGCAGATGAAGGTGGAGTCATAGACTTCCAGACGGGCCTGACCGCCGGCGAAAGTGCAGCCGCGGACCCAGCCGTCAACGGTAGCGGTGACGTTGCGGGCGATGAGGGTGGCGCCGTCGGTGGCAGCCAGAGCAGCACCGGCACCCATGAAGTCGTTGCCGCCGTTGCCGGTGAAGTTGATGGTGACATCCTCAACCTCCACAACAGCCGCGCCGCCGGCGCGGATGCCGGCCATGCCGGTGACTTCGTTGGACTCGATGGTGACACCCTTAACGGTGGTGTCGGTCACTTCGCCGCCCACGGCAGCGGAGAGGACGGACTGGCCTTCCTGCAGGCCTTCCTCGGTGATATAGATGACGCTGAACAGCTCGGTGGACAGGTCAACGTCCTTGTCGCCGGTCTGATACAGGTCGGACTCGAAGATGGGATCCACAACTTCGACCACCACGGTGGCGTCGTAGTTGCCGGGCTGCATGACTTCGTTCACGCCGCCCACGGTGAGGTAAGCATACTGACCTTCGCCGATGGCCACGGTGATCTCTTCGCCGTCGGAGACATAGGTAACGGCGTCGGCCTGGTAGGAGACAACAGCGTTGTCACCGGCAGGCTCGGCCAGCTCGCCATACAGGGGCGCGATCTCGCCGGAAGCGGTGGCTTCTGCGGAGGCTTCAGTGGAGGCTTCGCCGGAAGCGGCTTCCTCAGCGGCTTCCTCGGAAGCTTCGCCGGAGGCGCTGGAATCGGCAGCGGCGTCGGCGGCAGGCTTGCCGGCGGCGACCCATGCGTCATATTCCAGAACGCCGATCACCTGGAAGAAAACACCCAGCTCGGAAACGGCCAGCATCTCTTCCATGTTGGCGGCGCCATAGATAGCCTCATACATGGGCTCGGCATCCTCAGGATTGGGAGCGCCGGCTTCTGCATAGGCGTAAACATAGGCCTGGTAGTCGCTCCAGTCATCGGCCGCGAAGGAGACACAGCCAAGGCTGAGCACCATCGCGAAAGCGAGGACCAGAGAAAGGATCTTGTTGAATTTCTTCATCAGAT
>CAZQFN010000191.1:0-2320 GCA_964592685.1 uncultured Oscillospiraceae bacterium | reverse complement strand
ATTGGTAATGACGAGGTCGGCGGTCCGAATCCGCCCAGCAGCTCCAAGCCCGAACGCTTATGCGTTCGGGCTTTTTTTATTCTTCGCGGAGATTTCCGGGGCTGATGGGATGCGTTTTTGGAAAACCGGTTGAAATACACGGAATTTATGTTGGAAAAGCGGATAAGCACCGCCGTCCCGGGGAGGAACCTCCGGGGCGGCGTTTTCATATGCTGGTCTGAGCGGTGTTTCGCCGCGGGATCGGGAGGCGATGGGATTGCGGATATGGGAGGAGCTCCTGCTGGTGCTGGGGCTGAGCATGGACGGCTTTGCGGTCTCCGTGTGCATGGGCATGGCCCTGGGGAAGCGGGGACGGTATTCCATCGTGGGGATGGTGAGCGGGTTTCATGTGGCCATGGTGGTGCTGGGCTGTTTCCTGGGAATGGGGTTCCGCCGGTGGATGGAGGAATTCTATCCCTGGGCCGCCGCGGCGCTGCTGCTGGCGCTGGGCGGGAACATGCTCCGCACGGCGGGGGAGGAGGATACCTTCGGGAGCGGACTCCGGCGGGGGGCTATGGCGGTGCTGGCCCTGGCCACCAGTCTGGACGCCTTCACCGTGGGGGTGGCCTTCTCGCTGATGGAGGTGCCCGCCCTGCGGGCCGGGATCCTGACCGGCCTGGTGATGGGCACGCTGAGCCTTCTGGGGGCCCGGTTCGGGGGCGCCGTGGGGAAAAGGCACAGAAAAACCGCCCGGCTGGCGGGCGGCTGTGTTCTGTGTATCATGGGCCTTCGGCTGCTCTGGAGCGCCCTGGGGACGCTTTCCTTATAATATGCCTTACAGCTTTTTCATATACCGGGCGGCGGCTTTCAGCATCAGGCGCTTGAGCCCCGCGCCCTCGAATTCGATCTCCACCAGATGATCCCCTCCCATGGGGGTCATCTTCACGATGGTGCCCTGCTTGAAGGCGGTGTGCTCCACCCGGTCGCCCGGGGCGAACATGGTGGCGGCGTGCTTCTCCTGGACCTTGGTGACCGGCGGGGCCACGGTCTTTTTCTGGGGCGGCCACTGGGTCTTCCGCTGGGGCACGTCCTCGAAATCGAAATAGCTGGGCTTCAGATCCTGATAGGGCCGGTCGATGTGATCGGGAGGGATCTCGTCCACAAAGCGGCTGATGCGGTGGGTGGCCGTCTGGCCGAAGACCATGCGCTGGCGGGCGGCGGTGATGAACAGGCGCTTTTTCGCCCGGGTGATGGCCACATAGGCCAGCCGCCGCTCCTCCTCCATCTGGGCGGATTCCCCGATGGCCTGGAGGGAGGGGAACAGCCCCTCCTCCATGCCGGCGATGAACACCGTGGGGAATTCCAGACCCTTGGCGGAGTGGATGGTCATGAGGGTGACGGTGTTTTCGTCCTCCTTCACGTTCTGCAGATCCGTATAGAGGCTCACCTCGTCCAGGAACCCGGCCAGGGAGTTGTCCCCGGTCTCCTTCACATGGGTGGCGATGAAGCTCTTCAGCTCCCGGATGTTCTCCAGCCGGTTGAGATTCTCCTCCGAGCGGTTCTCCTCCAGGGCCCGGACATAGCCGGTCTTTTCCAGCAGCGCGTCGTATACGTCCTCCAGCCCCCGGGTGACGGTCATGGCGGAGAGCTCGTCCATCATGGCGGCGAAGGCCTTCAGCTTTTCCGCTCCGCGGCTCAGCTCCGGGAAATGCTCCGCCATGGAGATGACGGTGAACAGGGGGATGCCGTGGGCGAGGGCGATGGCCCGGGCCTTCTCCACGGTGGTGGCGCCGATGCCCCGGGCGGGGACGTTGATGATGCGGGTGAGGCGAAGCTCGTCCGCCGGGTTCATGAGCACGAAGAAATAGGCCATCAGATCCTTGATCTCCGCCCGCTCGAAGAAGGGATTGCCCTTCACGATCCGGGGCCGGATGCCGTTTCGCAGGAAGGCCTGTTCCAGCGCGCGGGACTGGGCGTTCAGCCGGTACAAAACCGCGTGATCCCGGAGATTGTCCCCCTGCTGCACGGCGGTGAGCACCTGGCGGACGATGTATTGGGCCTCGTCCTCCTCGCTCTTGGCGACATAGAGCTGGATGCGGTCGCCGTCTCCCGCCTTTGTCCAGAGCTTTTTGCCCTTGCGGCCCTGATTGTTTTTCACCACGCCGTTGGCGGCGTCCAGAATGTGGCCGGTGGAGCGGTAGTTCTGCTCCAGACGGATGACCCGGGCGTTTTTATACTGGTCCTCAAAGGAGAGGATGTTTTCGATGGTGGCGCCCCGGAAGGCATAGATGGACTGGTCATCGTCGCCCACCACGCAGATGTTCTCATAGCCCCCGGCCAG
>CAZQFN010000190.1:0-2350 GCA_964592685.1 uncultured Oscillospiraceae bacterium | reverse complement strand
CTTGCGGTCTTTCCGGCGGAGGGTGAGGGAGTCCGCTATCATCGCGATGAATTCGCTATTCGTGGGTTTTCCTTTGATGTTACTGACTGTGTACCCGAAGAAGCGTTGGAGCGTCTCCAGATCGCCCCGGTCCCAGGCCACCTCGATGGCGTGGCGGATGGCCCGCTCCACCCGGCTGGGGGTGGTGGCAAACTTCTTGGCCACGGCGGGATAGAGAACCTTGGTGACGGCGTTGATGGCGTCCATGTCGTTCACGGTGAGGATGATGGCCTCCCGGAGATACTGATAGCCTTTAATGTGGGCGGGGACGCCGATCTCGTGGATGATATCGGTGACCACGGCCTCCAGACTGGGCTCGCGGGGAGCGGGCGTCATGGCCACGGCCTGAGAAATGGGGGTGGCGACCCGGTGACTGGCGGCGGCCACCTGGCGGATATGGGTAAGGAGCGCGGGGATGTCGCAGGGCTTGGGAACGAAGCAGTACACGCCCAGCTCCGAGCAGGTGGAGACGACCCGCTCGTTAAACAGGCCGGAAAGCACCATGGCGGCGGGGGCGTCCTCCCGCTGGGACAGGGTCGTCAGAAGGCTCATGCCGTCCAGACGGGGAAGGATGAGATCTGTGAGCAGGATGTCGGGCTGGTGAGCGTCAATGAGGGACAGGGCTTCCTGGCCGTCGCCCGCTGTGGCCACGACGGTCATGTCCTCCTCTTCGTTCATCAGTTCGGCAAGCATTGAGCGAAAATCCTCATTTGCGTCGGCAATGAGAATACGCAGTGTGGTTTCCATAATATTACCTCCCAGTGTCATTTTCCGGGGCGCCGTTTGTCTCTCTCTGGAACTCCGTTTTTATCAGCTTTTACAATTTATCATACCCTCTCTGACAATGCAACAGCAAACCGCCGGAAAGACGGAATTTTTTGTTGACATAATTCGACGTAGTTCGACAAAACGAAGGGATTTTCCGTCAGAAAAAGAAAAACAGAGACGAACTCTGTCGAATGGAGTTCGCCTCTGTTTATGTCTATCAGGTTTTGGAGGGCGCGCGGAGGATGGATATGATCTCGCTCAGAATGCTCACGGCGATCTCCTCCGGGGTTTCGGCGTGGATGGGCAGACCGATGGGGGTGTGGAGCCGCCGGGCGATCTCCTCCGGGGTGTGGCCGTCCTGAAGAAGGAGATCGCGGGTTATGGCGCCCTTTCGGTGGCTGGCCATGAGGCCCACATAGGCGGCACCCGTGTTCATGGCCCGGCGGACAAGCTCAAAATCGTGCTCGTGGCCGTGGGTCATGATGACGATGAAATCCTGCTCCGTCGGATCCATGGGCGCGTCCGGAAGGGTATGAAGAACGCGCTCGGCGCGGGGAAAACGCTCCTCGGTGAGCAGTATCGCCCGATCGTCGGTGACGACGACTTCGAGACCCAGCAGCCAGGCCGCGTCCGCCAGGGCCTTGCCCACATGGCCCGCGCCATAGAGAAGGATGCGGGGTGCGGGGGGCATGGTTTGGAGCAGGGCGGCGGCATCTCCGGGAGAGAGGATGCGAAAATCCACCATGGCGGAGCCGCCGCAGACGCCGATGGAAAAGGCGTTCGGGTCGCCCCGCAGGGAATATAGCTCGCGGTCGGGAATGCCCCGTTGGAGGACCTCCAGAGCCTTCTGCTGGGCTTTGTATTCCAGCGCGCCGCCGCCGACGGTGCCGCAAAAGGTCCCGTCCGGGAGAAGGAGCATCTGTGCGCCGGGGCCACGGGGGGTGGAGCCGGCGGTGGAGAGAATTTCCGCCAGAACGCCGGGGGCCGTTCCTTTGGCCAGTGTTTTCAGGGCGATTCGGATATCGTTCATAGAGCGTCTCCTATGGAAAAAGCCATATTCCGACGGAATATGGCTTTTAATGTGTTTGGGATTATCAGCCTTCGGCCTTCTGGGTCAGAGCGGGATCCTGACCGGCGACCATCTTGGCGCGCTTCTGGACGTTCTCCGCCTGGAGAGTATCCAGAATGATGGCGGCCAGCAGGACAACGCCCAGGGCCACATACTGCCAGTACTGGTTCATGTTCAGGAAGTTCATGCCGGAGTTCAGAACACCGATAATGAGCACGCCGACGACCATGTTGGACATCTTGCCGCCGCCGCCGCCCATCTTGACGCCGCCCAGCATGCAGCCGGCCATGACGGTGAACTCGGTGCCCACGCCCATGGAGTTGTTGACAGCGCCGATATAGCCGACGTTGACGACCTGAGAAACGCCGAAGAAGAAGCCGGCCAGGGCGAACACGGCGATACGCATGCCGGCGACGGAAACGCCGGAGAGAGCCACGGCCTCGGGGTTGGAGCCCAGGGCATAGACATTGCGGC
>CAZQFN010000189.1:0-2417 GCA_964592685.1 uncultured Oscillospiraceae bacterium | reverse complement strand
GCGTCCTTCACCAGCTTCCAGGCCTCCCGGGTCTCGGGGCTGGCGCAGTTGCAAAGGCGCTTGCGGCTGATGTTGATGAGGGCCTGGGCGTCGGCTACACATTCGTGGTTCACCAGCGCGCCCTGGGGCAGTTCGGCGCGGTCCACGCCGGTGCGGTCCGTGCGCTGGGTCTTGACGAAATGCTCAATGCCGATCTTGTGGCGGACAAAGTGGACGCTGACCCAATAGGGCAGGTTGATCCAGCGCCAGGAGAAAGAGAGCTTCCGGATGGGGGAGTGCTCCGCCCGGATGAGCTTGAGCTTCCAGTCGGAGTCGGGATAGGAGCCGCGGGTCATGCCCACGGTGTTCAGGGTGGCATTTTTTACCTCCTGCCAGTTGTCCTCGTGCTGGAAAAACAGCAGGCTGGGCTTAACTTTATCCATTGTGGAGTCCTCCATATTTCTGTTTCTTTCAGTATATCACAAAATCCTTTATCCGAAAAGATTCATATACATAAAACCGTAAGCGTTGAACAGGACCGCCAGCCCACCGAGGCACAGCTCCCATCCGGAGAGCTGCTTGGGGCCCTTGTCCGCGATATACAGAAGGGCAAAGGGGAGCAGATCGCAGGTATACCGGGCGCCGAACTGCCAGCCGCCTAGGGTGCGGTGCATGCACAGGCACACAAGGCCCAGCAGGATGCCGGCGGAGAGCAGAACGCCCTCGGCGGTGATATTTTTGCGGAAAAGAGTCTGCGTCTGGCGCACGAGCAGCACCAGGAAGAGCGGATTGGCCAGATAGAAGGGGAATGAACCGAAAATATCAAAGCGGAGACGGCCGTCCTCCATGGAAAGGGCGGAGAAAAACATACTTTTGAGATTGGGCCAGAGATAGCTGATATGGAACTGGCCGGTCTCCGTGCGGGTGAATTCCGGGAGATAGTTATGGCCGAATTCCAGAGGATCCCCGAAGCGGGCGAGGTTATAGCCCATGAGACACAGGCCGATCGCCACGGGCCCGATGAGGCACCGCCACTGGCGAAGCATGGCATGGACAAAACCGCGCTCATCCCGCTCCTCCCAGGCAAACCAGAGATAGAACACGGGCAGGAAAATGGCCGAAAAGGGCCGGCATCCCACAGCCAGGGCCAGCAATGTGGTGGACCAGGCCTTGCGGCCGCTCACCGCGGCCAGAACTGCGGCCAGACAGAAGACCATGTTCAGCGCCTGAGCCTGAAACCAGACGCCGCCGTTTGTGGTCATCCAGAGCATGTTGGAGCCCCATACGGTGAACAGGGCCCAGAAGGCGGCGGCGCGGGGCGTGCGGCCCCGGCGGAGAAGAATGAAATAGGCCAGCGCGGCGGCAGTCATGCCGTACAGAGCGATGAGAAGGTTGTTGGGGGTATCCATGCCCCGGAGGAGCACAAAGGGGATGAGGATGACGGAGGGAACCGGCGGGAAGGAGACGTAGTACCGGCCGTTGAAAACGGCCAGCTCCAGCCAGGGATATGCCTCGCCGTTTTCCACATACATGCGGCCTTCCAGCCAGTTTGCGGTCTGAAGCGTGTAGCTGTCCCAGCCGTTATGGGTCAGCAGCGTTCCCCCCAGAAGATCGTGCATCAGGAAATAGCCGGAGGCCATGACCATGAGCATTGCCAGAAGCGTGGAAATACGGTGGGATTTATCGGTCACGGCGGCCCTCCGCTTTCTCCCAGCCGGGCAGCGGCAGGCGCTGGATGGCGCCGAAGGCTTTCTTCTTCAGTTCGGGATACTGCTTCTGCAGGTCGGCCACCAGTTGCTGGATCTCCCGGCGCTTGCTGTCGGTGTCCTTGGGGCAGGTGGAGCGGACAATGGGGAGCTCCATCTGGTTCACAAGGCCCTTGATGCGGCTCTCCGGCACATAGAGGAGCGGCCGGATCTGGGTGATGCCGCTGCGGTCCAGATCCGTTACGGGCTGGAAGGTGGACAGCCGTCCCTCAAAGATAAGGCTCATGAAGAAGGTGTTGATGGCATCGTCGTAATGATGGCCCAGGGCGACCTTGTTGCAGCCGTTTGCGATGGCGGCGTTGTTGAGAGCGCCCTTGCGGAGCTTGGAGCACAGGGAACAGGGGTTCTGCTCCTGGCGGATGTCGAAGACGATCTCCCGGATGTCGGTTTTTATAATGGTATAGGGAACGCCGATCTCCGCGCACCAGTCCGCCACCGGGGCAAAATCCATGCCCTCAAAGCCGGAATCAATGGTGATGCCCAGTAGGGTGAAGGGGTTGGGGTAATAACGCTGAAGACAGCGCAGAGCGGCCAGGGTTATCAGGGAGTCCTTGCCCCCTGAAATGCCCACGGCGATGGCATCGCCGGCCCGGATCATGCCGTAATCGTCTACACACCGGCGCACCTGGCCGGTAAAAGAATTCAGGGTATCCATAATCGTCACCAGAAAAA
>CAZQFN010000188.1:0-2429 GCA_964592685.1 uncultured Oscillospiraceae bacterium | reverse complement strand
GCCTTTTTGCGGTCTGCGCGGTGGGGGATGGCAAAGCCGCCGTTGAAAAAGAGGCGGGGGGAACGTATAATATAACAAACGCATACCAATATAATTATCCGGAGGTGCCCTTATGCAGAAGCTGTCTCTCGGTCTGTTCCCCACGCCGATCCACAAGCTGGAGAACATCAGCCGCCTTTTGAATGTTGAGGTCTTCGTCAAGCGGGACGATATGACCGGTCTGGGCCTTGGCGGCAACAAGGTCCGCAAGCTGGAATACCTGTTGGCGGAAGCCCGGGCCCAGGGCGCCGAGGTCGTTTTCACCACCGGCGGCGCCCAGTCCAACCACGCCATGCTCACGGCCGCCGCGGCCAAAAAGCTGGGGATGACGCCCATTCTCATTCTGAAAAAACGGGGCGTCACCGACCGGAAGGGAAACCGGCTTCTGGAGCATCTTATGGGCGTGGACGTCCGCTTTATGGACACGGACAGCTATGCCGACATCTATGAGGAGATGGACCGGGTGGGCCGTGAGCTGGGCCGCCCCTATTACAAAATCCCCTGCGGCGGCTCCAACGGGCTGGGCTCGCTGGGCTATGTGGACTGTGCCCGGGAGATCCGGGATCAGGGCATCCCCTTCGACCACATCGTCTGCGCGGAGGGCAGCGGCGGTACCATGGCCGGGCTCGCGCTGGGGGCGAAGCTCTATCTGCCCGGCACCCGCGTCTGGGGCATGATGGTGGACACGGATCCCTTTGACGAGATAACACCCGCTCTGATGCGGGAGGCCGCGGCCCTGCTGGGGGCGGAGGCGGAGATCGGCCCCGCGGATTTCATCCTGCGGGATATGTGCGGCCCCGGCTATGCCGTTGCCTCCAAAGAGGGCAACGAGGCCGTCGCTCTGATGGCAGCGGAGGAAGGCATTTTCCTGGACCCGGTCTACACCGGCAAGGCCTTTGCCGGGCTCATCGCCGCGGCAAGGGAGGGCGCGTTCAAACCCGGAGAGCGGGTCCTGTTCCTTCACAGCGGCGGCGCGGGCGGCCTGTTCGCCGTGGATATGTGACAGATGAAAAGACAAAAAACCTGCTGCAATGATCTGCAGCAGGTTTTTTGCTTGCGATTTTATGCTTGTGGATCGATATGACGCGATTCAGAAAAACGCATTAGTCGATGCCGCCGAAGCCTCCGGGAGGCTCCTCGCCGGGAGCCAGATCGGCGGGAGGATCGGGGGGCAGAGAGCCGTCTTCCAGGGTCATCTCGGCAGAAGCAGCCTCGACCTCAGCGGCCTCGGCT
The DNA here is from genome assembly GCA_964592685.1 of uncultured Oscillospiraceae bacterium. GTDB lineage: Bacteria > Bacillota > Clostridia > Oscillospirales > Oscillospiraceae > CAJOIG01. Next base: position 1,157 of record CAZQFN010000188.1, on the reverse strand, counting down.
GCGAAGGGGCTTTCTACGGCATAGTCTTCCCAGACGGGAACGGTGCCGGCAGCGGAGGCGTCCACGGTGTCGCTGTAAGCGCCCACGGTGACGGTGTAGCCCTCGCCGTCCACATAGACGGTGCCGTCGGTGCCGACGACCTTGGCGCCCTCGATGGTGCCTTCCAGGGACAGAGTGCCGGTGATGACGGAATCGCCGGTGACGGTCCAGACGGAGCCTTCGCCGATGCAGAGGTTCATGATGCCCTCGCCGGAGTAGCCGCCGTTGTAGCTGTCATCGCAGAGGATGGCGCCGGTCAGGGTGGAGCCGTCCAGCATATAGAAGTTCAGGTTGGAGATGGTATCGTACAGCACGTCGCCCAGCATGGCCTGCTCATAAGCGGAGAAGATGCAGTCAGCGCCGTTCTTGCCGGCGGTGCCCCAGGTGCGGGAACTGGAGTTGCCGGTGACCTGCAGCCAGTAGGTGGTCTCGTCGGAGTAGGAGACGTCCACACCCTTGAAGGTGATGTAGCTGTCGGTGTTGGTGTTGAAGATGACGGGGCCGGCGTTGCAGGTGAGGGAGCCGCCGATCATGTCATACTCGGAGGTGCCGATGGAGGAGTCGCCGGACATGGACTGGTACACAATGATGTTCCAGACGCGGTTGTCGTTGAGCTCGGTGGGCTGCATGTTGCCGGTGAGGTCGCAGTCGAACAGGCGGACGGTGTTCTTGCCCTCGATGGCGACGGCCTCGGAAGCGCCGGCGTAGAGGTAGGCGTTGTGAACGGAGATGTCGGCGGTGCAGTAAACAGCGGCGGTGCCGTTTTCGGTGATGTAGGAGCCGCCGTCCACCACCATGGTGCCGCTGCCGCGGTCAGAACGGATGGCAGCGGAGGAGCCGCCGGTGGTGACCACATCGCAGTCCCAGGCATACAGGGTGCCGCCGCCGGCCACATGGATGCCGCCGGCTGCGTTGGAGCCGGAGTTGCGGATGGTGACGTTGGAGACATAGGCCACGCCGGTGTCATAGCCGAACACGCCGGTGCCGCCGGCGGTGGTGCCGGTGATCTCGGTGTCGGAGACATAGAGCTCGCCGTCGGAGACGAACAGGGAAGCGCCCACGCCGTAGAAGCTGGCCGCGTCGCCGCCGCCGCCTTCACCGTCGTTGGTGATGACAGC
>CAZQFN010000187.1:0-2430 GCA_964592685.1 uncultured Oscillospiraceae bacterium | reverse complement strand
TCGGCCGCCAGCTGATGACCTGCTGCGCAGACGATGTGCAGTTCACCGGCCTTGTGTGTGTCTGGCCGGAGGCCCGGACGCTGGCAAAGGGCCAATGGGTCACCGTCACCGCCAGAGTTTCCATCAAATGGCACAAGGCCTATGGCAAAAAAGGCCCCGTGCTCACCGTGACCGCGGTGGAGCCCGCGGAGGCGCCGGAGCAGCCCGTGGCCACCTTCTACTGACGCATAAAAAACACAGCGTGCACCGCTTTCTTCTGCGGTACACGCTGTTTTTTCATGCGTTTATTCAGAGACCGTTTCAGCCGGGCACACCTGCATGTATGTGTCAAAGAAGCCCATGCCGAAAAGGCCGCCGGCCTCGGCCAGGATCTCCTCATAGCCGGTCCAGGCTCCATTGGCGATCACCTGCACATCCGCGCTGTATGCCAGGATCACGCAGGGACACTCGTTATAGACGATGCTCTGCAGCTGTCCGGCCAGGGCGTTGATCGTCTCCCTGTCCATAGCGACGCGAAGCTGTTCCAGAACGCTGTCAAAGCTGGCACTGTTCCAGCCCATAAGCTCCTCCATCCGGTTCCGGAAGTTCATGGCCGCGGCCACGGCATTGTAGTCGCCGCGCCAGTCGATCAGGCACATATGCCAGTTGTCCGGATCGGAACAGGCCTCTTCCACGGAGGCATCCGTCTTCTTCCAGTTCATCTTCACCCCGATCTCCGAGAGATCGTTTGCGAGGATGGTGCCGGCCGTTGCAGCCCAACTGTCCCGGTTGCTGGTATACATGGTGATGCGGAGGGTCTCATCCTTGGCGTTTTCCAGCAGGCCGTCTCCGTCCGGATCGGAATACCCGGTGGCCTGAAGAGTCCGCAGGGCGGTATCCGGGTCATAGCTCAGAACGCCGGCAGGGGCGGCAAAATAACTGTTTCCGGGCACCGCATAGCTGCTGCCCGTTTCGCCGGCGCCGCCGCAGGCCATGGAAAGGATCCACTCCCGATCCGCGCAGTATTCCACCGCGTGGCGCAGAGCGGAATTGATAAACAGATCCGACTGGAGATTGAACACCAGCGCCCAGCAGTCCCCCTGGGGCTGCATGGCAGAGATGAGTTCCACCCCCGGCACGCCCTCCAGCGTGGTCAGCTGCACATCCGTGAGCCCGAAGGCCGCATCCACTTCCCCGGCGGAGACCGCCCGGGCCGCACTGGTGACGGTGCTGAAGCTGGCAAAGAAGACCGTGGCCGCGTTGGCGGCGTCCATGTGATAATCCGCCCGGGCCCGGAAGACCCAGCCATCCTCCCCGGAGGCCGCCGCGTCATAGACGAAGGGGCCGGTGCCGATGAGCGCGGCGTTTTCATAGTTCTCCGGGGAGAAGGCGTAATCCTCCCAGATGAAGCTGGGCAGGATGGGCACGGGGCTGTACATCAGATCGCCCTTCACATACTCCGTGGAGATGACCACGGTATAATCGTCGGGACAGCGGATGTCCCGGATGCCGTCAAAATATCCCTCATAGAGGTTTGAATACTCCCGGAACAGCTCATAGCTGAAGGCCACATCCTCCGAGGTGAGTTCGGTGCCCTCCTCATCGCAGAAGGTGACGCCCTTCTTCAGCCGGATGGTCCAGGTGAGCTGGTCGTTGGAGAGGCTCCAGCCCTCCACCAGGCACTCCACCGGCTCGCCGGCGGCATCGATCCGCCAGAGGGGGTCATAGCACAGGAGGAAGAATTCCTCCGAAAGTCCGCCCTGGGAGAGCGTGGGGTTGAAGGTATCCGGCGTTTCGGCCACGGCCACCGTAAAGGTTTCCCCTTCCTTCAGCGGGATGGGCCCCTCGTCCTTTTTGCCGCAGGCGCTGAAGCTCATCGCCAGAGCCAGAAGGCACAGGCAGGCCAGCATTCTTTTCCAAGTGATTGTTTTCATGGGCAGTTTTTGCTCCTGTTATTCTTCAGCGCTTTCTTCCTCCGGCCAGCCATCGCCCGCCAGAAGCAGACGCACCGCTTCGGAGGGATGGATCTGCCGGCGGCGGCACAGATCATAGACGATCTCCTTGGCCCCGGTGTCCAGCAGGCCTCTTCGGCAAAGCTCATCCAAAAAGTCGGTGGCCTCCGCTTTCGTCAGCCCCTGGCGGCGAAGCCAGCTCCGCTCCAGAAGAGGGGTGGTGTGCTGATAGCTCAGCACCAGAGAGGGGCTGGCCAATATGCCCCCGAACCGGCGCATGGCCTCGTCCAGGGTGTTTTTTTCCTGTTTCTTCGTCATAATAGGTTATTATATCACAGCCGGATGCAAAGTCAAAGCCCCCCTCTTCCGGGAACGGAAAAATCGGGATTTTTTCATTTTCCTTTTAAAATAATATTGAATGTGACACCGCTCCGTGATATAGTATTAACAAGCTGAAACGGAGTGCCGTGCGCACGGGCTGTGGCAAGGGTGCCATCGG
>CAZQFN010000186.1:0-2463 GCA_964592685.1 uncultured Oscillospiraceae bacterium | reverse complement strand
CGTAGAAGCTGGCCGCGTCGCCGCCGCCGCCTTCACCGTCGTTGGTGATGACAGCGTCCTTCACGGTGACGGTGGCGCCGTTGTTCACGTGGATGACGTTCTCTTCGCCGGTGACGGAGGCGTATTCGCCGGTGTACTCGGCGTCCTCGGAAGCGGTGATGACCGCCGCGTAGGTGTCGGGCTCGGAGACCTGGCCGCCGGGAGGCATGCCCATGGCGCTGGAAGCGCCGCCTGCCTCACCGGAAGCCTCGCCGGAAGCGAAAGCGCCCACGGTGAACAGGGACACGACCATGCAGAGAGCCAGCAGAAGGGAGAGGGTTTTCTTCATGTTTTCATGTTTCCTTTCTGATTGAATTCAAAAAGCGGATCGCGCCGCATTTTTTTCGGAGCATACTGCCGGAACGTGAAGCTCCGGCAGTGGATGGAGTTCAGCTGCGGATATCAGTCGATGCCGCCGAAGCCCCCGGGAGGCTCCTCGCCGGGAGCCAGATCCGCGGGGGGATCGGGGGGCAGGGAGCCGTCTTCCAGAGTCATTTCGGCGGAAGCGGCTTCCTCGGCAGCGGGCTCGGCGGAGGCGTCGGCCTCGGCCGCGAAGTTATGGGAGTCATAGGTGTTGCCGGCCTCGTCAGCGGGGATGTAGGAGGCGTCGATGTACTCGGCGGCGATGGCCTCGGGATCGAAGGTGTAGTTGGTCTCCGTGCCGATGTTGGCCACGTTCTCCTGAGCGGTCAGATCCTCTTCGCTGTAGGTGCCGGTGACGGTGAGGGTCAGAGCGGAGTCGCCCTGAACATAGACGGTGCCGTCCGCGCCCACGATGGAGACAGCGGCGCCGGCCTCGTCCACGATGACGCTGCCGCCGGTGGCGAGGTTCTGCACGGTGGAGTCAGCGGTGAGGATGATCCGGGAGTCGGCGTCCAGATAGACGGAGCAGCCGCGGTCGCCGTTGTCTTCACGCTGGATGAAGGCGGTGGTGGCCACTGTGCCGTCGGTCAGATAGCAGTCCAGATAGGACCAGGTATCGAAGATGATGTCGCCCATGAACTCCTGGTCGATGCAGTACAGCACGCACTCGGAGCCGTTGGCGCCGGCGGTGCCCCAGCCGCGCTGGTTGGTGTTGCAGGCGCACATCAGGAAGGCGTAGTAGGTCTCGGGATAGATCATCTCAACATCGTACAGGCTGATGTAGCAGTAGGTGTTGGTGGTATAGAACATCTTGTAGTTTGCGAGGTTGTTGGTGTTCACGGCCTTCATGACGCCGCCCACCATGGTGAAATAGGAGGTGCCTTCCTCGGAGTCGCCGGACATGGACTGATAGACCATGACGTTGGAGGCCTCGTCGTCATCGGAGGCGGTGTAGTTGCCTTCCAGATAGCAGTTGTAGACCTTGCCGGGGTTGCGGCCCTCGAAGCAGAAGGACTGGGCGTTCTTGGCCACCAGGGTGGCGTTGGAGACGGTGATATCGGCCACGCAGTAGACCGCGGGGGAGCCGGTGCCCAGGGAGCCGTTGGAGATGTAGGAACCGCCGTTGATGACCATCAGGCCGCTGCCGCGGTCGGAACGGATGGCAGCGGAGGAGCCGCCCTCGGTGGTGACATACAGGTTCTCGGCATACAGGGTGCCGCCGCCGGCGACCATGATGCCGCCGGAAGCCCGGCCATCGGTATCCACGATGGAGTCGGTGATGGTGATGGTGGAGTCACCGTAGGCGAAAACACCGTTGGCGCCGGTGGCGTTGGTGGTGACGGTGGAGTTGGAGATGGTGATGTTGCCGTCCATATAGCTGTGGACGCCGGAGTTGGTGCCATAGAAGGAGGCGTCGTCGCCGGAGAGATCGCCGGCGCTCTTGGTGATGGTGGCGTTATCGATCACAGCCACAACGCCCTCACCGGCGCGGAGGCCGGCCTCGTTGTCGCCGGTGGAATCGGCAAATATAACGTCCGTGTAGGTGGTGCTTTCCAGCTCATTGGCCGCGCCGCCCTCCGTATAGGTCCGGGAGCCGCCGCCGGGCATGCCCATGCCGCCGGAGGCCTCGCCGGAAGCGAGAGCGCCCACGGAGAACAGGGAAACGACCATGCAGAGAGCCAGAAGAATGGTGATGGTTTTCTTCATGTGTATCCTTTCCTTTCTCGACCGACCGAAAAAAGCACCGGAAGTTGGTTCGTATTGCCGGCACTTCTGTCTTTGCCGGGTCGGTCTGAAATCCATTATATCCCCTCATTTGGTCTCCGTCTATAACATTTTATTAATTTTCATGATATTTTTTACCATTTCGGCCCGCGGACGGTAAAAAAACTATGTTCATCTTCGGAAGGCCGTGTTATAATGTTGACAGCTTTATGACAAAGCACAAACTTATGAAAGGATGAAACGTGAAATGAAGAAAGCAACCAAAATTCTGGCTCTGGTCATGGCGATGTGCATGCTGCTGTCCCTGACCGCGCTGGCCGACTCCTTTGAAGTGAC
>CAZQFN010000185.1:0-2493 GCA_964592685.1 uncultured Oscillospiraceae bacterium | reverse complement strand
GGGAGAACATCATCAGCACTGCGAGAGCAAGAGAGATAATTTTCTTCATTGTTGTGTGTCCTTTCTAAAACGTTGCTTTAACAGCTATCTAAGCTTGCTGAAATATTATAAAGGTATAAAAACGAATTGTCAAGCAATTCACGGAAAGTTCGTGGGGTATTGTGTACAAAAACAGTAGGAAACTTTTGTTAAAAGAGGATAATACGCTGTTAAAAGAGGATAATACGCAAAAAAGAAGCAGAGGGTCACTCTGCTTCTTCCGTTTCTTCGGTCGGTATCGTAAGATCCACGATGTCGGTCATGGGGGTGGTGCGGCCGGTGAGGACAAGGTCGTCCTTTTCCGCGAAACTGGCATAGACGGTGATGTCGCTGAGGGCGTTTTCACCCCAGAGCCAGCCGCCGAAAGACTCCGGCACAGTCACGCCGTTTTCCGCCGGGGAGGCGTAAGTCTCCTTCAGGGAGGCGGGGAGCTCCGTTCCGTGGGCGATGCCCAGAAGCTCATAGCCCAGAAGCGCGCCGGTGGTCCAGGCGTCGCTGCCGGCGGTCACATAGCCCCGGGCGGCGGTATAGGAGTCATCCTCCCGGGCCACGGTGAGATAGGTCCGGCTGTCGGCGTCTTCGCCGTTCCACACCACGCAGAAGTCCGCCAGATCCAGCTTGTTGTCGGCGGCATACTGTTCCAGATAATAGCAGATACCGTAAGCGGCTTCCGGGGTATAGCAGCAGAACAGCCGGGTCTCCGGCACGTCCGCCATCACGTTCCGGGCCCAGAGAAAGGCGGCGTTGAAGATGGTGTCGGTCTCGTCATAGCCCAGGCCGATGCGGGACTTGAAGAACAGGTCGCTCTCGCCGAGGGCGTCAAGAAGGGCGGCGGGCCATTCCTCCTTCGCGCCGGAGGCTCCGTGAAGGCTGACGGCCACAGGCAGGAGATTGCCCTCCTGAGGAGCGTATCCCTGCTCCTTACACCAGGTTTCCAGCAACACCGCGGTCTCCCGGGCCATCTGCGCCCGGGGTTCGGCGACAGAGCCGGCAATGGGGGAGGGGGCCTCCGGATCCAGACACAGGACGATAATGCCCTCGTTTGCCGCCTGCTGCAAAAAATACGACATATAGTCGGCAAGACCCGTATAAATAACGGCGCCTACATCGCCGGAGGCGATGGCGGCCTTCAGAAGCGTGGCGGCGGTGCCGGCTCCGGAGCCGAGCTCCTTGCGGCTGTAGGTCCAGCCGTTGGCCTGGCACATGGCGCTGACGGCGTTGGCGGCGAGAAGCTGCTCCGGCGTCACATTCGAGGGAAGAACAAACCAGGCCGTGGTTTCGCCGTTCCATTCAAAATCTTCCGCGGACTCCACGTCGGCAGGGGTGTAAACGCTTTCCAGATATTGCTCCAGAGATTTCTGCAGAGCCAGAACATCGGCCTGGAGAACATCCAGCCGCTCGCCGGACGGGGCGCAGCCCGCGCACAGAGTGAAGAGAAGAGAAACAATAAGCGCCAGGGCGAGCCGGGCGGGGGGATTATTGCGAGGCATAGCGTTCCGTCCAATCCGAGAAATATTTTTACACGGAGGATCAGATACATTCGCAAATAATCCAGCGCGTGCGTAATAATTATATAAATGTTGTCCATTTAAGTCAAGAGCAAAGACGTGAGATGAAATAGGGGCGGAGGGGTGGTGATTATCCACAAAACATCACCTGAGTAAAGTGCTAAAATGACGAAGTTGGTGAAATTGAAAGTTTTAACGGCGGAAATTTCATTTTTGCCCTTGAATTTTCCTGTTTAACTGATTATAATGGAGAAGACTTGAATAATTCGAATGTCAAATATGCAAACAATGGAGGACAAAACCATGAAGAAGTATCTTGCACTGCTTTTCGCCCTGGTGTTCATGCTGGGCTGCCTGGCCGGCTGCGGCTCCACTGAGGAAGCTCCCGCTGCCGAAGAGGCTGTTGAAGCTGCCCCCGCGGCGGAAGAAGTTGAAACTGCTGAAGAAGCCACTGTCTCTGCCAACCTGACCATGGGTACCGGCGGCGAGTCCGGCACCTACTACGCCTTCGGCGGCGTTCTGGGCAGCTACATCGGCCAGGAGACCGATATCAGCATCAACGTCGTTTCCACCGGCGGCACCGCTGCCAACATCGAGGGCATCGACATCGGCGAGTTCGATCTGGCCACTGTTCAGTCCGATGTTTCCACCTATGCCTTCAACGGCACCAACTCCTTTGAGGAGACCGGCGCCATCGATTCCTTCCGCGTTCTGGGCGCTCTGTATGCCGAGACCGTGCAGATCGTGACTCTGAACGCCGAGATCGACTCCGTTGACGATCTGGCCGGCAAGAACATCTGCGTGGGCGACGTTGGCTCCGGCACCTACTACAACACCATCGACATCCTGGCTGCCTACGGCATGACCCTGGACGACGTGAACCCCATCTATCAGTCCTTCGGTGACTCCACCGAAAGCCTGAAGGACGGCAAGATCGACGCCGCCT
>CAZQFN010000184.1:0-2503 GCA_964592685.1 uncultured Oscillospiraceae bacterium | reverse complement strand
CTGTGCGCCTGCGGCGCCTCCGACGCGAAGATCGACGAGGTCATCGCCGCTGTTAACGAACTGCAGGCTTCCGTCGACGCTCTGAACGGCGCCGAAGCTGAGGCCGAGACCGAGGCCGCCGAGCCCGCTGCGGGCGGCACGCTCGTCATGGCCACCAACGCCGAGTTCCCCCCCTATGAGTACTACGAGAACAACGAGGTCGTGGGTATCGACGCTGAGATCGCCGCCGCCATCGCCGAGAAGCTGGGCATGGAGCTGGTAATCGAGGACATGAGCTTCGACTCCATCATCCCCGCCATTATCTCCGGCAAGGCCGATGTGGGTCTGGCCGGCATGACCGTGACCGAGGATCGCCTTGAGAACGTTGACTTCTCCACCTCTTACGCCACCGGCGTTCAGGTCGTCATCGTGGCCGAAGGCTCCGAGATCACCAGCGTGGACGATCTGTTCGGCGACAACAACTACACCATCGGCGTGCAGCAGGCTACCACCGGCGACCTGTACTGCACCTGGGACATCGAGGACGAGGGTCTGGGCACCGTGGAGCGCTTCAACAAGGGCGCTGACGCCGTGGCCGCGCTCGTGGCCGGCAAGGTCGACTGCGTTGTCATCGACAACCAGCCCGCCAAGGCTTTTGTGGAAGCCAACGAGGGCCTTGTGATCCTGGACACCGAGTACACCGTTGAGGATTACGCCATCGCTCTGGCCAAGGACAGCGAGCTCACCGCTGTCGTGGACGCCGCTCTGCAGGAGCTCATCGCCGACGGCACCGTTCAGGCCATTCTGGACAAGTACATCTCCGAGTAATTCCCACAGTATTTCGCACAGGGACGGACCAACCATCCGTCCCTGTTTTACTCTTTACCTTATGTTAGGAGGGATCTTCTTTGCCGGAATTCTTGGTAAAGCTGCAAAATCAGTTTATCTTAAACTTTATTGACGACAACCGCTGGCGTTATCTTTGGCAGGGTCTTGGAAACACTCTCAAGATCACCTTTATTGCCCTGATCCTGGGCGTGATCCTGGGTGCTGTCATCGCCATCGTTCGCGCCTCCTGGGACAAGAACGGCTCCGCCATGAGAAAGGGCCCGGCTCGCTTTATCATGCGGTTGCTGAATGCCTTCTGCAAGCTGTATCTCACGGTGTTCCGCGGCACGCCTGTGGTGGTTCAGATCATGATCATCTATTTTGTGATCTTTGTCTCCACCAACAACGGCGTGGCCGTTGCGGCCCTTGGCTTTGGTCTGAACTCCGCCGCTTATGTGGCCGAGATCGTCCGAAGCGGCATCATGTCCATTGACGAGGGTCAGTTTGAGGCCGGTCGCTCTCTGGGCTTCAACTACGTTCAGACCATGTGGCACATCATCCTGCCCCAGGCCATCAAGAACATACTCCCTGCCCTCGGCAACGAGTTTATTGTCCTGCTGAAAGAGACCTCCGTCTCCGGCTATATCGGCGTGATGGATCTTACCAAGGGCGGCGATATCATCCGCGGCCGCACCTACTCCGCTTTCATGCCGCTGATCGCCGTGGCCCTGATTTACCTTGTCATGGTCATTTTCCTGGAAAAGCTGCTGGCGGCACTGGAAAACCGTCTGCGCAACAGCGACCACTAAGGAGGTGCCGACATGACAAACGAAATTCTCATCAAAGCCGTTGGGCTTGAAAAGCATTTCAACAACGGCGCCATCCGGGCGCTGGACGGCGTGGATATGGATATCCACAGAGGCGAAGTGGTGGTCGTCATAGGCCCCTCCGGCAGCGGCAAATCCACTTTCCTGCGAAGCCTGAATCTTCTGGAAGTTCCCACAGGAGGACAGGTCCTCTTTGAGGGCGTGGACATCACCGACCCCAAGGTGGATATCAACAAGCACCGCCAGAAGATGGGCATGGTATTCCAGCACTTCAACCTCTTCCCCAACATGACCATCCTCAAAAACCTCACCCTTGGCCCAACAAATCTGAAAAAAACTCCCAAGGCTGATGCCGAAAAGAAGGCCATGGAGCTTTTGGAACGCGTTGGTCTGGCCGATCGCGCAAACGCCTATCCCAGCCAGCTCTCCGGCGGCCAGAAGCAGCGCGTGGCCATCGTCCGCGCTCTGGCTATGGAGCCGGATGTAATGCTTTTTGACGAACCCACCTCTGCCCTGGACCCCGAGATGGTCGGCGAGGTTCTGGACGTTATGCGTTCTCTGGCCCACGAGGGCATGACTATGGTGGTCGTCACCCACGAGATGGGCTTTGCCAAGGAAGTGGGCGACCGCATCGTATTCATGGAAGACGGAAAGATCGTGGAGGAAAATACGCCCGAAGCCTTCTTCTCCAATCCCACCAGCGACCGCGCCAGAGATTTTCTGGCCAAGGTCCTCATCTGACTGCAGAAAATGCCGGACGCATCGTCCGGCATTTTTAAGTAGTTTTAAGGTTTTTATGATATTAATTTCATAAAGTCGGCCACAACCTCCCCAAGGTGTCCGACCACACACAAAAAAGGAACGGATCG
>CAZQFN010000183.1:0-2517 GCA_964592685.1 uncultured Oscillospiraceae bacterium | reverse complement strand
CCCGGTATGGGAAATATACCTATGTGCGCTGCCGTCTGGAGACGGGGCGTACCCACCAGATCCGCGTCCACATGGCTCACACCGGTCACCCCCTTCTGGGAGACACGGTATACGGCGGCCGCCGCGACAAGGGTCTGGAGACCCAGTGCCTCCATGCCCGGGGGCTGAAATTCATCCACCCCCGCACCGGAGAGGCGGTTGAGCTCTGGACGGAGTTGCCCGACTGGTTTCGGGAGGCCAAAGCCAAGCTGGGGCCGGAGACGGAATAAACAAGACAGTGTCAGGAAAACGCTTATGATCGCTTTGCTGCTTTATTTGATATTCGGCCTTGCCGCGGCTTTTGCGCTGCTGCCATCCCATCGGGGGACGGTGAAGATCTGGCTGGGCCTTGTGTTCGGCTGTGTGGGGCTCATGTGGCTGCCCTGCCTCTTTGCCTTTTTCCTGGGCTTCACCATAAAGGCCCAGTATTGCGCGCTGGGGCTGGCCGTGGTGCTGACGGTGGCGGCCGGATGGCGGCCGGCGGCGCAGGGCGTGACGGCTCTGCGGGAAGGCCGGCGTCCCCGGGTGTCCCACGGCGATCTGGTGGGCCTTCTGCTCAGCGGTGTGGCGGTGCTTTTCTGCGCCTATCTTCTCCACACCCATGTCATCCGCCCGGCGGAGGACGGCAGTCTCTGGGTGGGCCAGAGCACCTATGGCGATCTGGCCATGCATCTGGGCTTTGTGGAGAGCCTGTACCGCCAGGGGACGTTTCCCCCGGAATACAGCATCTATCCCGGCCAGCAGCTGAACTATCCCTTCCTGGTGAACGCCGCCTCGGCCAGTCTGCGGTTTTTCGGCCTCAGTCTGCGCATGAGCGTGATCGCGCCCAGCCTGGTGATGCTGTTTTGCGTGTTTTTCGGCTTCTGGCTTCTGGCGGATAAGCTCATCGGCCGGCTGGCCCCCACGGTGGCCTCCTGGCTTCTGTTCGTCTGCAACGGCGGCTTCTGCTTTTTCTATTTCTTCGGAAAATATGATTTTTCCGAGATATTCACCGGCTATTACACCACGCCCACGAACCTTATCGAGGAGAATGTGCGGTGGGTGAATGTCATCTGCGACATGCTCATCCCCCAGCGCACGACCATGGCGGGCTGGTGTGTGGTGCTGGCGCTGATCTTCCTGCTCATCACGGCCATCGAAAAGACCCTGGACGGGCAGCCCGCCCGCCGGGATTTTGCGGTGCTGGCGGTGGTGGGCGGCGGCCTTCTGATGATCCATACCCACAGCTTTCTGGCTTTGGGCGTGCTGTCGGCGGTCTGGTTCTTCACGGCCATCCCCAAGGCGCGGCGGACCGGAACGCTGGGGGCCCTTGTGACAAACTATGTGATCTACGGCGTTATCTGCATCGGCCTTGCCGCGCCCCAGTTTTTCAAATGGACCATGGACTCCGTCTCCGGCGGGCGTCTGCTTCAGGAAAACATCGGCTGGGTGGCCGGGGAGGAAAACTGGCTCTGGTTCTATATCAAAAATGTGGGCGTGGTCTTTGTGGCCATGGTGCCCATGATGTTTTTCCTGCGGGGCCAGAAGGGGCGCATCTTCCTGGGGGCGGCGGCCCTTTTCGCCCTCGCGAACCTTACGGCCTTTCAGCCCAATCTCTATGACAACAACAAGCTTCTCTATATCTGGTTCATGCTGACGGACATTCTGGTCTGCGACTGGCTGTGGCAGTGTCTGGACAGGATCCCCTCCCGTCCGCTGCGCAGCGGCGCGGCGGCTGTGATCGTCTTTCTGGGGACGTTCTCCGGCGTTCTGAGCATGATGCGGGAGGCGGTGGGGGAGTATCAGCTCCTCTCCGGGGAGCAGGTGGCCGCGGCGGAGTTTATCACGGAAAACACCGAGGCCGACAGCCTGTTTCTGACCTCCGTGCACCATACAAACCCGGTGTGCGTTCTGGCGGGGCGGAACATCACCTGCGGCTCCAGCCTGTATCTCTATTACCACGGCGTGAACTATTTCGACCGGGAGGCCCAGGTGGCGGAGATGTATCAGGGCGGCGAGGCCTTTGAGGAGGGCGCCGCGGAACTGGGCGTGGATTATGTGTATATCGGCGGCAATGAATACGCAAAGTATGAAGTGAATTATGACTATTTCGCGGAGAATTACCCCCTGGTGTATGAATCCGAAGGGATCAGTATCTTCCAAATTCCCTGAAGATATGGTATGATAAGCGTTACGGTGCCGGAAAAGGTCCGGCGCTGCCGAAAAACCCCTGTGAGGAGGACTGTTTTATGAAGAAAATTTTTGCCCTGCTGCTTGTGCTCGGGCTTATGATGGGGCTTGCTGCCTGCGGCGCCGAGCCGGAAGCGGAAAAGAACCTGGTCCCGCTGGAACCGGTGGAAGCCACGGAAGAGCCGGCGGAAGAAGTTCTGCGGGCTTCGGAGACCAACGCCGCCGCTCTGGCGGAGGCTGTTCCCCCTGCCTCCGCCACCGATACCTCTCTGGACCAGGCGGCTTACGACAAGGCCCAGAAGCTGGTGG
>CAZQFN010000182.1:0-2526 GCA_964592685.1 uncultured Oscillospiraceae bacterium | reverse complement strand
AAAGCATATCTGGTCCTGAGCGACGGGACCGTCTTCGAAGGCAAGGCCTTCGGCGCCGATCAGGAGTGCATCGGCGAACTTGTGTTCACCACGGGCGTGGTGGGCTATCTGGAAACTCTCACCGATCCCTGCTATGCCGGGCAGATCGTGACCCAGACCTATCCTTTGATCGGAAACTACGGCGTCATCCCCGGCGACATTGCCGGCCCCGCCGCCGTGAAGGGCTATGTGGTCCGGGAGCTGTGCGGCACGCCCTCCAACTTCCGCAGCGAGGGCGATCTGGACACCTGGCTCAAGAGTCAGGGCATTCCCGGCATCTGCGGCATCGACACCCGTCAGCTCACCCGCATCCTGCGGGACAAGGGCGTCATGAACGCCACCATCTGCCGCCAGATCCCCGAGGATCTGACGGCCGTGAAGGCCTATGCCGTTCCCGGCGCAGAGGCGCTGGCCGGCATCACCGGCACCGCCATCCTCCCCGGCGAAAAGCGGGCAAAGCCCGGCATCCTCCGGTTCTTCAGCCGTCTTCTGGGCGGCCGGAAGAACAGCGACCCCGCTCCCGTGGGTCCCGGCGCCGGCGGCAAGAAAAAGCGCGTCACCCTCATCGACTACGGCGCCCACACCGCCATCCTCCGGGAGCTGGAATCCCGGGGCTGCGAGGTAACGGTGGTGCCCTGCAACACCGCGGCCGAGTCCATCCTGAACGGCTCTCCCAACGGCGTCGTCCTGTCGGACGGCCCCGGCAACCCTGAAGAGAACCCCATCTGCATTGAGGAGCTGAAAAAGCTCGCGGGCAAGGTTCCCCTGTTCGGCATCGGCCTGGGCCACCAGCTTCTGGCCATCGCCATGGGCGGCAAGACTGAAAAGCTCCCCTATGGCCACCGCGGCGGCAACCAGCCTGTGACCGCCCTGGGTGGCGGCAACACCTACATCACCTCCCAGAACCACGGCTATGTGGTCCTGGGCGAGAGCGTGGAGTCCGTGGGCCGCGTGTTCATGGTCAACGCCAACGACCAGTCCTGCGAAGCCATCGAATATCCCCGGCACAAGGCCTTCTCCGTCCAGTTCCACCCCGAAGGCTGCACCGGTCCCGTGAACACCCTGTTCCTCTATGACCGCTTCATTTCCATGATGGGAGGGAAAAACTGATGCCCAGAGATACATCCATTCAGAAAGTCCTCGTGATCGGCTCCGGCCCCATCGTCATCGGCCAGGCCGCCGAGTTTGACTATGCCGGCGCCCAGGCCTGCCGCGTGCTGAAAGCCGAGGGCGTGAACGTGGTGCTGGTGAACTCCAACCCCGCCACCATCATGACCGACAAGCATCTGGCGGACGAGATCTATCTTGAGCCTCTGACCGCCGACACCGTCAAGCGCATCATCCTCAAGGAAAAGCCCGACAGCCTGCTGGCGGGTCTGGGCGGCCAGACCGGCCTCACCATCGCCATGCAGCTTTCCAAGGACGGCTGGCTCCAGGAGCACGGCGTGCGCCTGCTGGGCACCTCCGCCGAGGCCATCGACACCGCCGAGGACCGCGAGCTCTTCCGCGACACCATGAAGGCCATCGGCCAGCCCTGCGTCCCCTCCGAAATCGCCACGAATCTGGACGACGCTCTCAAGGCCGCGGAGGACATCGGCTATCCCGTTATCATCCGCCCCGCCTTCACTCTGGGCGGCTCCGGCGGCGGCATCGCCAACAACGAGGAAGAAATGCGCATCATCGGCCAGAACGGACTGGACATGTCCCCCATCACCCAGATCCTGGTGGAGAAATGCATCTCCGGCTGGAAGGAGATCGAGTTTGAGACCATGCGGGACGCCGCCGGCAACGTGATCGCCGTCTGCTCCATGGAGAACGTGGACCCCGTTGGCGTCCACACCGGCGACTCCATCGTCGTCGCCCCGGCCCAGACCCTCTCCCCCAAGGAGTTCCAGATGCTCCGGGACGCCGCTCTGGACATCGTCACGAACATCGGCATCGTGGGCGGCTGCAACTGCCAGTTCGCCCTGAACCCCAACAGCTTTGAATACGCGGTCATCGAGGTCAACCCCCGCGTGAGCCGTTCCTCCGCCCTGGCCTCCAAGGCCACCGGCTATCCCATCGCCAAGATCACCACCAAGATCGCCCTGGGCTACACTCTGGACGAGATCAAAAACGACATCACCGGCAAAACCTGCGCCTGCTTCGAGCCCACCGTGGACTACATCGTCCTGAAGTATCCCAAGTGGCCCTTCGACAAGTTCCACGGCTCCAGCCGCAAGCTGGGCACCCAGATGAAGGCCACCGGCGAGGTCATGAGCATCGCCCCCTCCTTCGAGATGGCGCTCATGAAGGCCGTCCGCGGCGCGGAGATCGGTCTGGACACCCTCAACTGCGCCCCCATCGACGACCGTGACGTGCTGGACCGTCTGGCGGATCAGGACGACCGCCGCCTCTTCACCGTCTTCGAGGCCATCAAATCCGGCATCAGTCTGGAAAAGATCTTCGACATCACCAGGATCGACCTCTGGTTCCTCCAAAAGATCA
>CAZQFN010000181.1:0-2579 GCA_964592685.1 uncultured Oscillospiraceae bacterium | reverse complement strand
GGGCCGCCTCCCTGCACATGGCGATGGCCTCCCGGAACAGGGGCACCCGGAAGCCGATGAACTCCACGCCGGTGTAGGGGTGCTTTTCATAGGAATGGGCGATGAGATCGTCCGTGGCGATGGAGGTGACCACGCCGGTCTCCTTGTCCACGGCGCAGATCAGGCCGCCCTGGCCGGAATTGTCGCACACGGCGCCGTTGTTGCCGCTTTTCAGCACCACATAGGCCACATGGACCTCCCCGTCCACCAGATCGGTGACCACGCGCATGCAGTTGACGGCGTGGGGATACAGGCGGCTCATCTCGGGATGCTGGGTGACCACCTGCTCAATGGCGCAGCCGCCCTTGGCACGGATATAGTCCAGCATGGCGGCGGTGGATTCAAAGTCCTTTTTATGGAGCTTTTCCACGCCCCGGCCGGAGTCGCCCTCCTCGGGCTTGGCGAAGCAGGCGTCCTTATCGGCCATGAAGGCATCAAACTCCTCATAGGAGCAGGTGCGTCCGTCCAGAAATTCCCGGCGGAGGTATTTGGCGAACAGGGCGTCGAACTCGTTTTTGTTGTCGATGAAGTGGCCGTAGGAGTCGTCGTTCATATAGGAGATGAGCTTTTTGTTCCGCAGACGGGTGAGATAGGTGTCCCGCTCTTTGGGCTTGCGGTCGAAGAAGCCATACATCATATAATCGTAATAGCCGGCGCCGTACCGCAGGGCGCAGACGCCCATGTCGATGGCCATGAAGAAGCGGTTCTTGCCGCTGATCTCGTGGCACCGGTCGAGGCACTCCTTGATTTTCTCATACCGGACGCCGGAGAGGATGTGGAGCAGGTATTTCAGCTTCGGCATATCACTCCGCCGCCTTTCGGATGAGGATGAAGGGGGTGAGCTGGGTGGAGTTGCCGGAGGGGTTGTCCCGGATGAGCTCGGCGCACTGTTCGTCCGTCAGCGTCAGATCCGGGCTCTTGCCCAGAATGTCCCGCTCGAAGTCGTTGGCATCCACCACCATGCAGGTGATGCCGGTGGCCTCGTGGATCTTGCGGCAGACCTCGTTGGGCTCTTTGGGGAGCATCATGCAGAAATTGCCATATTCCTCGAAGGAAGCGGTGTAAAATCCATCCAGACCCGCCACTTCGGGGCCGGCGATCTTATAGAACACGCCCTTCTTGCCGAAGAGCTTGCCGACGCCCGCGGCCACGGAGGCATAGATGATCTTCAGCGCGCCGCAGTGGTCGATGGCGAACTGCATCTTCCAGGGATTGTCCACGCCGATGCCGTGGGGGCTGTGGGAGGCGAACCTGGAGAGGAATTTCGCAAGCCAGGTGAGCTTCATGTCCTTTTTATAGATGATGTTCTTCTGGCAGAGGGAGATGACCTTCTCCGCGATGGAGAGAATGTCCCCTTCCTGATAATGGGGCAGAACATATTGTTTTACCAGCTCGATATAATCCTCCCCCACGGCGACGAAGTGGGTGCGGATGGCGCCCCGGTCATAGGCGCCGAAGCCGGTCTCGATGCGAAGATTTTTATTTTCGTTGGGCGTAAGAACGCTTTCCATGGTGATCCTCCCTGTGACAGCCCGCAGGCCGGGTATGATATCATTTTAGGTAGTATACCATGTTTTTCCAAGGATTGCATCTTTTTTGAAAAAATTGGATTTTTAGGAATGATTCCTATTGACAAACACCGGATTTCTGGTATAATCAAAGCAGAAATCAGGAATGATTCCTGATAACGGAGAGAAAATTGACTTACAAATTACGAAATATGGAGGAAAATGTTATGGCGAAATGGATCTGCTCTGTCTGCGGTTATGTTCATGAGGGCGACACGCCCCCCGAGTTCTGCCCCACCTGCAAGGTGCCCGCGGAGAAGTTCATAAAGCAGGAAGAGGGCGCGGCCAAAACCTGGGCCGCGGAGCATGTGGTGGGCGTCGCCAAGGGCGTGCCCGAGGATATCATCATGGATCTGCGCTCCAACTTTGAGGGCGAGTGCTCCGAGGTGGGCATGTATCTGGCCATGGCCCGCGTGGCCCATCGGGAGGGCTATCCCGAGATCGGCCTGTATTGGGAGAAGGCCGCCTGGGAGGAGGCCGAGCACGCGGCGAAGTTCGCGGAGCTGCTGGGCGAGGTGGTCACCGACAGCACCAAGAAGAATCTGGAGATGCGCGTGGAGGCCGAAAACGGCGCCACCGCCGGCAAGTTCGATCTGGCCAAGCGGGCCAAGGCGCTGAATCTGGACGCCATCCACGACACCGTT
Organism: uncultured Oscillospiraceae bacterium; assembly: GCA_964592685.1. Classification (GTDB taxonomy): domain Bacteria; phylum Bacillota; class Clostridia; order Oscillospirales; family Oscillospiraceae; genus CAJOIG01. The sequence continues at coordinate 328 of CAZQFN010000181.1, read as the reverse complement.
CACGAAATGGCCCGCGATGAGGCGCGACACGGAAGAGCCTTCGAAGGTCTGCTGAAGCGGTATTTCGGCGCATGACCGAATATTCCGACGATAGTTTTACCGCCGGTCCCCAGACCGGGGCCGGCGGTTTTGATTTCCCCCCATGGGGCATACTATTTATAAAAAAGGAGAGTTATCTATGAACGATAAGATCGCCGCCCTGCTGAACGAGCAGATCAACAAGGAATTTTACAGCGCCTATCTCTATCTGGACATGGCCAACTTCTATGACGAGCTGGATCTGGACGGCTATGCCAACTACTACACCATCCAGGCCCAGGAGGAGCGG
>CAZQFN010000180.1:0-2583 GCA_964592685.1 uncultured Oscillospiraceae bacterium | reverse complement strand
AGATGGACTGGTCATCGTCGCCCACCACGCAGATGTTCTCATAGCCCCCGGCCAGGAGGCTTGCCAGCAGATACTGGAGGTTGTTGGTGTCCTGATACTCGTCGATGAGGACGTATTTGAACTTCCGCTGGTAATAGGTGCGCACGTCCTCGTGCTCCTGAAGCAGACGGACGGTGTTGTAGATCAGATCCTCAAAGTCCATGGCGCCCGCTTCTTTGAGCTTCTCCTCATAGGCGGCATAGAGGGCGGCCACGCCCTGGAGCCGGAAATCCCCCGCCCGCTCCGCCATGGAGGCGAACATCCCCGGGGACTGGAGCTTGTCCTTGGCCTTGTCGATAACGCCCAGAACCCATTTCGCGGGATACATTTTCTCGTCCCGGTTCTGCTCCTTGATCAGCCGCTTCATCACCGCGGTGCGGTCGGAGGCGTCATAGATGGCGAAGGAGTTGGGATAGCCCAGCTTCTCCGCGTCCCGGCGCAGGATGCGCACGCAGGCGGAATGGAACGTCCGGGCCCAGATGTCCTCGGCGGCGGGGCCCAGCATGCGGTTGAGCCGGTCCTTCAGCTCCCCGGCGGCCTTGTTGGTGAAGGTGATGGCCAGAATGCTCCAGGGCTCCACGGGGTCCAGCGCGGCGGCCATTTCCGCCTCCCGGCGGAGGGAAGCGTCCCCGGCCAGATAGGCCTCCATGACATCCAGCTTCTCCTCGTCCGCGCCGTAAGGCAGGGCCTCGCTGTCGGAGGCGGAGCCGTATTTCATGAGATTCGCGATGCGGTTGATGAGCACGGTGGTCTTGCCGGAGCCGGCGCCGGCAAGAATGAGCAGCGGGCCCTCCGTGGCCATGACGGCCTCCTTCTGGCGGTCGTTGAGATTGGGGAAGTTCCGGGCGATGACCTCCCGGCGTGCTTCGATATAGCGCTTTGTAAATTTGTCCATATGTCGTTTCCTGTATGTAATACATCCCTCGGAAGAGATGCTTTATAGGCCCCCTCTCCGAGGGGGCTGTCGAGCGTATGCGAGACTGGGGGCGTTAACTCCCTCCGCCCCTGCGGGGCACCTCCCTCTGGGAGGGAGGCTTAAAACGTATTCTTTCTAAATTTATATTATAACATATCCCCCCGGCTCTTGCAATCGGCGGGCAGCATGCTATAATCATTGCGATTTGGGCGATTGCCCGGGAAAGAAGGCATTTTTCTTGTTTTCCAAAAAGGAGCTTCGGGCTCTTCTCATACCCCTGATCATCGAGCAGGTGCTCACCGGGCTCATGGGCGTGGCGGACACGCTCATGGTCTCCAGCGTGGGGGAGGCGGCCATCTCCGGGGTCAGCCTTGTGGACTCCATCAACATGCTGGCGGTGTATTTCTTCTCGGCCCTGGCCGCGGGCGGCACCATCGTGGTGGCCCAGTACATCGGCCGGGAGGATGGGGCAAAGGCCAAACGGGCCGCCCGGCAGGTGATGCTGGCGGCGGGGGCGCTGTCGGTGCTGCTGTGCGGGGTGCTGGCGGTGCTTCGCATGCCCCTGCTGCGCCTCATCTTCGGCCATGTGGAGGAGGCGGTGCTCCGGGCGGCGGACGTCTATATGCTCATCACCGTTCTGAGCTATCCCTTCCTGGCTCTCTATACGGCCAGCGCCGCCCTCTTCCGGGCCACGGGGGATTCCCGAAAGCCCATGGTGGTGGCGGCGGTGGCGGATGTGCTGAACATCGCCGGAAACGCCCTGCTCATCTTCGGCTGCGGCATGGGCGTGGCGGGCGCGGCCCTGGCCACGCTGGCCAGCCGCATGTTCAGTGCGGGCATGATGCTCCGGTATCAGCAGCGGCCCGGCTCCGCCATCGCCCCGGGCCGGTTCCGGGATCTGCGCCCGGATATCCCCATGATAAAGCGCATCCTGCGCATCGGGCTGCCCTCCGCCGTGGAAAACGGCATGTTCCAGCTGGGGCGGCTTCTGGTGCAGAGCACCGTCACCGTCCTGGGCACCACGGCCATCGCCGCCCAGGCGGTGGTCTATACGCTGGAGACCTGCTCCTCCATGCCCGCCATGGCCATCGGCACGGGACTTCTCACCGTGGCGGGCCAGTGCATGGGTCGGGGCCGGGTGGACGAGGCCCGTCGGTATACCCGCCTGTTCGTGGGCTATGCCCGGCTCATCCTTCTGGGGGTGAACATTGTCCTCAGCGCCGCCGTGCCCTTCATCACGGGCTTCACCGCCCTCTCCCCGGACGGGGCGCTCCTGGTCTGCCGGCTCACCTGGTTCACCTGCGTTCTGAAAGTGCTCATCTGGCCCGGGTCCTTCACCCGGCCCTGCACGCTCCGGGCGGCGGGGGATGTGGGCTATGCCATGTGGGTCAGCACGCTGAGCATGTGGATCTGCCGGGTGGGGCTCAGCTGGGTCCTCTGCCGGTATACTCCCGTGGGGCTCTGGGGCGTGTGGATCGCCTGGTGTACCGACTGGCTGGCCCGGAACATCGCCTTTGGCCTCCGCTTCCGAAGCAGGAAGTGGGAGCGGAAGCACGTTCTGGAATGACCCGCCGTAAAACCGAAAAAAACATCCCCGGCGGCTTGTCCGTCGGGGATGGATTCGTTAT
>CAZQFN010000179.1:0-2599 GCA_964592685.1 uncultured Oscillospiraceae bacterium | reverse complement strand
CGAATTCCTCCATCACCTCCAGAAGGGTGAGGGTGGAGTCCAGGTTGTTGCGGTAATACATAAGCGGCTTTTGCACGCTCTCGCCCACGGCCTTGTGGCCGGCAAAGTGCATGACGGCGGCGGGGCGCACGTCCCCGAAGATGCGCCGCAGAGCGGCCCGGTCGCAGATATCCGCCTCATAAAGCGGCATTTTTTTGCCGGTGATGGTCTCGCAGCGGGAGACGGCGATGGGGCTGCTGTTGGAGAAGCAGTCCACAATGGCCACATCATAGCCCGCGTTTGCCAGCTCCACGGCGGTGTGGGAGCCGATATAGCCGGCGGCACCGGTGAGAAGGACGGTCATAAAAATACCCCCCGGATGTCAGAATACTTGCAAAAAATATTCTAACACACGGGAGGGGTTTTGAAAAGTGGTTTTACAGCCGGTCGTCAATGGAGGTGTAGTCCGTGCGGGTCATGACGGCGCGGTAGGCCGGGCGCATGATGCGGCCGCCGGTGAGAACCTCCTCCATCCGGTGGGCACACCAGCCGGCGATGCGGGCGATGGCGAAGAGGGGCGTATACAGTTCCTCGGGGATGCCCAGCATGCTGTATACCAGACCGGAATAGAAGTCCACGTTGGCGCACAGGGGGAAGTCGTTTTTCTTCTGCTCCATAAGAAGCTCGATGCCGATGCGCTCCACGGTCTCCATGAAGGTGAATTCCTCCATGCGGCCGGTCTCCTCCGCCATGGAGCGGGCGTATTTCTTGATCATCACCGCGCGGGGGTCAGAGAGGGTGTAGATGGGGTGGCCCAGGCCGTAGATCTTGCCGGAGCCGTCTCCGCCCTCCCCGTCCAGAAGCCGGTTCAGACATTCGCGGATCTCGGTCTCGTTCCCCTTGTCCTTCACGGCCGCGTCCAGCCAGCGGAACATCTCCACCACCTTGGCGTTGGCGCCGCCGTGAAGGGGGCCCTTCAGGGAGCCGGCCGCGCCCGCGATGGCGGAATAGGTGTCCGTGCCGGAGGAGGACAAAGCCCGGCAGACGAAGGCGGAGTTGTTGCCGCCGGAGTGCTCCGCGTGGAGGATGAGCATCATATCCAGAAGCTTTGCCTCCTCGTCGGTATAGCTTTTGTCCTTCCGGACCATCCGCAGGAAGTTCTCCGAAAGGGAGAGCTCATCCTTGGGGCGGTGGATATAAAGGCTCTTGCCGTCGTATACATGGCGCTTCACCGCGTAGGTCTGGGCCACGATGACCGGCAGACGGGCGATGAGGTTCACCGACTGGCGCATCAGATTTTCCACCGATCGGTCGTCGGGGTTCTCGTCATAGGTATAGAGAGCCAGAATGCTCCGGGCCAGACCGTTCATTACGTTGGGACTGGGGTTTTTGAGGATCATATCGTCAAAGAAGCCGGAGGGCAGGGGGCGGGCCTCGCTCATCATCTGGGTGAAGAGGGCCAGCTCCTCCCGGTTGGGGAGCTTTGCCAGAAGCAGGAGATAGGCCACCTCTTCATAGCCGAAGGTGCCCGCCTCCCAGTGGTTCGTCACCAGATCGGTGACCCGGATGCCCCGGTAGAGAAGCTGGCCGTCCATGGGGACACGCTCGCCGTCTTCCATATAATAGCCACGGACGCTACCGATGCGGGTGGCGCCCACCAGAACGCCGGTGCCGTCGTCGTTTCGCAGACCGCGGTGGACCGCTTTATTAAAATATGTGCCGGGGATGGCATAGCGCTCCATTGCTTTTTCGCAAAGGATGGGCATATGCTCGTCAAGGATTCTTTTTTCGTCTGCCATGGATGGGACCTCGCTTTCCAGGATGTTCCTATTATAGGCGCAGGGACAAAGAAATGCAAGTTTTAATTTCAAAATATGCAAAAATCCGAACAAATCGCCGATACAAGCGTCGCACCGCGGTCTATTTTGCAAGAATGATACAAAGTTTTGACCATTTTCCCGCAAAAAATTTATCATTGTTTGTGGAAAACGTGTATTTACGGATGGGGACTTCGGTTGTATAATCAGTTAAAATGAAAAAGTAAGGTGGATGCGAACATGATCAAGCTTATCCATGAAAATAAAATGTGGCAGAAGGGCGGCTTCTGCGATCCCACGCCGGAGGCAAGCCGGGAGAAGACCATGGCAGCCCGGGTGATGGCGGCCCACGGCGGAGAGAAGCTCCGCTTCGACGCCCTCATCAGCCACGATATCACCTATGTAGGCGTAATCCAGACAGCCATGGCCTCGGGACTGAAGGAGTTCCCCGTGCCCTATGTGCTCACCAACTGCCACAACAGCCTCTGCGCCGTGGGCGGCACCATCAACGCCGACGACCATGTGTTCGGCCTCTCCGCCGCCCGGAAGTTCGGCGGCGAATATGTGCCCGCCAATCTCGCGGTCATCCACCAGTACGCCCGGGAGGCTCTGGCCGGCTGCGGCAAGATGATCCTTGGCTCCGACAGCCACACCCGCTATGGCGCCTTCGGCACCATGGGCATCGGCGAGGGCGGCCCCGAGATCGTGAAGCAGCTTCTGGGCGACCCCTATGAGATCACCGCTCCCAAGGTGATATTGGTTTACATAACCGGAACACCCCATCCCGGCGTGGGTCCCCACGA
>CAZQFN010000178.1:0-2616 GCA_964592685.1 uncultured Oscillospiraceae bacterium | reverse complement strand
CCGTGGAGGAAGAGGCGGAAAAGACCCGGGCGGACGCGGTCCGCGCCTGGATCATCCGGCTTCCCGTGGCGATAAAGGCGCTGTTTCTGCTGCCCCTGTGGGCGCTGGGCGCCATTCCCGTGACCATCGGCACCGCAGTCTTCACCGCCATGGCCCCCCTCTGGGCCCAGATCGGCGGCGCGCTGCTCCAGATCGCCCTGCTCATCGGCGCCTTCTGTCTGGGATACAAGCTGGTCTTCCCGGAGAAGAAAGTCCGGAACCTCTTCCGAAAGAAGAACCTCCGGTGGCTCCTGCTGGGCGCCGGCGCGGTGACAACGGCGAACATCGTCCTCACCACCGCCTGGACCGGCTGGCCCATTCTCCGTGCGGTCATCATGACTGTGGTGGGCTTCGGCGCTCTGTGCCTGCTGTGGCACCGCTTGACCGGCAAGGTGAAGCCCGAAGCAAAAAAAGTCACCACCCGCCTGAAACTGGAATACTGATAAATAGCACGACCGCTCCGACATATGTCGGAGCGGTTTTAGCTTGTTTTAAACTCTGTGCCATATGGTAATCCCCGGTGTACGATTCGTACACCGGGGCATTGTCATTTATGAACTTACACGCTGGCCTTGGCTTCCTTGGCGGCGCGGAACTGCTCGATCATCATGGGGACGACTTTGAACAGGTCGCCGGTGATGCCGTAGTCGGCGATCTCGAAGATGGGAGCGTCGGGGTTCTTGTTCACGGCGATGATGCAGCCGGAATCCTGCATGCCTGCCTTGTGCTGGATGGCGCCGGAGATGCCCAGGGCGATATACAGCTTGGGGTGAACGGTCTTGCCGGTCTGGCCGACCTGGTGGTCGGCGGACAGCCAGCCGGAGTCGATGGACACGCGGCTTCCGCCCAGAACGCCGCCCAGAACGTCGGCCAGCTCCTGGCCCAGGGCGATGCCCTTTTCCACATCGGAGCCGATGCCGCGGCCCACGGAGACCACGATGTCGGCGCCCAGAAGGTCAACCATCTCGCGGGCGGCCTTCACGACCTCCAGCACCTGGGTCTTCACATCCTCCTGGGTGAGGGAGAAGGCGGGGCGGACGATCTCCACCGCGGCGGCCTTTTCCGCGTCGAAGGGGGCGCGGGTCATAACGCCGGGACGGACGGTGGCCATGGCGGGACGGAAGCGGGGGCAGACGATGGTGGCCATCAGGTGACCGCCGAAAGCGGGGCGGGTCATCTTCAGGTCGCGCTCAAACTTCTTGTGGAGCATCTCCACGCCGATGCCCTTCTCGTCCAGCGTGGAATTCTCCCGCAGGAACTGGGCATAGGTCTCCACATCCACGTCCAGGTGGGTGCAGTCGGCGCAGAGGCCGGTGTGCAGCCGGGCGGCGCAGCGGGGGGCCAGATCGCGGCCGATGTTGGTGGCGCCGAAGAGCATCACCTCGGGCTTGTATTCCGCCACCAGGTCGCAGATGACCTTGGTGTGGGCGTCGGTGGTGTAATCATAGAGCAGGGGGCTCTCGCAGACATAGACCTTGTCCGCGCCGTAGCCGCCCAGGTCGGCGGCCAGGTTTTCCACGCCGTCGCCCAGAAGGATGCCGCAAAGCTCGGTGCCCAGCTCGTCGGCCAGCTTGCGGCCCTCGCTGATGAGCTCCAGATCGGTGCTCATGAGAGCGCCGCGGCGCTGCTCGCAGTATACCCAAACGCCGTGGAATTCCGCGGTGTTGGTGTTGTTGAATTCAATGGTGTTCATATTCCTTCGCCCTCCTTACAGAATGTGCTTCGCCGTCAGACGGGAGACGAGATCGGCCACGGTGTCGTGGTCCGCGCCTTCCAGCATGACGCCCGCGCCCTTCAGAGGCGGGGTGAAGGACTTGGCGATGTTGGTGGGGGAGCCCTTCAGGCCGATGGTGTCCGGCTCGATCAGGGGCTCGTCCTTCAGATCCTCATAGGTGAGGACGGTCATGGGCTTGGAGTAGCACTCCATGATGCCGGAGATGGACATATAGCGGGGCTCGTTGAGCTCCTTGACGCAGGTGATCAGGCAGGGGGTGGCGGTCTTGATGGTCATATAGCCATCCTCCAGCATACGCCGAACCACCACGCAGCCGTCCTCCAGCTGGATGTCGCCGGCGTAGGTGATCTGGGGCAGATCCAGCTTCTCGGCGATCTGAGGGCCGACCTGAGCGGTGTCGCCGTCGATGGCCTGGCGGCCGCAGAAAACGAGATCGTCCTTCTCGATGCCGATGCGGTGGAGAGCCGCCGCCACGATCTGGCTGGTGGCAAAGGTGTCGGAACCGCCAAAGGCGCGGTCGGAAACGAGATAGCCCTCGTCAGCACCCATGGCCATCAGCTCCCGGAGCATACCCTCCGCGGCGGCGGGGCCCATGGTGACCACGATGACCTTGCAGCCATACTGATCCTTCAGCTTGAGAGCGGCCTCGACGGCGTTCTTGTCGTCGGGGTTGGTGATAACGGCCATGGAGGCGCGGTCCAGCGTGCCGTCGGGCTTGACGGCGACCTTGCCGGAGGTGTCGGGAACCTGCTTGACGCAAACAATAATTTTCATGTTTCGATTCCCTCCTTAGTTCACGCCCAGATGGCGGGCGATGACCATACGCTGGACCTCGTTGGTGC
>CAZQFN010000177.1:0-2638 GCA_964592685.1 uncultured Oscillospiraceae bacterium | reverse complement strand
ATTCCAGCACGGGTTGGAGCTGGCGGCCCTGGAGGGCGGCCTCCGCCGCTTCGGCGATGCGGTCATAGCGGCAGCTGAGACTCCGGGGCTTCGAGATCGGGTCGTCCTGGCCGAAGGGGACGAAATACACATCCCGCCGGGTCAGCAGCCGCCCGATGTTCTCCGCCGAGGCCCCCAGGCCGTCGTTGGTGGAGACGCCGATGACCACCGGCTTCCCGTTTCGCAGATGGCCCTTGGCCGCCATGGTCACCGCCGTGTCGGTGATGCCGTGGGCCAGCTTCGCCAGGGTGTTCCCGGTGCAGGGGGCGATCACCAGCACATCCAGCGCCCCACCGGGGCCCAGAGGCTCCGCGCCCTGGATGGAGGTCACGGCGGCCCGGCCGCAGAGCCGCTCCAGCCGCTCCTGCCAATAGACCCCGGGGCCGAACCGGCTGTCCTTCCGGGCGTTCTCGCTGAGGATGGGGATCAGCTCAAACCGCTCCCCCAGGGCGGGCAGCACCGCCCACAGCTTCTCAAAGGAGCAATAGCTCCCCGTCAGGGCAAGGCCCATGCGCGGCTTACTCACAGGCATCCACCTCCAGCGCGCGGTATATGGCCTCGGCCATGGCGTCCGCCGCCCCCTCCGGGGCATAGAGCCCGGGCAGGCCCGGGGCCTTCAGCACCGGGGTGTCATCCCCCCAGCCCCCCGGCGCGGAGGCCAGATCCATGCACAGCGCCCCGCCGAAGTCCCCCCGCAGCACCGGGGCGGGCACCGTGTTCACCACGGCGTCGTATGTGTGGGTCAGATCCTTTATATCCGCCGCGCCGTGTCCGTTCGCGGCGGCCTCCGCCCGGGCCACGGAGCCCCGGGCTCCCACGGTGACACGGGCCCCCAGGGCCCGGAGCTTGTGGGCCAGAAGCCGCCCGATGCGCCCATAGCCCACCACCAGAATGTCCGCGCCCATGACCGCCCGGGGCAGCCGCCGCATCAGCAGCTCCGCGGCGGCCTCCGCCGTGAGGGCGGCGTTCTCCAGCGCATACACCGGGTCCCGCCAGTAGGCCACCCCCGTGGCCAGGGCGGGGGGCGCGATGACGTTTTCGCTGTCCGGCGTCAGCACATGGCCGTCCCGCTCCAGCCGCTTTTTCAGATGGTAAAACCGGGGATCCGTCCCCAGCAGCGTGAAATTCATGCAAATCACCTCTTGCCATGCTATGCCGGGTGGGGTAAAATTGACAGTAACCATACGATCCCCGAAAAGGAGACATACTATATGAATAACATCTTCACCCCCGCGGACATCCTTCTGCCCAAGGAGGGTACCGATATGACCCGCTGGGCCGCCGTGGCCTGCGACCAGTTTTCCGCCCAGCCCGAATACTGGGAGGGCATGGACGCCTATGTGGGCGGGGCCCCCTCCTGTCTGCGGCTCATGCTGCCGGAGGCCTATCTGAACGCCCCCGATGTGGAGGCGCGCAAGGCCGCCATGGCGCAGGCCATGAAAGACTATCTGGTGGGGGACGTGTTCCGGAATATCCCCGATTCTTATGTGCTTGTGGAGCGAACGCTCCCCAATGGAAAGCTCCGCAAGGGTCTTGTGGGGAAGCTTGATCTTGAGGCCTATGACTGGACGGCGGGGTCGAAGTCCCCCGTCCGCTCCACGGAGGCCACCGTCCCCGAGCGGCTGCCCACCCGGGTGGAGCTGCGGCGGGAGGCCGTGCTGGAGATGCCCCACATCGTCCTCTTCATCGACGACGAGGCGGACACCGTCTTTTCCGCCGCGGAGGGCGGGGAGACTCTCTATGACTTTGAGCTTTACGACGGCGGCGGCCACATCCGGGGCAGCCGCATCCAGGGCGGGACCGCGGAAAAGGTCCTCGCGGCCCTGAACGCTCTGGAGGGCGAGATCGTCTTCGCCATGGGCGACGGCAACCACTCCCTGGCCGCGGCGAAGAACCGCTGGGAGGAGCTGAAGGCCGCCGGCGCGCCCATGGATCATCCCGCCCGCTACGCTCTGGCGGAGGTGGAGAATCTGCGCCATGAGGCGGTGGAGTTCTTCCCCATCCACCGGGTGCTGTTCGGCACCGATGAGGGCGGCTTCATCCGGGAGCTGAGCGGCCGGGACACCGGCGAGCTGGTCTCCGGGGCGGACGCCTTCTGCCGGGAATACATCGCCGCCCACGGCGGCACCGTGGACTATATCCACGGGGACGAGGCGGCCCGGGCCATGGGCAGCCGTCCCGGCTGCGCGGCGCTTCTGCTGCCCACGCTGCCCAAGGGGGAGCTGTTCCCCCATATCCAGGCCATGGGGAACTATCCCAAAAAGAGCTTCTCCGTGGGCCACAGTCTGGACAAGCGCTGGTATCTGGAATGCCGGCGGATCACGGAATGAGAATCTGAGACGCAGACACCCCCGACGACGCGGTCGGGGGTGTTTTTGTGTGCAGGGTGCGCGGTGAGCGCCGGAAAATACCCGCCCGCTGCGCCCTGGCGGAGGCCAGAGGCCCCCTCCCCGAGGGGGCTGTCTGCGGAGCAGACTGGGGGAGTAAACTCCCTCCGCCCCTACGGGGCACCTCCCTCAGAGAGGGAGGCTATGGGTGCGGAGGAGACTGGGGGAGTAAACTCCCTCCGCCCCTGCGGGGCACCTCCCTCAGAGAGGGA
>CAZQFN010000176.1:0-2653 GCA_964592685.1 uncultured Oscillospiraceae bacterium | reverse complement strand
CACCATCGCAAAACGATGATAGGGGGATTCGTTTGCTTAACTTAGTGGCATTGCCTTTGAGGGGAGAGCCTTTTTGGTGCCGGTGGCGGGGGTCGAACCCGCACGGTGTCGCCACCGCCGGATTTTGAATCCGGTACGTCTGCCAATTCCATCACACCGGCATATGTGCCTGTGTATTATACATGGAACGGCAGGGAAAATCAAGTTAAATCGTGCAGCCCAGGCGGCAGGCGTCCTCCACCGCGCCGATGACCCGGCCCAGACGGTGAGCATTGCCCACGGTAACGCAGTCGATCCTGCCCTCCAGGGCGTTCAGAAGGGCGCGGTCCTCCTTCGTGCCGGAGCAGACCACCACGGCGTCGCAGGGCCAGAGCCCGTCGGCCAGAAGAACACCCTCGGCGGTGATCGTGACCACCTCCGTCTGGGGCATGAGCTTGACGCCGAAGGATTTCAGATCCCCCAGCGTGGGCCAGGCGATGCCGGGCTCATAGCCCGCGCCCAGCTTCTGCCGCTCAAAAACGGCCACCTCCCGGTCAGAGGCGCGGAGCTGGGCATGGAGGGTCTCGTCGCTCTCCACGCCGTAGCGCATGCGGTAAAAGAGATCGTCCGGGCTCATGCCGGCCTCCATGACCAGCTTGCGGGCCAGCTCCAGTCCCACGAAGCTACCGCCGATGACGGCCACCCGCCCGGGCAGGATGAGATCCTTTTCCAGCACCTCGTTCGCGGTATAGACCGGCACGGCGTCCGCCTCCGCCGGAACCGGGATGTCCTTATAGACCCGGCCGGTGGCCAGAACCACTTTGTCGAAGCCCCCGGAGAGGATGTCCTCGGCGGCAGCGGTTTTGTTCAGAACCACGGTCACGCCGGCCTCCGGGAGTTCCTTCTCATACCAGCGGGCCAGACGGCCGAATTCCCGGCGGGCGGGCATCTTGTTGCCAAACACCGCCATAAGACCGCCCAGATGGTCGCTCTTTTCCCAGAGCGTGACCCGATGGCCCCGGCGGGCAGCCCGATAGGCACATTCCATGCCGGCGGGGCCGCCGCCCACCACCAGAATGTTTTTGGGCTGGGCCACGGGATCTTCCTTCAGCTCCCACTCCCGGCCGGCCAAGCCGTTTGCCAGACAGCGGACGGGCTTGTCAAAGAAGGTGCCCGCGAGACAGCCCTGGTTGCAGCTGGTGCAGGGGCGGAGCTTTTCCGGCGTGCCCAGACGGATGTATTTGCCGATATCCGGCTCTGCCACCAGCGCCCGGCCCATGGCCGCCACATCGCACCGGCCCAGGGCGATGGCCTTTTCGGCCTCCGCGGGGCCGCCCATGCGGTTTGCCATGGCCACGGGGATATCCACGGCCTTTTTGATCTCGGCAGCCAGATAATCCAGTCCCGCCCGGGGCATCTCGGCAGTGAGCTGGGGGGTGCGGCTCTCGTGCCAGCCGCCGGTGAGATCCAGCATGTCGATGCCGGCCCGGGCGGCGAGGACGGCAAACCGGCGGCAGTCCTCGGAGCTTCCCGCGCCGGGAACCAGGGTGTGGGCACCGTAGCGCAGAAGAACGGTATAGTCATCCCCCACGGCCCTGCGCACGGCGGCGATGACCTCCAGGGGGAAGCGGCAGCGGTTTTCAAAGGAGCCGCCGTATTCGTCCTCCCGGAGATTGGTCAGGGGGGACAGGAACTGGCTGATGAGATACCCCGCGGAGCCGGAGATCTCCACCGCGTCAAAGCCGGCCTCCCGGGCCCGGCGGGCCCCTTCCCCGAAGGCCTCGATGATGGCGTGAAGCTCCTCCGGGGTCATGGCCCGGGCGGTCTCCCGGGTGAAGGGGGTATAGACGGCGGAAGGGGCCACGGCGCCGCCCCCGTCCATCACATCGGCGTTATACATATACCGTCCGGCGTGATAGAGCTGCACGGCCACGGGACAGTCCCGCTCCCGCATTCCGGCGGTGAAGCTCTGCCAGGGCTTGATGCAGGAATCGTCCGCCAGGCTCATGGTGCTGGCCCGGGCGCCTTTTCCCTCAAAGCGGCAGGCGCCAACCACCACAAGGCCGGTCTCGCCCTCGGCGCGCCGCCAGTAGTATTCGTTGAAGCGGGGCGTGGGCAGTCCGTCCTGGGAATACAGCGTGTGCATGGCGGGCATGAGAATGCGGTTTTTCATGGTGACTTTGCCCACAGTCAGGGGCTGGTTCAGGTATTTGAATTCCATGGCAATTCTCCTTATGCAGAAATGGAAGCACCCCGCCGGGCGGGCGGGGTGTGAGATGCGGTTAGTTTCCGGCCTGCTGGTTCGCCTTCATGGCGAGATAGGCATTGATGAAACCGTCAATGTCCCCGTCCATGACGGCCTGGATGTTGCTGTTTTCAAAGGCGGTGCGGGTGTCCTTGGCCAGAGTGTAAGGCATGAACACATAGGAGCGGATCTGGCTGCCCCATTCGATCTTCATCTGGACACCCTTGATGTCCTCGATCTTTTCCAGGTGCTCCCGCTCCTTGATCTCGGCCAGCTTGGCGCGGAGCATCTGCTTGCAGTTTTCCAGGTTCTGGAAGTGGCTGCGCTCCACCTGGGAAGAGACCACGATGCCGGTGGGGATGTGGGTCAGACGGACGGCGGAGCTGGTCTTGTTGACCTTCTGGCCGCCGGCGCCGGAGGAGCGGAACA
>CAZQFN010000175.1:0-2654 GCA_964592685.1 uncultured Oscillospiraceae bacterium | reverse complement strand
AACCTCTTCGTCTCCACTTTCATCGGCCGCTCCAACATCATGAACGGCAAGCTGGTCGTGGAAAACGGCAAGACCGTGCTGGTGGCCCCCGGCGGCTACAAGTGCGAGATGACGAACGTTCAGGATCCCTACAAGGCCGACCAGGACGTGATCCTCTCCGTCCGTCCCGAGGAGCTCATCCTCAACGCCGATCCCGACGCCGACGGCATCGCCGCCACCGTGGACGACTGCGTGTTCCTGGGCCTGATGACCCACTATTTCGTCCATCTGGACTCCGGCGAGGAGGCCGAGATCATCCAGGAGTCCTCCATCGACTCCATCATCCAGCCCGGCACCCGCATCAAACTCACGCTCAACACCGAGAAGCTCAACATCTTCACCGCCGACGGTTCCGCCAACATGCTCACCGGCGTGCAGAACGACTGCGCCAACTGATCGGAGGGTCTGTCCATGAAGATCGGAAAGAAAAAATTTGAGCTCTGGACCGTGGTGTCCCTGGTCCTGCTGGCTCTGTTCCTGCTGTTTCTCGTGTATCCCATGTTCGGCCTGCTGAAGCAGTCCGTCATGATCGACGGGAAATTCAGTCTTCAGGAATTCGTGAAGTTCTTCTCCAAGAGCTACTATACCACCACCATCTGGAACAGTGTGAAGGTCACCGTGGCCGTCACCTGCGTGTCCCTGCTGCTGGGCATCCCCATGAGCTACTTCTATTCCTTCTATAAGCTCAAGGGCTCCAAGATCCTGTTTGTGGTGTCCATCCTCTGCTGCATGTCCGCCCCCTTCATCGGCGCCTATTCCTGGATTATGCTGCTGGGCCGCTCCGGCGTCATCACCCAGTTCATTGAGAGCATCCTGCCCATCAAAATCGGAAGCATCTATGGCTTCAAGGGCATTCTCCTTGTCCAGAGCCTGAAGTTCTTCCCCCTGGTGTTCATCTATATGAACGGCGCCTTCCGCAACATCGACAACACTCTCATCGAGGCCTCTGCCAACATGGGCTGCACCGGCATCCGCCGTCTGTTCAAAATCATTCTGGCCCTCTCCATGCCCACCATTCTGGCCGCGGCCCTCATGGTGTTCATGCAGGCCTTCGCCGACTTCGGCACGCCCATGCTCCTGGGCGAGGGCTATCAGACCTTCCCCGTCCTGATCTATAACCAGTATCTGGGCGAAAACGGAACGGACTTCAACTTCGCCGCGGCCCTGGCGGTCATCGCCATCGTCGTCACGGCCATCGTCTTCCTGTTCCAGAAGTGGGCCACCAACCGCTTCAAGTTCTCCATGAGCGCTCTGCATCCCGTGGAGAAGAAAAAGGCTAAAGGCATCGGCGGTTTCTTCATGCATCTCTACTGCTATCTTCTGGTGGCCATCGCCTTCCTGCCCCAGCTTTACATCATCTATCTGTCCTTCCGCAACTGCTCCGGCATGATCTTCAAGGAGGGCTATTCTCTCGTCAACTACGAGAAGGCTCTGGATAAGCTTCTGTGGCGTTCCGTCAAGAACACCACCCTCATGGGCATCCTGGCTCTCCTCATCATCATCGTCATCGCCGTACTCATCGCCTATCTGGTGGTCCGCCGCAAGAGCGTTCTCAACGACTCCATCGACACCATGGCCATGCTTCCCTACATCATGCCCGGCGCCGTCATCGGCCTGGCCCTGCTGTTCGCCTTCGGCAAGAAGCCCTTCGCCCTCACCGGCACCATGGCCATCATGATCATCTCCTTCGTCATCCGGCGATTGCCGTATACCATCCGATCGGCCACGGCAACGCTGATGCAGATCTCCCTGAGCATCGAGGAAGCCGCCCTCAGTCTCGGCGCCTCCAAGCTCAAGACCTTCGCCACCATCACCGTCCCCATGATGGCCAACGGCATTCTCTCCGGCGCCATCCTCTCCTGGGTCGCCATCGTGACGGAGCTGTCCTCCTCCATCATCCTGTATAACAACAAGACCATCACGCTGACCATGTCCACCTATGTGGCCATCAGCCGCGGCAACTACGGCCTCGCCGCCGCCTTCGCCGCCATCCTCACGGTGGTCACCATCATCTCCCTGCTGCTGTATCTCTGGATCTCCAAGTCCGAGGACAACGTCAGCCTGTAACCCCCCATCCGGACTTACCTGCCGAAGGCAGTTAAGCAATACAACATCTTTGATAAAAGGAGAAAACAAATGAAAAAGCTGATCGCAATGCTTCTCGCTCTCGTCATGGTCGTGGCCCTGTGCG
Organism: uncultured Oscillospiraceae bacterium; assembly: GCA_964592685.1. Taxonomy (GTDB): domain Bacteria; phylum Bacillota; class Clostridia; order Oscillospirales; family Oscillospiraceae; genus CAJOIG01. The sequence goes on along the minus strand of CAZQFN010000175.1, from coordinate 424 downwards.
GCTGCGGCGCCAGCGAGGCGAAGGTCGACGAGCTGGCCGCTGCCGTGGCCCAGCTGGAGGCCAGTGTCAACACCCTTTCCGGTGCTGAGGCTGCCGAAGCCGAGGCCGAGGCCGCTCCCGCCGACCTGTCCGGCGACCTGGTCCTCTATTCCACCATGACCGAGAATGACCTGGATGCCCTGATTTCCAGCTTCAACGAGGTCTACCCCAACATCGAGGTTGAGGTCGTGAACGGTTCCGCCGGTGAGCTCACCGCCCGTCTGCGCGCCGAAGCCGAGAACCCTGTCGGCGACCTGGTCTGGGGCGGCATGGCCGACTCTGACGGCGATGCCAACGCCGACATCTTCGAAGCCTGGGTCTCCCAGTACGACGCCGAGAACATGGAAGGCTACACCTCCCCCAACGGCCTGTACTCCATGGACCA
>CAZQFN010000174.1:0-2684 GCA_964592685.1 uncultured Oscillospiraceae bacterium | reverse complement strand
GGTGGGCTGATATGCTGCTGGAAATGAAAGGCATCTGCAAGGACTATCCCCAGGGCAAGGATGTGGTCCATGTGCTGAAGGACATCGACCTTACCATCGACTCCGGAGACTATGTGGCCATCATGGGCCCCTCCGGTTCCGGCAAGACCACGCTGATGAATCTCATCGGCTGTCTGGACGTCCCCACCGGCGGCACCTATCTTCTGAACGGGGAGAATATCTCCCAGGCGGGAGAAAACCATCTGGCCGACATCCGGAATCAAACGCTGGGCTTCGTGTTTCAGAGCTTCAACCTCCTCCCCAAGCTCACCGCCCGGGACAACGTGGCCCTTCCTCTGCTGTATGCGGGGGTAAACAAGCGGGAGCGCTCTCGCCGGGCGGAGGAAGCGCTGAAAATGGTGGGGCTTGAGGACCGCATAGACTTTTATCCCACTCAGCTCTCCGGCGGCCAGCAGCAGCGGGTGGCCATCGCCAGGGCCATGATAAACAAGCCAAGGCTCCTTTTGGCGGACGAGCCCACCGGCGCTCTGGACACCGCCTCCGGTGAGCAGGTCATGGACCTGTTCGACACGCTGAACGCAAACGGCGCCACCATCGTTCTCATCACCCACGAGCCCGCCGTGGGTGCCCGGGCCAAGCGCCTGCGGCGCATTCTGGACGGTCGGCTTCTGCCGGAGGAAGGAGGCGGGCACCATGGCTAAACACAGAAAGCCCAAAAAATCCCCCAAAAAGCTCCTCATCACCCTGGCCATTCTTCTGGGCGTCGCCGCGGCGGCGACTGGGGGCTATTATCTTCTGAAACACTTCTCCGGAAAAGAGGTAAACGTCTATTCCGTGGAGGATCTGTCCATGAACTATTCCTGGGCCACCGAGGCCCAGACCGACGGCCGGGTCACCACCGACAAGATCCAGTCCGTCTATATCTCCGGGACCCAGCAGATCACGGAGATCTATGTGGAAGAGGGGCAGACCGTCGCCATCGGCGATCCCCTTCTCGCCTTTGACACCACACTCAGCGAACTGGAGCTGGACCGTCAGGCCATCAAAGTCTCCCAGCTGGAGCTGAGCATCCGGGAGGCGGAGGACAAGCTGGCCGAGATCAATACCTACAAAATCGGCTCCCCCTCCTACACCACTCCCACCTATGACAGCAGTTATACAGAGGATCTGATCCTGCCGGACATCCTGCCCTGGTATCAGAAGGGCATCGGCACCGCCGCCGACCCCATGGTCTATCTCTGGAACGACGGCTGCTCCTATGACGGAGCTTTCATCGCCGGTCTGGTGACGCTGTCCGAAGAGCTGAAGGCGGCTCAATCCCAGCCGGATGTTCCGGAGGAGACCGACCCGCCCGCAGAAGAAACCGATCCTCCTGCGGAGGAGACCGACCCACCCGCCGAGGAAACCGATCCCCCGGCGGAAGAAACAGACCCACCCGCCGAGGAAACCGATCCCCCGGCGGAAGAAACAGACCCACCCGCCGAGGAAACCGATCCCCCGGCGGAAGAAACAGACCCGCCCGCAGAAGAGACCGATCCTCCCGCGGAAGAAACCACCCCCCCGGCGGAAGAGACCGACCCGCCCGCCGAGGAGACGCCGGACGACACCCTGGATCCCTATGATCCCTATGTCTATGTGGTGTTTGAGGTCCGGGATTCCGACGCTCTCAACGGAACCGTCCTCCGCAGCTGGGAAATGGCCATTCTCATGGACGAAAACGGCGGCTGGACCTTCCGGATCGTGGAGCCTTCCTACGAGCCCGAAGAGGATGCCGGTGCCTCTGCACCGGAGATCTATGTGGATACCACGGTTTATTACACCGCCTCCGAAGTGGCCCAGATGAAGGCCGAGACCAAGCAGCAGATCATGGATCTGGAGCTGGAACTGAAGATGGCGGAGCTGGAGTATGACCGCCTCTCTTATGAGCTCTCCAACGGCATCGTTTACAGCACCGTGGACGGCGTAGTAAAGACCCTGCGGGAGCCGGAGCTGGCTCTGGCGGAAAATGAGCCGGTGGTCCTGGTGTCCGGCGGCGGCGGATATTATATCACCGCAGCCCTCAGCGAGATCGAGCTCTCTTCCATGGCCGTGGGCGACATCGTGACCATCCAGAGCTGGGAAAACTATACCGTCATCGACGCCGCCATCACCGAGATCTCCGAATATCCCGACGAGAGCGGCCAGTACTGGCATTACAGCGAGGGCAATCAGAATGTGTCCCTCTATCCCTTCACCGTCTTCGTGGAGGAGGACGCCAATCTCCGGGAGGGCGAATGGGTCACCATCACCTATACCCCCGGCGGCTCGGAAAGCGAAGGCCTCTATGTGCAGACTCCCTTCATCCGGGAGGAAAACGGCCGGAGCTATGCCTTCGTTCAGAACGGAGACGGACTTTTGGAAAAACGTTATCTGACCACCGGCGGCAGTCTCTGGGGCAGCTATATCAAAGTTCTGGACGGTCTGACCGCAGAGGATCACATCGCGTTCCCCTATGGCCGCAGCGTAAAAGACGGCGCCAAGACCCGGCAGGCCGGGATCGACGAGCTGTATTCGTATTAAGGAGGTGGCCCTGTGTTTGAAAACATTTCCCTTGCCTTTCAGGGCATCTGGTCCCATAAGCTCCGGTCGTTTCTGACCATGCTGGGCATCATCATCGGCATCGCCTCCATCATCGCCATCGTGTC
>CAZQFN010000173.1:0-2734 GCA_964592685.1 uncultured Oscillospiraceae bacterium | reverse complement strand
TGGGTTCGCCGCTGGCAAATGCGCCCAGACTGAACATCAGGCACAGCGCCATGGCAACCGCAAGGATGCGATTGAACTTCTTCATTGGTTTCCATTTCCTTTCGTTTTTTATTTTCAGGTCTTTGCTCATTCATACAGGGCCAGGAATTCCTCCAGGCAAAGGTCGTTCTCCATCATGTACTGCGCCACTTCGCCCCCCACATAGCGGAGGTGCCATGGCTCATAGGAAATGCCGGTGATATCGGTTTTTCCATCGGGATAGCGAATCACGAAACCGTAATCGGCACAGTTTTCCTCCAGCCAGAGCATCAGGCCGGAACCGCCGATATAAGCCTCCATGGGCTGATCCTTATATTCCAGTATGTCTGCCGCAAGCCCCAGCTGATGCTCACTGGCGCCGGGGTAATTCACGGACAGGCGGGTGGTGGTGTGAGCCTCTTCCTCACTCATGCCGGCGGCCACAAAATCATCCACATGGGTCCAGTAAATGCCGGACTGGGTGTAATAGTCCCGGTATCCGGAGCAGAAATACACCGTGAAGCCCGCGTCCTTCGCCGCCTGCATCAGCGCCTCCAGATGGGCCGCCGCCCGGGAATCAAAGGTCTGGTCATCGGCCATTTCCGTGAGTTCCGGGGGTGAAAACCAGGACTCCAGCACATTGTCGATATTCACAAGCTGCAGATACCAGGCATCCGGATCCACATCCGGCGGTTTTGCCGCTTCCGCCGCAGCCGCGGCTTCCGCTTCCTCTGCGGCCAGGGCCGCGGCCTGAGCGGCGGCCTGAGCGGCGGCCGCCTCCGCAGTCTGCTGCGCCTCCAGCGCCGCCTGCTCCTGCTGTCTGGACAGCCTTGCCCGGCTCCCCGCGATGCAAATCGCCACGATCACGCCAATCACACACAAGAGAATAAGTCCCGCCTGAATGCGGGAACGAATGCGAATTTTCTGTCTTTCGGTCAACTTAAACGGTTTGCTCAATGCGCTCCTCCACCCGGCCTTCCCCGGGTATATATGTTAAAGAATCTTTAAATTTATTATAGGATGCCATCTGCACTTTGTAAAGTCACAAAACAATTTCATCTATTTCAAAAAATTCTTCTTGACTTTACGGAAAGAGTGGCTTATAATAACAAAGCTGAATTGAATTTATCTCAGTTCGACATGCGTGGAGAAGTCGCGTAGTCCGGCCGAGCGCGCACGATTGGAAATCGTGTATATCCCAAAAGGATATCGAGGGTTCAAATCCCTCCTTCTCCGCCATAGAAAACCCTGTAACCGCAACGGTTACAGGGTTTTTCTTTTTCGCTTTCACGCCGAACATGCCACTCCTCAGACAAAATCCAGGCCCCATGGGACGCGCTGTCTTTGAACCCGGGGGCTTCATCAAAACATTTTATGATTCATTTATATTGACGTTACATGACCTTTTCAATATTATAAAGGAGAACCATCATATGAGTTCACACTATAATAAGGGGGAGCAGCAAATGAAACAGAAGAACCTGATCGGTATTGTATTGACCATCGCACTCATATTCTCTCTTGCTGTATGCGGCGCCGGGGTCGCATACGGCGCAGACTCGTCCGAACCGGAGGATCGTTATTTCACCACATCCGACGGTGTAAAACTGCACTATCGCGTTGGTGGTTCCGGCGAACCGCTGGTCATTCTTCCCGGTTTCGGGGCAGCGGCGGATTCCTTCGACGCAAACTATGAAGCCCTGCAGGAACACTTTACCGTTTATACGCTGGAATACAGAGGCTGCGGCCAGTCTGAGGTTCCCACTTACGGGTATCACACCGAACGAATGGCAGCAGATTTCAAAGAGCTTCTGGACGCGGAGGAGCTGGAAAATGTGAATGTCATCGGGCACTCCATGGGCAACTCGGTTTTCTGGTGCTATGTAGAGATTTGGGGGCAGGATAGAATCAATAAATACGTGCTGGCGGAAGAGGGCCCCACTTTCGTGACCGATCCATACTGGACCGAGGATGAGCAAACCACGTACCGCGGCCTCATGGAGTGGGACATGTTCATGATGCCCGCGATGCAGGCGAGTATGAGCGTGCCGCTGGAGGGCGAGTCGGAAGAGACCGGTTTGGCGCGAGGCGAGGGAATGGCTATGCTCTGGAAGGATCATCTCGCGAACGATTGGAGTGATATCATTCCCATCATCAAGGTTCCCACACTTCTCATTTTCGGCGCGAACAGCCATTTTGCCAGCGAGAATCTATGGAACTTCATGCATGAGAGCATCGAGGACTCGGAGCTGATGATCTTTGAGAATACCGGACATCTGATAAACCAGGAACGCCCGGCCGAATTCAACGAAGCGGTCATCGATTTCCTGACGAAATAAGAACATGGATGCGGATGCACCGGAGGATAACGGAGCACCTTCCCGGGAAGCATCCGGAAAGCCTGTCGCGCAAATGAAAAAATCACCCGGTCATTTTGATCCATAGAAAAGCCTGCAACCCTTGCGGTTACAGGCTTTTTCTTTTGTTTTTGATCCGCATCCGGTTTCGGCTCCGCTGCCCAAAACCATGGAAACGGAGCCGTGAACGCCGTTTACGATGCCTCGCCGGACGCACTGGCCGCAGCGGCGGCAGCTTCAATCGTTCCGTAGCTTCCCGCGGGAATGAGCTCATCCGCCGCGGTCAGAAGAAGGGTTCCATCCTCCTGCACCGTCAGGGCGCCATACACCGAAGAACCGTCCTCGATCACAAGACGGGT
>CAZQFN010000172.1:0-2778 GCA_964592685.1 uncultured Oscillospiraceae bacterium | reverse complement strand
GATCTCCTTTCAGAGACCCACCATTTCTTGGGGGACGTTATTTTACAGCCCCTTTGTGCTGTGTTATTCTCAGTATTCGAGCGTTCCCTCGAAGACCAGCTTGGCGTCGCCGGAGAGGGTGACCTTTTCGTCGGTATAGTTGACGATGAGGTCGCCGCCGGGCATCTTGACCAGAATGTCCGCGCCCTTTTCGCAGAAGCCGTTCTCCACGGCGGCGATGGCGGCGGCGCAGGCGCCGGTGCCGCAGGCGAGGGTCTCGCCGTTGCCGCGCTCCCAGACGCGCATGCGCAGGGTGGTGCGGTTTACCACGCGGACGAACTCGGTGTTGATGCGGTCGGGGAAGATGGGGGCATGCTCAAAGCCGGGGCCGATCTTGGCCACGTCGATGCCGTCGATCTTGTCGCAGAAGATGACGCAGTGGGGGTTGCCGATGGAGACGCAGGTGGCGTTATACTCCACGCCCTCCACGGTGATGGGCTGATCCACGATGCGCTTGGCCTTGAGGGTGGTGGGCAGCGCGGCGGGGTCCAGGTTTGCCTTGCCCATGTTCACGGCGGCGGAGCTGACCCGGCCGTTGCGGATGAAGAGCTCCAGCTCCTTGATGCCGCTGGCGGTCTCGATGGTCATGGTCTCCTTCCGGATGAGGCCCTTGTCGTAGAGGTACTTGCCGGCGCAGCGGAGGTTGTTGCCGGCCAGCAGACCCTCGGAGCCGTCCTTGTTGAAGGAGCGCATCTTGGCGTCGGCCACGTCGGACTTCTCGATGAGGACGATGCCGTTGGCGCCGATGCCGTAATGAGGGGCGCAGAGGGTGACGCACATGGACTCGGGGCTGGTGACGGCGCCGTCGAAGTTCTCGATGAAGATGTAGTCGTTGCCGGAGGACTCCATCTTTGCGAAACGCAGGGTCTGGCGCTCGGTGCGCATGTGGTTGATGTCGATGAGCTCTGTGTTGTAGGGGTTGAAGCGGCTGGCCAGAATGTCTGCCAGGGCGGACGCGGTGTCCAGCGTGGTGAGACAGGGGATGCCCAGCTGCATGGCCCGGCGGTGGAGCATGGTGAAGTCGCCCATATGGACATCGCGCCGGATGCCGGAATAGATGATGTAGTTGATGGCGCCGGACTCCAGAAGCGTGTCCAGCTCCTCGTTCTTGGTCTTGGTGTTCACCTCGGTGACCTCGATGCCAAGCTGACGGATGGCGTTGGCGGTGTCCCGGGTGGCATAGAACACCATGCCCAGATCGTGGAAGCGCTTGACGACGGAGAGCATGTCCTGATGGTCGTGAGCCTCCACGCTGATGAGGACGCCGGTCTTCTCGCCGGATTCCAGCGCGGGCATGCGCAGACCGGCGGCGGCCAGACCCTTATACAGCGCTTCGGCCATGGTCTTGCCGATGCCCAGAACCTCGCCGGTGGACTTCATTTCCGGGCCGAGGATGACGTTGGCGTCGTTGAGCTTCTCAAAGGAGAAGACGGGGACTTTTACGGCGTAGTAGGGAGGCGTGGGCCACAGGCCGGTGCCGAAGCCCATGTCGGCCAGAGGCTCGCCCAGCATGACCCGGGAGGCCAGATCCACCATGGGGACATTGGTGACCTTGCTGATGTAAGGCACGGTGCGGGAGGCGCGGGGGTTCACCTCGATGACATAGAGCTCGTTTTCATAGATGAGATACTGGATGTTCACGAGGCCCTTGGTGCCCAGGGCGAGGGCCAGCTTCGTGGAGCAGTCGCAGATCTTCTTGAGGAACTTGTCCGTCAGGTTGTAAGGGGGATAGACGGCGATGGAGTCGCCGGAATGGACGCCGGCGCGCTCGATGTGCTCCATGATGCCGGGGATGAGAACGTCCTTGCCGTCGGAGATGACGTCCACCTCCAGCTCCACGCCGGGCATGTATTTATCCACCAGGACGGGGTTGTCGATGCCGCCGGCCAGGATGGTGTTCATGTAGCGGGTGACATCGTCCTCGGAGCGGGCGATGGTCATGTTCTGGCCGCCGATGACATAGCTGGGGCGGAGCAGAACGGGATAGCCCAGCTTCTCCGCGGCCTTGAGGGCCTCCTTCAGGGTCTTGACGCCCATGCCCTTGGGACGGGTGAAGCCGAATTCCTCCAGCAGCGCGTCGAACCGGGCGCGGTCCTCGGCCAGGTCAATGCCGTCGGCGGAGGTGCCCAGGATGGGCATGCCGATCTTGTCCAGATAGCCGGTGAGCTTGATGGCGGTCTGACCGCCGAAGGCCACCACGACGCCCATGGGCTTCTCCACGTCAATGATGTTCTGCACATCCTCGGGGGTGAGGGGCTCGAAATACAGGCGGTTGGCGGTGTCGTAGTCGGTGGAGACGGTCTCGGGGTTGTTGTTCACGATGACCACGTCATAGCCCAGCTCCCGGAGGGTCCAGACGCTGTGGACGGAGCTGTAGTCAAACTCGATGCCCTGGCCGATGCGGATGGGGCCGGAGCCCAGCACCATGACCACGGGCTTGCCGCTGCGGGGGAAGACCCGGCTTTCGCAGAAATCGTCGGCGGTGGAATAGAAATAGGGGGTCTCGGCGGCGAACTCGGCGGCGCAGGTGTCCACCATCTTATAGGCAAGGCTCTTGCCGGGCAGAGTCTCGCGGCCGGAGATGCGGGTGATGGCGGCATCGGGATAGCCGAGGCGCTTGGCCTCGAAATAGTCCTCATCCGTCAGGCCCTTTTCGATCCGGGCCTCGAAGTCGGCCAGATTCTTGATCTTTTGGAGGAACCAGAGGTCGATCCTGGTGATGTCGAAGATCTTTTCCAG
>CAZQFN010000171.1:0-2793 GCA_964592685.1 uncultured Oscillospiraceae bacterium | reverse complement strand
TTATATTATTCCATCCGCAGGCTCCTGTCAAATGTTGAAAACGACAGGAAAATATATTATGATATAGTCATGAGTTATTTGAATGACAAGCCTTATGAGGCATATACGGCCATGGGCTGCCACCCCGGGGACGGGGGCTGGCGCTTCCGGGTCTGGGCGCCCAACGCCCGGGCGGTGCATCTGGTGGGGGATTTCACCTTCTGGGACGAGACCGCCGCCCCCATGACGCGGGACGATTTCGGCGTCTGGAGCCTTGTTCATCCCGGGGCCCGGCCGGGGATGGTGTATAAATACGCCGTCACCGGCCCGGACGGGACAACCGTCCTGAAGGCGGACCCCTTCGCTTTCCATGCCGAGACCGGCCCCGCCACAGGATCGAAGGTCTGGGACATCGAGGGCTTTTCCTGGGGGGACGGGGACTGGATGAAGGCCCGGCGGGAGACGGACATCCGCTGCCGGCCCGTGAACATCTATGAGATCCATCTGGGCTCCTGGCGGCTGCCGGAGGGCGCGGTCTATCCCAACTACCGGGTCATGGCGCCGGAGCTTGCGGCCTATTGCCGGGAGATGGGCTATACCCATGTGGAGTTTCTGCCGCTGACGGAGTATCCCTTCGAGGGCAGCTGGGGCTATCAGGTGACGGGGTATTACGCCCCCACCAGCCGCTATGGCACGCCCCAGGACTTCATGGCTCTGGTGGACACGCTCCACCGGGCGGGCATCGGCGTCATTCTGGACTGGGTCCCGGCCCATTTTCCCCGGGACAGCCACGGTCTCGCCCGCTTTGACGGCACGCCCCTCTTTGAATATTCCGATCCCCGCATGGGGGAGCACCCTCAGTGGGGCACGCTGGTGTTCGATTATGCCAGCCCCGACGTGAGGGCCTTTCTCATGAGCTCCGCCCTGTTCTTTCTGGACAAATACCACATCGACGGTCTGCGGTGCGATGCGGTGAGCTCCATGCTCTATCTGGATTTCGGCCGGGAGCCGGGGCAGTTTGTCCCCAACCGGGACGGGGGAAACATCAACTACGAAGTCGTCTCCTTCTGGCAGGAGCTGACGGAGACGGTCCGGGCCCGGTTCCCCGGGGCCTTTCTGGCGGCGGAGGAATCCACCTCCTATCCCGGCATCACCGCCCCGCCCTCCCGGGGAGGTCTGGGCTTCACCTTCAAGTGGGACATGGGCTTCATGCACGATACTCTGGACTATTTCAAGCTGGACCCCATCTACCGCGCGGCGAACCACGACAAGCTCACCTTCTCCATGATGTATGCCTTCAACGAGCGGTATATCCTGGCCTTCAGCCACGACGAGGTGGTGCATCTGAAATGCTCCATGCTCCGGAAGATGGCCGGGCTTTATGAGGACAAGTTCGCCAATCTCCGGGCGCTGTATGGCTATATGTTCGCCCATCCGGGAAAGAAGCTCCTGTTCATGGGGGGCGAGTTCGGTCAGTTTGCGGAGTGGGACGAGAAAAAACCGCTGGACTGGATGCTGCTGGACTATCCCAGACACCGGGAACTTCAGCGCTGGTGCGCCGCGCTGGGCCGGCTCTATCGGGAGGAACCCGCCCTCTGGGAGATCGAGGACAGCTGGGACGGTTTCCGCTGGCTCAACCCCGACGACCGGGACCGCAGCTCCATCGCCTTCATGCGCATGGCCCGGAACGGCGCGGCCCCCGTGGTCTGCGTCTGCAACTTCACCCCCATGCATTACGGGGATTTTTATGTGGGCCTTCCCGGCCCCGGCCGGCTGACGCCGCTCCTCTCCAGCGACGAGAGCCGCTTCGGCGGCCATGGGACGCCCTTTGAGAGCGTCCCCGCCCGGCGGGAGGATTTCCGCGAGTTTCAATATGTGGCCCCGGTGGCGCTGCCGCCCCTGTCGGCCCGTTATTACCGATATGAGGAGGATGGTGTGTCATGCCCCCTGTGAACCTGAAAACGAAAGCGGCGGACTATGCCGCGGCGCGGGGTCTTTCCCGGCTGCCCAAGGTGCTGATGATCGCCGCGGAATGCACGCCCCTGGCCAAGACCGGCGGTCTGGCGGACGTGGTGGGCACGCTGCCCAAATATCTCCGCAAGCTGGGCGCGGACGCCCGGGTGTTCATGCCCTATCACAAGGTCATCCGGGAGAAATACGGCGCGCAGACGAAGGTCGTTCTGGAATATGAGATCTCTCTGGGCAGCGGCGGCCTCAAGCCCGTGACCGTCCGGGAGCTGATGCTGGACAAGGTCTGCATCTGGCTGGTGGAAAACGAGGAGTATTTCAGCGGCCCCATCTATCTCCCCGGGCGGGACGGGGAGCAATACGGCTATTTCTGCCGGGCGGCGCTGGAGGCCCTGCCCCGGCTGGATTTCGAGCCCGATATCCTCCACTGCCACGACTGGCACACGGGCATGGTGCCCATGCTCCTGCGCACCCAGTATGCCCACACGCCTCTCGCGAAGAAAAAAGTCCTGCTCACCGTCCACAATCTGGCCTATCAGGGGCTTTGCGGCTTCGATTTCGTTCAGGACTGGCTGGGCATCGAGCCGGGGTGCTTCGGCTTTATGGAGCGCATGGGCCGGGCCAGCTTCCTGAAAGCGGGCTGCATCATGGCCGACCGGGTCAACACCGTGAGCCCCACCTATGCCCGGGAGATCTGCACTCCCGAATACGGCGAGGGGCTGGACCCCGTGCTGGAATTCCGGGACGATGTCACCGGCATCGTCAACGGCATCGACAAAAATATCTGGGCCCCGGGGAAGGATAAGCTCATCCCCGTGAACTATACCCGCTCCAAAATGGTGGGCA
>CAZQFN010000170.1:0-2824 GCA_964592685.1 uncultured Oscillospiraceae bacterium | reverse complement strand
CTAGCACATATTCCTTATCATATACAGGGGCCAGTCGTTTTTCGACATTCACATCCAGCGAATTTATAAAATCTCTTTCTGTGCGTGTATCATACTCAAACCAATCAATCACTTGAGGCCGGAGCCACTTGTCCATATCCTCGATCGGATAGTCGCGCAGATCTTCGTCCGGATTCGCCGCAAACTGGAACCGGGCAGTCCAGTCACACCACCCGGAAAAGGGAAGTCTTTTTTCATCCGGCGCATAGATCACGCCATATTCAACAAAGTAGGCTTTTGAAAAAGGATGGTGATCCAACCAGACCCCGATCAGGTAGTCATCGCCCAAAAACTTATGACTGTAGTTTCCCTTTACCTGAAAGCCCTTTGCCTTCATATAGTTCCGAAACAGCTTTTGAAAGTCTTTCTTTTCCATAATTTCAGCCCTGGTGTTCCGCCACCGGCGAGAAGGTCACTTTTCCTTCGCCGGTTTTCGATTTATATAATTGTAGCACAGAACGGAAAAATATGATATACTGTGCAAAAATTCTTATTCCAAGGAGACTCTGCCCTTGAGCCAGACACAGACAAAAGAAAAGCACCAGCGGGAATGCCCCCTGGCCCGGAAATGCGGCGGCTGTCAGATGCAGAATCTCAGCTACGCCGACCAGCTCGCCTGGAAGCAGAACCGGGTGGAGCATCTCATTGGCCGGTTCTGCCGGGTGGAGCCCATCCGGGGCATGGAAAACCCCTATCACTACCGCAACAAGGTTCAGGCCGCCTTTGGTCTGGACAGCCGCCGGAAAATCATCTCCGGCGTATACCAGTCCTCCAGCCACCGGATCGTGCCGGTGGACAGCTGCATGATCGAGGATAAGATCGCCGACCGCATCATCGTCACCATCCGGAAGATGCTGCCCGAATTCAAGATGCAGGCCTATGACGAGCGCACCGGCACCGGCTTTCTGCGCCATGTGCTGGTAAGGCGGGGTTTTGCCACCGGGCAGGTCATGGTGGTTCTGGTGGCGGCCAGCCCCATCTTCAAGCACCAGAAGCCCTTTGTGGCCAAGCTGCTGGAGCGGCATCCTGAGATCACCACCGTTATATTTAATGTAAACGACAAGTTCACCTCTCTGGTTCTGGGCCAGCGGGAGAAGGTTCTCTATGGCAAGGGCTATATCGAGGATGTCCTCTGCGGCAAGACCTTCCGCATCTCCGCCAGAAGCTTTTATCAGATAAACCCCGTGCAGACGGAGGTCCTCTATTCCACGGCGGTGGAATACGCCGGACTCACCGGGGAGGAGACCGTTCTGGATGCCTATTGCGGCACGGGCACCATCGGGCTCATCGCCAGCGACAGGGCCAAGCAGGTTCTGGGCGTGGAGCTGAACCGGGACGCCGTGCAGGATGCCATCGCCAACGCCCGGGCCAACGGCGTGACCAACTGCTGGTTCACCGCCGGGGACGCGGGAGAATACATGGTGGGCATGGCCCGGGCGAAGCAGAAGGTGGACGTGGTCCTTATGGACCCGCCCCGGGCCGGAAGCGACACGGCCTTTCTGAACTCCGTTCTCACCCTGGCCCCCAGGCGGGTGGTGTATGTCTCCTGCAACCCGGAGACACTGGCAAGGGATCTGGATATCCTCTGCCGGGGCGGCTATGAAGCTCAGATCGCCCAGCCGGTGGACATGTTCCCCCACACGAACCATGTGGAATGCGTGGTGCTGCTGGAATACGCGGGACAGAAAAAAGCATCGCTTCGGGAGGGCAGAAAGCCGGAATTTTCCGTTTCCGCCGCCAAAAACACAAGAAACGGGAAAAAATCTGGCAAAAAGCACTTGATTTAGTGTTTCAGGTATGGTATATTGACACAAGTGATTTTTTGAAAAAGGGTGAACTGTTATGACTATCGTTTTGACTATAATCCAGCTGCTCTCCGCTCTCTTCCTGACCGCTGTCGTCCTGCTGCAGAGCGGCAAGCGCTCCGGCCTTTCCGGCGCCATTGCCGGCGGTGCTGAGACCTTCATGTCCAAGACCAAGGCCAAGAGCTGGGATGCCAAGCTCTCCAAGATGACCAAGTGGGTCGCCATCGTTTTCGTGGTTCTGACTCTGGTTCTGAACCTCATCTGATCCCAAATCGCAATCTATACAGCGTCATTGAAAAATGGCGCTGTTTTTTTGCTATGTAAAACATAGCAAAAAACATGAATGTGCCATTTCCTCGCCCCTTTGGGGCAACCGGAAATGATGCACACAAAATTCATGCGCACGACTTTGCTCATTTTAGGGTGCATCGTCTGCGCATGAATTTTTATTTCCCAATGGATTGACATTTGTACTGTTCCAAGGTTTATAGTAATATCACAGTTTTTAATATGGGCGGTTATGGCCGTCTTACTGCAAGGAGATATAATTGCAATGGAAACAAGAACCGTAGTGATCGTGGATGCCTGCCGCACAGCCGTCGGCAAAATGGGCGGCGCCTGCCGTCCCCTGTCCGCGCTGGACATGGCCTGCGCCACCATCAAGGGAAATCTTGACCGCACCGGCATCGACCCCAAGGAGATCGACGAGGTCATTCTGGGCCAGTGCCGCCAGACTTCTGACGAACCCAACATCGCCCGCGTGGCCGCGCTGCAGGCGGGCATTCCCGAGGCCTGCGCCGCCTCCACCGTCATGCGCCAGTGCGCCTCCGCCATGACCGCCGTGCAGAACGGCGCCATGAGCATCATGACCGGCGTGAACGACGTCGTCATCGCCGGCGGCACCGAGAGCATGTCCAACGCCGTCTTCTATGTCCGCAACGCCCGCTGGGGCGTGGGCACCGGCACCACCCAGTTTGTGG
>CAZQFN010000169.1:0-2848 GCA_964592685.1 uncultured Oscillospiraceae bacterium | reverse complement strand
AAGCGGGGCCGGGGCGATTCTTTTAAAGCTCGGCCACCTTGCGGCCCACGATGTAGCCGAAGGTGAGGCAGGTGCCGTGGGAGGCGCCGGCGATGGTGACGGGATAGTCCTGCACGATGCGGCCGCCCATGTTGTTGCCGACGGCATAGAGGCCCTGGATGGGAACAAGATCCTCGTCCACGCAGCAGAGCGTTTCCGGATCCACGGAAAGACCGCCCAGACAGACCAGCATGCTGCCTGCGGAGATCTGGGTGGCATAGAAGGGAGCTTTTTCGATGGGGAAGAGGCGCTTGGCGGTTTTGCCAAAATCGTCGTCATGGCCCTTGGCGGCCAGTTCGTTATACCGCTTCACCGCGGCGATCATGTTCTGCTGGGCCGTCTCGTCCTTATAGAGCTTGGCGGCCAGTTCCTCGATGGTGTCGGCGGTGGTGCAGCTGCGGGTGACCGCCTCCCGGCTGGTGATGGCGGAGCGGCCGATGGTCATGACCGCGCCGGAGAGACTGGGCACATCCTCCGCGGGGAGAATGTGGTTCACAGAGCCGTGGGAGCAGGGCATGAGCTCCACCTGGTCGGGATAGTTGTCGTCAAAGATGCTCCAGCCGTAATCGTCGGGCTGGCGGTAGAGCTGGCTGGAGATCTGCTGGCCGGCCACGTCTTCGTTGCAGAAGCGCTGGCCGTTGGTGTTCAGCAGCAGATAGGGATCCACACCCAGCGCGCCGCCCAGAGTGTGGGTCATGGGGGCGTGGGGGCCATCCTCGATCTTCGCGCCGATCCAGGCGCCCATGGCCTGGCCCTCGCCGATGTTGGTGACGGCGCCTTTGGCGTCGGTGGAGGTGAACATGGTGGACCAGGTGCGGCCGCCGCAGAAATGCTTCACCATGTCTTCGTTGGAGCCGTAGTCACCGGCGGCCATGATGACGCCCTTGTTTGCCAGAACCTTGAAATAGGTGCCCTCCAGATCCTGGACGACGGCGCCCTCCACGCGGCCGGAGGGATAGGTGCGGATGAGCTGCTTGGCCCAGGTGGAGAAGCGGAAAACAACGCCCAGCTCCACGCATTTCTGATAGGTCAGAGCCAGAATGTCTCCCTGATCGGGAATGAAGGTGAGGGTGGCAGCGGGGTAGGTGGGGCTGAATTCCTCCGCGGGGTCATAGGCCTCGGGCTTGGGCCAGTGGACCGTGCAGATGGTGATTTTGGAGGAGTCATAGCTCTTGGCATACATGTCGATGACGTCCACATTGTCCCCGGCGGGCTCCAGAAGCCAGTCAAAGGCCTCGCCGGACTTGTCCCGCCAGTAGTTCCAGAGCCGCTGGTCGGGGCGATAGCCCATCTCCTTCATCAGATCGGCCACGGCGGCGTTGCCGTCAAAGTCCATGCCCCGCTCCTTCTGGAGGGTGCTGCCGCAGATGCCGTACTGGCCGGAGCGGTAGTTGTAGCTGGTGGATTTCTCGATGACGATGACCGATGCGCCGGCTTCCGCGGCGCTGCGGGCGGCGCACAGACCGGCCAGACCGCAGCCCACGATGACCACGTCCGCGGCATAGGTCTGGGCAATGTCGCTGTCGGGGATGGAGGCGGGGGGATTGAAAAGGTCGGGCAGTTCGGGGACGACCTGCTCGCCGGAGCCTTTGCTGGCGCTGCTGGAAACGCCGGTGGGGACGCTGGCGCTGGAGACGGCGTCCACCTCGTCGGAGGCAAGGGCGGAAACGCCCAGCACGCTGGCCGCCGCCGCGGCGGCCGTCACGCCGGCAGCGCCCTTCAGAAAGCTTCTTCTGCTGATCTCGCTCATGGCAATGTCTCCTTTTGATGTTGTTGTCTAAATAATAACATTGAAAGCGGCTGCCTGCAACCATATTTTCGTCCGCGGCCGCGGCGCCGGCGGGTTCCCCGGCGGCAGAGAAAAAATCCTCCGGATGCCCGTTTTTGCGGGACGTCCGGAGGGCGTTTTTCGGTTATGGGTCTGTGACCACGGAGCAACGGTCGATGCCGTAATAGGAGAAGAGGCCGATGGCATCCCGGCCGATGCGCTCGCCATAGACCACGATGGGCACCGCGGGGGGACAGCCCATGGCGGCGCCGGCAAATACCCGGCCTTCACAGGCTTCCACGGGAAGCTCCTCCCGGGGCGCAAAGGCGGCCTCGCGCACGGAGAGCACCGGCTCCGGCCGGGAGAATCCGGGACAGGCCGCGGAAATGGGGGGGCGGGGCGGAATGGCGAGAAGCGCGCGTTCCAGCCGGGCAAGACCGTCCGCGCCGGTTTCCGGTGTGAACATGAAGACGATGAAATCGGGATCGGCGAATTCGCATTCGATGCGCTGCTCCCGGAGAAGCTGGGCGAGGGCCGTGCCGGTATAGCCGTATCCCTTGGGGGCGATGGTGAGCTTCAGCGGCTCATCTCCCCGGAGGGTATAGCCCCGGGCAGTAAGCCGCTCCCCAAGCCCGGCAGTCAGCCGGACAAAGGAGGCGAGCCGCTCCCGATAGTCTCCCGCGAGATATCCGTTTGCCGCGTCCAGAGACTGAAGAATGAGATAGGAAGGGCTGGTGGAGCCAAACAGCGCCAGGGCCGCTTTGGCCTCCCTGTGAAACAGCGCGGGGGCGTCCGCCGCGATGTGAAGATAGGCCCCGCCGGTGAGAACGGGGAGCGTCTTGTGGGCCGAATCGCAGCACATATCCGCGCCCAGATCCATGGGATGCCGGGAGGGGGTCAGAAAGCGGAGATAGGCCCCGTGGGCATTGTCTGCCAGAAGGAGAATGCCGCGGCGATGGCATACCGCTGCCAGAGCGGCGATGTCGGCGGTGTTTCCCAGATAATCGGGACTGGTGATATAGACGGCGGTGGGCGGCTCGG
>CAZQFN010000168.1:0-2881 GCA_964592685.1 uncultured Oscillospiraceae bacterium | reverse complement strand
GAAATGCTCAACCCCACCTCCGCCATCTGCGGCATGGGTCTGGGCGAGAGCGTGGCCCTCATCACCGACGGCCGATTCTCCGGCGCCACCCGCGGCGCTTCCATCGGCCATGTGAGCCCGGAGGCTGCCTCCGGCGGCATCATCGGTCTGGTGGAGGAGGGCGACATCATCGCCATCGACATCCCCAACTACTCCATTGAACTGAAAGTCAGCGATGAGGAGCTGGCCCGCCGCAAGGCAAACTGGGTCTGCCCCGAGCCCAAGGTAAAAACCGGATATCTGGCCCGCTATGCCAAGCTCGTCTCCTCCGCCGACAAGGGCGCCATTCTTCAGTAACGAGGTCCCCCATGGAATACACTGTCTATCGTCTTTTTGATAAAACCATTCTTTTCCGCCCCGACTTTGACGGACTGCTCTTCCGCATGGGCCGCGCCCTGGACGGCAGCGCTTCCCTGGAGCCCGTTCTGGGAGACGTTCTGAAACTGGCCGTGTCCCAGGGCTGGCAGGGCGATCTGTGGCACTGCCTTCTGGCCCGTGAGCTGGCCACTGGGGAGAATCCCTTCTCCCTGACCTATGAGCGCCGCCGCGCCCAGCGGGACAGTCTCTTTGGCTTTGCCCAGGTGGACATGGCCACCTACCGCGCCCTGTTCGACATTCAGTCTGACCTGCCCGCCTTCCAGGCCATCCGAAACTTCCACCACATTGGCAAGGAACCCACCGCCGCCGGCCGCCAGATTATGGGGCTGGCAGCAAAGCTTGCCGCCGCAAAGGACACCACCGACATGCTCCGCGTCCTGTGCCTGCACTATGAAAAGGCAGGTCTGGGCGATCTTGGCCTTGGCCAGATCTTCCGCGTGGAGGAGAAGGACGGCGCGCCCGTCCTCTTCCCGGTGGAGAACCGCCGGGCGGTGAAGCTGCAGGATCTGGTGGGCTATGAGAGCCAGAAGCAGCTCCTTCTGGACAATACGCTGGCCTTCCTCCGTGGCCGCCATGCCAACAACGTTCTGCTTTACGGCGATGCGGGCACCGGCAAATCCACCAGCATTCAGGCCATTGCCAACGAATATGCCCCCGAGGGTCTGCGCCTCATCGAGCTGTATAAGCACCAGTTCCATCTCATTCCCGCCATTTTGAACACCATCAAAAGCCGGAATTACCGCTTCATCCTCTTTCTGGATGACCTCTCCTTTGAGGACAACGAGGTGGAATACAAGCATCTGAAGGCGGTCATGGAGGGCGGCGCGGAGGCCGCTCCCGAAAACGTCCTCATCTATGCCACCTCCAACCGCCGCCATCTGGTGAAGGAGACCTGGAAGGACCGCTCCGACATGGAGCACGACGGGGACATTCACCGCTCCGACACCATGGAGGAAAAGCTCTCCCTGGCCGGGCGCTTCGGTCTGCAGATCTATTACCCCAACCCCACCTTCGAGGAATATCAATCCATCGTGCGGGAGCTGGCAAGCCGCTCCGGGGAGCTTTCCGCCCTCACGCCGGAGGAGCTCCGTTCCGCCGCCGCCACCTGGCAGGTGCGCCACGGGAGCCGCTCCGGCCGCAGCGCCCAGCAGTTCATAAACGATCTGCTCTGCCGCGAGCCCGCATCCGACCCCAAGGAGACCCACTGATATGCTGACCCTGGACAAAATCTATCAGGCGGCCTATACCCTGAAGGGCGTCGCCCGCAAGACCGACCTGCTCCACGCCCCCAATCTCAGCTCTGCCGCAAACATCTATCTCAAAGCGGAAAATCTTCAGGCCACCGGCAGCTTCAAGCTGCGGGGCGCCTATAACAAGATCGCCGCCCTCTCCGAGGAACAGAAGTCCGCCGGCATTATCGCCTGCTCCGCGGGGAACCATGCCCAGGGCGTGGCCCTCTCCGCCACGCGTATGGGCATCCGCAGCGTGGTCTGCATGCCCGACGGCGCCCCCATCAGCAAGGTGGAGGCCACCAAGCGGCTTGGCGCGGAAGTGAAGCTTGTAAAAGGCGCTTACGACGACGCATACGAATACGCCCTAAAGCTCCAGCAGGAGACCGGCGCCACCTTCATCCACCCCTTTAACGACGAGCTTGTCATCGCCGGACAGGGCACCATCGGTCTGGAGATCCTCGACCAGCTGCCCAATGCCGACGCGGTGATCGTGCCCATCGGCGGAGGCGGGCTTATCGCCGGCGTGGCCTGCGCCGTCAAGAGTCTGAATCCCAATGTGAAGGTCTACGGCGTGCAGGCGGCGAACGCCCCCAGCATGGCCGTAAGCGTCGAGAACGACGCCATCACCACCCTGGACTCCGTAGCCACCTTTGCCGACGGCATCGCCGTAAAAACCCCTGGCGACATGACCTACGCCATGACGAGACAGTATGTGGACGAGGTGGTCACCGTTTCCGAGGACGAGATCGCAGCCGCCATCCTGGCTCTCATCGAAAAGCAGAAGCTCATCGCCGAGGGCGCAGGCGCCGTGGCCGTAGCCGCCGCCATGTTCGGAAAGCTGCCCATTGCGGGCAAGAACGTGGTCTGCGTGGTTTCCGGCGGCAACATCGACGTGAACATCCTCTCCCGCGTCATCACCCGGGGCCTCGTCATGGGCGGACGCAACAGCGTTTTGCAGATCGCGCTGGAGGATAAGCCCGGCCAGCTTCTGGGCGTGAGCGAGATCGTGTCCCGCTGCGGCGGAAATGTGGTTTCCGTTCACCATGAGCGCTCCGACGCCAACATGGCCATCTCCAGCTGCTTCCTAAAGATCGGCATGGAAACCCGCGATTTCGAGCAGATCGAGACCATCAAGCAGGAGCTCGCAAAAGCCGGCTTCAAAATCGTTCCCGACCGGGCCGTCTGACACAACAAAAAACTCCCGAAACCCATGAGGTTTCGGGAATTTTTCT
>CAZQFN010000167.1:0-2884 GCA_964592685.1 uncultured Oscillospiraceae bacterium | reverse complement strand
GACGGCACCATGGCCACCGGCGGTGCGGTCTGTGTCATTATGATGACCAACGGCTATTCCGTCTGGGTCGCGCTTCTGTGTGCGGTTCTGGCCGGCATGCTGGCCGGTTTTGTCACCGGCATGTTCCACACGTTTATGGGTATTCCCGTCATCCTGTCGGGCATCCTCACCCAGCTGGGGCTGTATTCCATCAACCTCCGCATCCTGGGCATCGGAACCTCTTCTGGAACGGCTTCCAACCTCACCATCAGCGTGGACCGGTATAACCTGCTGCTCTCTCTGCGAAATGTCCGTGAGGTCGCGCTGAACAACCCCATCCTGGTGGGCTTCCTGTTCCTTGTTGTCCTCATCGCTGTTCTATATTGGTTTTTCGGCACGGAGCGAGGCTGCTCCATCCGTGCCACCGGCGCCAACGAGAATATGTCCCGCGCCCAGGGCATCAACACCAACCTCAATAAGGTTCTCGGCCTTATGATCTCCAACGGTATTGTGGCGCTGTCCTCCGCTCTGTACTCCCAGTATCAGGGCTTTGCAGACGTGAACATGGGCCGCGGTGCCATCGTCATCGGCCTGGCTGCCGTTATCATCGGAGAGGTCATTTTCGGTAAAATCTTTAAGAACTTTGCCCTGAGTCTTCTTGCGGTGGCCATCGGTGCCATTATCTATTATCTTGTGATCCAGGTTGTTCTGTGGCTGGGTCTGAACTCCTCGGATCTGAAGCTGCTGTCTGCCCTGGTTGTGGCGGTATTCCTGGCGATTCCTTACTGGAAAAGCCACCTTGCTTCCCGGAAAGGAGTGAAGAGCGATGCTTGAACTGCGTGACATCCATAAGACGTTTAACCCCGGTACCGTAAATGCAAAGCGTGCGCTGAACGGTGTGTCTCTCCATCTGAACCCCGGCGATTTTGTCACGGTTATCGGCTCCAACGGTGC
The DNA here is from genome assembly GCA_964592685.1 of uncultured Oscillospiraceae bacterium. Lineage (GTDB taxonomy): Bacteria > Bacillota > Clostridia > Oscillospirales > Oscillospiraceae > CAJOIG01. The sequence goes on along the minus strand of CAZQFN010000167.1, from coordinate 1,951 downwards.
CGGCAAGTCCACCACTCTGAACGCCATTGCCGGTGTGTGGCCCATCGATTCCGGATCCATCATCATTGATGGCCAGGATGTGACCCATCTGCCGGAATACAAGCGCGCCAAGTTCCTGGGCCGCGTGTTCCAGGATCCCATGACCGGCACCGCCGCCACCATGGAGATCCAGGAGAACCTCGCCCTTGCCAGACGCCGCGGTCAGCGCCGCGGTCTCAAGTCCGGTATCACCAAGAAGGAGCAGCAGGAGTTTTATGAACTGCTGAAGACTCTGGGTCTCGGCCTGGAGGAACGCATGACAGCCAAGGTCGGTCTGCTCTCCGGCGGTCAGCGCCAGGCGCTGACGCTCCTTATGGCTACTCTCCAGCAGCCCAAGCTCCTCCTTTTGGATGAACACACCGCCGCTCTGGACCCCAAGACGGCGGAGAAGGTTCTGGACACTACCGACCGCATCATTCGCGAGAATAATCTCACGGCCTTCATGGTCACGCATAATATGAACGACGCCATCAGCCATGGTAACCGTCTCATTATGATGAACGAAGGCAAGATCATTTTTGACATTGCGGGCGAGGAAAAGAAGAAGCTTACCAAAGAAGATCTTCTTGAAAAATTCGCGGAGATCTCCGGCGGCTCTCTCGCTTCCGACCGCGTCCTTCTGGCGCACTGATATCAAATTCCATGACCGGCATTCCGTAATCGGGATGCCGGTTTTTTATAAAAAATTATCGTAAAACGATATTGACAAGTACGCGCCTGCTGTGTATAATGAGATCAGGAATTATTGTTTTGCGATAATTGGAGGTTGAGTATGAACAGCAGGACTTATGGCGTTGTCCAGGTGTGCGTGGCGGGGGTGTGCCTTCTGTATCTTGTTCTGGATATCAATGTCCCGGAACTTTTCAGCTCTGCTGCGGCTTTCCCTTTTGAGCAGATCGGCGCTCTCCTGCGGTGGATGAGCCTGTCCGGGCGCGCGGGGAATGCGTTTGCGTGGGTGTTGTATGCCGGTCTGTGTCTGTCCCCGTTTGGACTTCTCTGGTGGCTGCGGCGTCAGAATCGGCTCACGGGGGAGGCTTGGCTGCTGCCGGCTCTCAGTGCGGTGCTGTTTGCTGTGATGTATTGGATGGTAAACCCCGGCCTCTTGGGAGATTTATTCTCCACGGATGTTGGCAAGGCGGTTCTTGGCATGGCAGTGTGGTCTGTGATCGTGACCTATCTCATCCTGTGCATCCTCCGCGCGATCCGCGGGGCGAACATGATTTCCCTGCAACGCTATATGCACACCATGCTGATGGCTCTGGATATCCTGTTTACGGTCATGGTCGTTGGTGTCTGCGGCGGGCAGCTTATCCGTGATCTGAGCGGGGAGGCTGCTGTCGCGGCGCTGCCCGGGCTCGGAAAAGTCTACCTGCTGTTCCGCTACATCGCCACTGCAGGACCTTATCTGGTAGACATCCGGATCATCCATTTGGTGATGCCCCTTTTGCGCTGCCTTGGGGAGGATATCTATTCGGAGGAGACCGTATCCGCTGCAGATAAACTGGCCTCTTACAGCATTTATGGCTTAAGCGCCATCGTGCTGGTTAATCTGGGACTCAATCTCTTTCAGCTTCTGTTTCTGAAGCGGCTGTATGTGGTGAATATCTCGGTGGAAATACCGATCCTGCCCATTGGCATTGCCCTGGCGGGGCTGCTTTTTGCCCGGTATATCCGGCAGACAAAAGCCATTAAAGATGAAAATGAACTGTACATTTGAGGTGGAACATGGGAATTGAAGTGCATCTGGAAGACGTGCTGAAAGCGCGGGGGATGACGTCCAAAGAGCTTTGCAAACTAGTGGGCATTACGGAAGCGAATCTGTCCATTCTGCGCAGCGGCAAGGCTAAGGGCGTCCGTTTCGGCACCATAAACCGAATCTGCTATTATCTCAACTGCGATGTGGGGGATATCC
>CAZQFN010000166.1:0-2893 GCA_964592685.1 uncultured Oscillospiraceae bacterium | reverse complement strand
GCTCCGCTTCCGGAACACGGGGATGCAGGCAACGGCCAGCACCGCCGCGGCCACGGCGATGATGTGATAGCAGGTCACATAGCCCACGCTGTCGATCATGGCGCCCCAGAAGGCCGCGCCCAGACCGATGGCCGCGTCAAAGGCGAAATAGAAGGTGGCATTGGCCGCGCCCCGCCCCTCGGGAGGAGCCAGACGGACGGCCTCGGAGCCCAGGGCCATCCAGATGCCGCCGTGGGCAATGCCGAACAGCACCGCTATGGCCATGAGATGGGCCGTGGTGCTGCAGTGGGGCAGCAGCAGACAGGCCGCGATAAGGGCGGCATAGCCCGACACCAGAAACACCGCCACCGGCAGCCGGTTCATGGCCTTGGAGAAGAGCATCCGCACCGCCACAATGACCACCGAGGACACGGTGAAGAAGCTTCCCGCCACGGAGCCCGGCAGCCCGATGTGGACGATGTACAGCGTCATGAAGCACATGAGGCAGGTGATGAGAAACAGGCTCAGCCCTTGGAACACCGAAGGCAGAATGGCCGTCTTCTCAAAGAAGGCGCCGCCCTTCTCCGCGGGCGTGGGCTTCACATAGCCGGGCTTTTTCTCATAGCGGATAAACAGGGCCACGATGACACCCAGAACGCCCATGGCCCCCACTACCAGCATGGAATACCGGTTGCCGATCCAGACCACCGTCACCGCCGCCAGAGCGGAGCCCAAAGCGTTGGCCGCGGACTGGCTCATGCCGAAATAGCCGATGCCCTCGCTCATGCGGTCGGCGGGGATCACGTCCATGGATCCGGTGTTGCAGGCGGTGGTACCGGCGGAATAGCCGATGCCCATGAGCACGCGGCTCACCGCCAGAACGGCAAGGCTGGGGATAAAGCCGCACAGGGCGCAGCCCACCGCGAACAGAACGCCGCCCACGATCATGATCTTCTGCCGGCCCAGACGGTCGGTGAGGGCGCCGTTGACGGGCCGGCTGACGCAGGCCGCGATGGTGTACACCGTGGACATCAGACCCGCCACAGCCGTGGTCTTGCCGAGAGTCTCCGTGGTATACAGGGGCACCACCACATTGAGCATATTCATGCCAATGCAGATGGCCACGGAATACAGGAACAGCCGGATAAACTCCGGCGTGATGACAGCATTTTGTTTCTTCATGTGTATGTACCTCTTGCATAGAAACGCCCCCGGTCAACTGCGGCGCAAGTCGCAGACGGAGGACGTAAAACATCCGGGGCGTTTCCACCCCGGATGCATTATACCATATTTTATCGGTTTCGTATAGTGGCCTGCGCCGCCGCCAGACGGGCGATGGGCACGCGGAAGGGGGAGCAGGACACATAGTCCAGTCCCACCCGGTGGAAGAAGTCCACGGAGTTGGGCTCACCGCCGTGCTCGCCGCAGATGCCCATGCTCATGCCGGGGCGGGTCTGCCGGCCCAGACGGACCGCCGTCTCCACAAGACGGCCGGTGCCCTGCTCGTCGATCCGCTCGAAGGGATCGTGCTCCAGGATCTTCTTGTCATAGAAGGCGGGAAGGAAGCTGCCCGCATCGTCCCGGCTGAGACCGAAGCTCATCTGGGTCAGGTCGTTTGTGCCAAAGGAGAAGAACTCCGCCTCCTCCGCCACCCGGTCCGCGGCCATGGCCGCCCGGGGGATCTCGATCATGGTGCCCACCTCATAGGTCAGGGCCTCGCCGCTCTCGGCGATGACCGCCTCCGCCTCGGTTTGGATGAGCTTTTTCATATACTTGATCTCGCCCCGGGAGGATACCAGCGGCACCATGATGTGGGGCTCCACGGCCCGGCCGGTCTTTTTCTGGACGTTGATGGCGGCCCGGATGATGGCCCGGGTCTGCATCTGTGCGATCTCAGGATAGAGGATGGGCAGCCGGCAGCCGCGCAGACCCATCATGGGGTTCACCTCGTGCATGGAGCGGATGATGCCCTTCAGCTCGGCAACGTCCATGCCCATCTGCTCCGCCAGGGTCCGGATGTCCGCCTCCTCCGCGGGCAGGAACTCGTGCAGCGGGGGATCCAGCAGCCGGACGGTGACCGTCTTGCCCAGCATGACCTCGAAGATGCCCTCAAAGTCCCCCTGCTGCATGGGCAGGAGCTTATCGAGCGCCGCCTTGCGGCTGGCCTCGTCCCGGGCCACGATCATCTGGCGCATGATGAAGATGCGGTTGGGGTCGAAGAACATATGCTCCGTGCGGCAGAGGCCGATGCCCTCCGCGCCGAAGTTCAGCGCCGTTCTGGCGTCGGCGGGGGTGTCCGCGTTGGCCCAGACGCCCAGAGTGCGGATCTCGTCCGCCCAGCCCATGACGGCGGCAAATTCGCCGGCCATCTCCGCGGGCACCGTGGGGATCTTGCCCAGATATACATTGCCGGTGGTACCGTCGATGGAGAGGTAATCCCCCTCCTTCACGGTGATGCCGTCCACCTCCAGATATTTTTCCTTCTCGTTGATGCGCAACTCGCCGCAGCCCGCCACGCAGCAGGTGCCGATCTGACGGGCCACCACCGCCGCATGGCTGGTGCGTCCGCCGTGGGCGGTGAGGATGCCCTCCGCGGCGTTCATGCCCTCCACATCCTCGGCGCTGGTCTCGTTGCGGACCAGCAGCACGGGGCCGCTCTTCGCCATCTCCATGGCCTTCTCCGCGGTGAAATACACCGCGCCGGTGGCCGCGCCGGGGGACGCGGGCAGACCCTTGGCAATGGCCTTTGCCTCCGCCAGCGCCCCCTTGTCAAAGCCCGGGTGCAGCAGGGAATCCAGCTGCTTGGGCTCGATCTTCATAAGAGCCTCTTCCTTGGTGCACAGGCCTTCCGCCACCAGATCCGCCGCCACCTTCATGGCCGCCTGGGCGGTGCGCTTGCCGTTGCGGGTCTGGA
>CAZQFN010000165.1:0-2942 GCA_964592685.1 uncultured Oscillospiraceae bacterium | reverse complement strand
TGCCCTGTACCCGCAATCCGCTATAGCGGGGACGAACTCCTGCCCCCGGATATTCGATGTGTTGTCTGACCGTAATAAGTAGCGTTGAAGGCTCGGTCTCGCGCAATGGGAACCCGTGAACCATGTCAGGCGGGGAACCGAGCAGCATTAAGCGGGACCTCCTGTGTGCCGCGAGGTCGCCGGGTCTGAGCCAACTGTTTCGGTAACGGATGTATCGGGTATACAAAGGCAGGTGTGCAGCTCTTTTGTTATACCTATTTATCACAAGGCGGCTTTTGCCGCTTGATTCGAGGCAATGCCATGTATCAGGCACTTTATCGCAAATGGCGCCCCCGCACCTTTGAGGATGTCGTGGGGCAGGATCATATCACCGAAACCCTCCGCCGCCAGGTGGAGACGGACCGGCTGAGCCATGCCTATCTCTTCATCGGCACCCGGGGCACGGGCAAGACCACCTGCGCCAAGATCCTGGCCCGGGCGGTGAACTGCGAGCATCCGGTGAACGGAAGCCCCTGCAACCAATGCGCCGCCTGCCGGGGCATCGAGTCCGGGGGCATTCTGGACGTGGTGGAGCTGGACGCTGCCTCCAACAACAAGGTGGAAGACGTCCGCGCCCTGCAGGATGAGGCCATCTTCTCGCCCGCCAGCGTGAAAAAGCGGGTCTATATCATCGATGAGGTGCACATGCTCTCCACATCGGCCTTCAACGCACTGCTGAAGATTCTGGAGGAACCGCCAGAGCACCTTATGTTCATCCTCTGCACCACAGAGCTGCATAAGGTCCTGCCCACCATCGTGTCCCGCTGCCAGCGCCACAGCTTCAAGCGCATCGAGCCGGAGGCCATTGCCGGACGGCTCGGGTATGTGGCGGAGCAGGAGGGGATCGACCTCTCCCCGGAGGCTGCGGCCATGCTGGCGCGGCTTGCCGACGGCGGCATGCGCGACGCGCTGAGTCTTCTGGATCAGTGCTCCGCACAGGAGCATATCGACGTCGAAGCGGTTCTTTCCGCCATGGGCCTTGCGGGCAGCCGCCGCACGGCGGAGCTTCTGCAGGCGGTGGCAAACGGCGATACCGCCGGTGCCCTGGGGCTGTTTCATCAGCTTTGGAAGGACGGAAAGGACCCCGCCGCCATTCTGGACGAGCTGGCCGGACTGATGCGGGATGTGCTCCTGCTGCAGGTGGCCCCCAAGGGGTGCGACGCACTGCTTTCCGGGTCCTATGAACGGGCGGTGCTGGAGCGCTTTGCGGCAAAGATCCCCGGCTCCCAGCTTATGGATTTTATGAATGCCATCCGCGGCGCGGATCTTTCCGGCTCTGACCCCCGTCGGGCGGCGGAGCTTTGCCTCGTGGCGCTGTGCGTCCCGGAAACGGGGGACGGTCTGGAGGCGCTGCGAAACCGGGTCTCCCGGCTGGAGGCGGCTTTGCGAAGCGGCGCTGTTCCTGCCGCAGCTGCACCTGTACCGGCGCCTGCGGCCAAGGCGGAAACCCGCCCGGATCCTGCGCCCGCGCCTGTATTCGCGCCCCCGGCCGTGGAGGAGGGTTTCCCCTGGTACACGGACGAGGATGCGCCCCCCGAAAATCCGGAGTTTATCCCTCCCGCGCCCCCGGCGCAGGATGATCGGCCCGCACCGAAGCCCGAACCGAAGCCTGAACCTGTCTTTGAGCATGAGCCTGCGCCCGTTTTTGAGCCCGCGCCGGAACCGGCGCCTGCTCCGGTGTCTTCCCCGGCCCCGGTCCATGGGGGCGGCGACATCTGGGACGCGCTGGTAAAGCGGTTGAACGGCAAACTGAACATGGGCGCCTATGCCATGATCGCCACCGCGTCTCAGGCCGGCGGCGACCTGGTGGGGAACACCATGACCGTCTATCTCACCACGCCCATCGCCAAACTCATGCTGGACACTCCCGCCACGGTGAGTCTGTTCCAGCAGGAACTCCAGGCGCTTACCGGGCAGAATCTGCAGGTGGTCTTCAGTGACCAGCCCCGGCCTGCCCCCAAAGCGCCGGACACCGGCAAGCTGGACGAGCTGAGTCGGTTTTCCAACGTTACATTTGAATAACAACATAGAGGAGATATGAATATGGCCAAGAATAATTTCCGCGGCGGCTTCCCCGGCGGCATGAACCAGGCTGCCATGATGAAGCAGGCCCAGAAGATGCAGCAGGATCTGATGAAGATGCAGGAGGATCTGGAGAACCAGGTCTACACTGCCTCTGCCGGCGGCGGCGTTGTCACTGCCACGGTCAGCGGCAAGCGTGAGCTCACTGAGATCGTGATCGATCCCGAAGCGGTGGACCCCGACGATGTGGACATGCTTCAGGATATGATCGTCGCGGCGGTGAACGAAGCTCTCCGCAAGGCGGAGGAGGCTTCCACCCAGTCTATGAGCCGGATCACCGGCGGTCTTGGAAACCTGGGCGGACTTTTCTGAGATATGGCACATAATACCCCCGCTCTTCGGAGTGGGGGTATTATTGCGCGCAAAAATCGCCCCGGACCATTGGTCCGGGGCGATGGTTTTTTATGTTGGGGAACGGGATCAGGCTTCCTCCACCACGCCGAACTTCTTCTTCAGGATGAAGCAGATAGCGACGGTGACGAGGATTGCAACGGGCATCAGCACATACCACACGGGGAAGAAACCGCCGACCAGGAAGAACACGGCGGAAATCGCGCCGCACACCAGAGCATAGGGGATCTGGGTGGAGACGTGGTTCATGTGGTCGCAGCGGGCGCCGGCGGAGGACATGATGGTGGTATCGGAGATGGGGGAGCAGTGGTCGCCGAAGACAGCGCCGGACAGGCAGGCGGCGATACCCAGGAAGGCCAGATTGTCGTTGCCGGAGCCGATGGGGAACACGGCCAGAACGATGGGCAGCAGCATGCCGAAGGTACCCCAGGAGGTGCCGGTGCAGAAGCTCAGACCCATGGCGATGAGGC
>CAZQFN010000164.1:0-2954 GCA_964592685.1 uncultured Oscillospiraceae bacterium | reverse complement strand
TCATCAACACCAAGCTCACCGCCATTCTGTGGCTGCTGGGCGCGGTGGGCACGGCCATGATCGCGGTCATCGTGAAAATGCTTTTCGGGGTGGGCCCATGAAGCTGCGCACGCTCCCCAGCGGGGACACCTACGGTCTGAGCTATCAGTGCGTGTTCGGCGGGCTGGACGCCCGGCTCTCCGCCGCGGACGGCGCCGTCTCCGCCATGGAGAACATGTCCGCCGATCACTATCCCCTTCTGGCCCCCCGGGGCGGCCGCTATAAGCTGCGCACCCTGTCCGCCCCCAACGGACTGGGGGCGGGGGACTGCCTCTTCTGGGTGGACGGCACGGACTTTTATTACGACGGGGCGGTGAAGGGCCAGGTGGCCGATTCCCCCAAGCGGTTTTACACCATGAACCGCTGGGTGGTCATCTGGCCGGACAAGCTGGCCTATAACACCGCCACGGAGGAGTTCGGCCCGCTGGAGGCCATGGCCGCCGTGGACGGCGAGGTGCAGAAGGCCCGGTTCCTCTCCTCCCCGGCTCCGGGGGGCATCTCCTCCCGGGGGAACTGCCTGGTGCTGGACAGCGTTACCCTGGACGGGGTCTTCCGCCCCGGGGACGGCGTCACCATCGCCGGCTGCACCGCCCATCCGGAGAACAATCTCACGCTGGTGGTCCGGGAGGTTCACGGCACGGCCCTCTATTTCTATGACGAGAGCTTCACCCTGGACACGCTGGCCACCTATACCGCCGGGGCGGAGGGTCTGGCCCCCGGCTGCTGGCACTTCCTCTGGAACGGCCGGTATTACAACATCACTCTGGAGACCGCCCTGGGAGAGGGGGACACCGTCACCTGGGACGGGGAGAGCGCCTCCGCCGTCATCGGCGGGGAGACGGTGACGCTCCCCTGGGACATCGGCGCCTTCGGCGTCGGGACCATCGGGTTCACCGCCGTGGAGACCCTGGATTATGCCGAGCCCGGGGCGGTGACGGTCTGCCGCTCGGTGCCGGATCTGGAGCATCTCTGCCAGAGCGGCAACCGGCTCTGGGGCGTGATGGATTCCGCCGTATACTGCTCCGCTCTGGGGGATCCCCGGGTCTGGAACAACTTTGACGGCACCGCCACCGGCTGCTGGAGCGTGGAGGCGGGCAGCGGCGGCGCCTTTACCGGGGCCGTGGCCTATGGGGGCTATCCCCTCCTCATGAAGGAGGACCGCATCTACCGGGTCTATGGCACCCGCCCCGCCAATTTCCAGCTCATGGACACCCAGACCCTTGGCTGCGAGAAGGGCAGCGAAAAGGGCTTCGCCGTGGTGGGCCAGACCCTCTATTACAAGACCCGGGCGGGCTTCGCGGCCTATGCCGGGGGCGTGCCCGGCCCGGTGGACGACGCGCTGGGCGTGGCCTTCCGGCAAAACGCCGTGGCCGGCTCCGACGGCCGGAAATATTACGTCTCCGTGGAGGAGCAGACCGGCCACAGCCTCTATGTCTATGACACCGCCCTGGGTCTCTGGCACCGGGAGGACGACGCCCGGGTGCTGGACTTCGCCTGGTGCGGCGGGGAGCTTTATATGCTCTGCGCCGACGGCGCCCTCTGGCAGTGCGGCCGGGTGCGCACGCCCCAGGGTGAGGGGGAGGGCTTCGTGGAGAGCGCCGTGGAGTTCGCGGATTTCTATGGCGGCACCGTCCGCCAAAAGACCATCCGCCGCCTGTATTTCCGCGTGGAGACCGCCCGCACGCTCACGCTCTCCGTCTCCTATGACGGCCGCCCCTTCGAGCCCGTCGCCACCGTCACCCGCGCCAAAAAGGGCATCCAGACCCTCCAGCTCATCCCCCGCCGCTGCGATTCCCTCCGCATCCGTCTGGAGGGGAGCGGCGATTGGAAGGTTTGGGCCATGGGCCGGGAATATACCAAATAACGCGCCTTGCTAACGCGCCTTGCTGGATCGCGTCATATTTCGTTGTGGGAACCCGGCCCACTCGGTCATGTACCTTTGTACACTCCCTCGGGGCCGGAACCCCACGCCTCGTCTGACACGATCCATCTGCGGCGCGGGGGGGTGAAGCCTCCCCCGTGAGAGGGAGGCTATAGGCCCCCTCTCAGAGGGGGCTGGCAGCGAAGCTGACTGGGGGAGTTTACTCCCTCCGGGCACCTCACTCAGAGAGGAAGGCTCGGGCGCGGGGAAGGTAAGCCTGCCTGCACCACAAAAGGAGGAACCCATATGGACGAACGCACAGCCTATCCGGCCTTCACCGGGCAGGAGACCCAGGAGGAAAAGCTCCAGCGCATACTGGACTGCCTCTATCAGATGAACGAACAGTACCGATATATATTATGTCAACTAAACGCCGAGGGAGAGGAATAACATGGCAAAAACGAATTACACCTATGACGACTTCCTCCAAAAGGCCGCGAAAACCGGTCTTCTGGAGAGCTTTTCCACCGCGGATCTGAAGCTGGCCATGGCCGACCCCGATGCGGGCATGACGCTCCTCACCTATAAGGAGGACTATCAGGCCGCCTCCACGGACGAGGCCCGGGCCCTGGCCAACGCCGGGGCGGAGCGGGTGCGCCGGAGCTTCGGGGGCTATACCGGCGGCGCCGACGGCAGCGGCTATACACCGGCGGATAATTATGTCAACTCCGACGCCGGCCCGGACACCTTTGCCCGGGAGGCGGAGGCGCTCTGGGAGGACTATCGCAAGGCCTATCTCCGGGAGGGCCAGCGGGCCTATGAGGACAGTCTGGGCGCCGCCGCGGCCAACACCGGCGGCATCGCCTCCACCGCCGCCGTCACCGCCGCCCAGCAGGCCCGGAACTATTACGGCGCCCAGGCCGCGGACAGGAAGGCGGAGCTCTATCAGGCCGCCTATGAAAACTGGCTTTCCGGCCGCAGCCAGACCGCCGCGGAGCTGGAGCTGCAGCAGAAGGCGGCCCAGCAGACCTTTGAAAACGCCGTCACCAAATGG
>CAZQFN010000163.1:0-2955 GCA_964592685.1 uncultured Oscillospiraceae bacterium | reverse complement strand
TGACGGTGTTGCCCACGGAGGAGCCGGACACCATGCCGCACAGGGCGGAGGAGATGACCGCCACCTTGGCGGGGCCGCCGGAAGAGGCGCCGGCCGCGCAGTTAGCCAGCTGGATGAAGAAATCCGAGATGCCGGTGCGCTCCAGGAACGCGCCGAAGATGATGAACACCACAATGAACTTGGCGCACACCTGAATGGGCGTGGTCAGGATGCCGGTGGTGGTATAGGTAAGACGATAGGTGAGCTGGCTGATGGCATTGACAGCGCCCTGGTCCTTGGTGACGCAGAAATAATAGAGCGCGTAAATCACAAACACACCGGCCACGCACAGAATGGGAATGCCCACGCTGCGGCGGCAGAGCTCAGCCACAGAGATGATGCCGCAGAGACCGAGAATGACCTCATAGGTCTTCAGATAGCGGAAGCTGATCACGCGGACCGTGATGTCCTGCGCGTTGAAGGCGATATAGAAAAAGGCCGCAGCGCCCATCAGCATCAGGACCCAGTCATACCAGGTCATGTAGTTGACTTTCTGCATACCTTTCTTCGCGGGATAGATCAGATAGCCGATAACCAGAATGCAGCCCAGGAAAGAGGGATAGCGCACCAGGTCCAGCCAGGTGGCAAACAGGGTCACATAGATGACGAACAGGGAAAACGCCGCCATGATGCCATAGACGGCCCACTTCTGCCAGCCCTCCCAGATGCGGGTGTTGGACTCGCGGTCATATTTTTTCATGACCTCGTCCACCGCCGCCTGGTCAAACGCAAAATCGTCCTCGGATGTCACCTGAACGGTTTCCACAATCTCTTCCACGGCTTCGACGTCTTTCTTTTTAAACAGAGCCATAGAGATACCTCCGAACATGTGATAAGATGGTTGGAAAATGCCATAGGGATGATCATTCATCGGAATATATCCATCCCTGCGGCATCTGCCGAAAACAGCAATCGCCGGAGTGCCGCAAAATGCGGCACTCCAGGCTTTTTCTTCAGATAGGAGTTTGTTGTTTCCGGAAATTACTCGGCAGTGGCCACAGTGACGCCGTTCTCGGCGTAGTACTGGGCGGCACCGGCTGCGAAGGGAACGGCGATGCCGTCGGTGGCGAACTCAATGCTCAGCTCAGCGCCCTTGCCATGGAGCTGGGCGATGGCGTCGGTGTTCTCGAAGATGGTGGAGACGATCTCGTAAGCCACGGCATCGTCCAGATCCTCGCGGCAGACCAGAGTGGCCTTCACGGTGATGGTGGTGGCATCCTCATCGAAGCCGTTGTAGGTGCCGGCGGGGATGGTCAGGGAAGCATACCAGGGGCAGGAATCCAGCAGAGTGGCCATGTGCTCGTCATCGATGGAGATGAGATACACGTCGTTGGCGGTGGCCAGCTCGGTGACAGCGGTGGTGGGAGCGCCCGCGCAGATGAAGGCGGCGTCGATCTTGCCGTCCTTCAGGCTTTCGGTGGAGTCACCGAAGGACTGGTAGATGGGGTTGATGTCGTCGATGGTCATGCCATAGGCCGCCAGAACGTCGATGGGGTTGTAGTAGGTGCCGGAGCCGACGTCGCCCACGCAGACGTTCTTGCCGGCCAGGTCATCGATGGAGTCCAGCTCGGGGTTGCAGGTCACGATCTGCACGGTCTCGGCGTACAGGGCGCCCAGGATGCTGAAAGAGTCAACCGCGCCGGTCTCCTCGAAGGAGTTGGTGCCGAAGTAGGCATAGGTGGAAACGTCGGACTGGACGGTGGCCAGGTCGAACTCGCCGATGTCGATGCCTTCAATGTTGGCCTTGGTGCCGCCGCTGGAGACATAGTTGATGGAGATGTCGGTGTTTTCGCCGATGTAGCCGGACAGAACGCCGCCGAAGGCATAGTAGGTGCCGGACTCGCCGCCGGTGCCCATGGCCAGGTTGGCGCTGACGGTGGACGGCTCTTCCGCCTCTTCCGCTTCTTCCGCCGCTTCCTCAACGACTTCTTCCGCGGGGGCTTCCGCCGCCGTTTCCTCGGCAGGGGCTTCTTCCTTGGCGCCGCAGGCGCACAGGCTCAGGACCATCATCATGGCCAGGAGCAGGGCAAGGATCTTCTTCATTTTTGTTGTCCTCCTGAAATAGATTTGAATAAACGCAAAGCGGATATTTCAGATGAGATGCATTATAAACCTATAATAAAGAAAAGGCAAGAACAAAATGAAATTTTTTTCTCATGAAAATTCAAAAAATTCAGCTCGTTAAAGTATAAACATTTCCCTTTTCCATATTTTGTGCTTCCCGGCGGATTTTCCGCCCTTTCTCCACCATTTGTTCACCCTGAATTAATCTTCACTTAATAATTTAAGTATAACCGACCGGATCGCTTGACAATTGACCAACAAACATTTATAATGCCATCTGCATCATTATTTAAGAAAGGATATGCAAAAATGAAAAAAGCTCTTGCTCTTGTCATGGCCGTGCTGATGATGGTCAGCCTTTGCGCTTGCGGCGGCGTTGACGCAGAAACCGCTGCCAAGCTCGATGACATCCTGACCCGCGTTCAGGCCATCGAAGCTCAGCTCACCACCGAAGAAGCCGCTCCCGTCGAGGAGGAGGAAGAAGAAGTTGTTATCATCATTCCTCCCGTGCAGACCGGCGCTCACCTGGCTGACATTCTCCTGTCCGCCTGCGGCACCGAAGGCTACTCCTTCGAGTACGGCGCCACCTACTACGACACCATCACCGCCGTGAACACCCTGGGCTTCGAAGCCACCTGGTCCATGGGCGATGAGAACCCCGCGGCCGAGTACAAGGCCATGGCTCAGGGCGACGACACCGCCGCCACCGAGAAGATCATTGTTGACTTCGAGTGGAACGGCCAGAAGGAAGTCTGGTCCGTCCTGCCCACCACCGGCGCCGAAGGCCTTGTCTGGATCAACGACGCCATGGGCGAAGTCATGAAGACCGAAGGCTGGACCTACGTGAAGAAG
>CAZQFN010000162.1:0-2984 GCA_964592685.1 uncultured Oscillospiraceae bacterium | reverse complement strand
TGGGTACGCCCCGTCTCCAGACGGCAGCGCACATAGGTATATTTCCCATACCGGGCCAGCACCTGCCAGTGGGTCACCGCCGGGCGGGAATTTTTGTCCGTCACGGCCATGCGCTGACGGTTCCGGGGATCCCGGCCGATGGGGGCGTTCACGGTGCCCTCATCCTCCCGGAAATTTCCGTGAACGATGCAGTCATAGGTCCGGGACAGAGAGCGGTCCTTCAGCTGGTCCGAAAGAGAGGCATGGGCCCCGTCGTTTTTCGCCACAATGAGAAGGCCGCTGGTATCCTTGTCGATGCGGTGGACGATCCCCGGCCGGATGGCGCCGCCCACGCCGGAAAGACTGTCTCCGCAGTGGGCCAGAAGGGCGTTCACCAGCGTCCCGTCCGGATGGCCGGGCGCCGGATGGACCACAAGACCCCGGGGCTTGTTCACCACCACCACGTCCCCGTCCTCGTATACGATGTCCAGGGGGATATCCTGGGCCCGGGCGTCCATCTCCTCCGGCTCCGGGAGGATAACGGAAAACACGTCCCCCGCCTGCACCCGGTAGTTCTTCCTAAGAGGCTGACCGTCCTTTGTCACAAGCCCGTCCTCCAGAAGGCGCACCGCGGCGTTTCGGCTGCGGATGGCCTCCTCACGGGCAAGGAGGGCGTCGATACGATCGCCGCCCTCCTTTGCTATGATGTCAATTCGTCGTTCCATAAATCAATAGTCGCCGAATTCCGCAAGAATATCGTCCAGCGAGAACATGTCGTCCCCGGCCGCGGAGAGCATTTCCTCTCCCGGCTCCTGCGCCGGTTCTTCCGCCGGCTCTTCCGCCGGCGCGGCCACGGGCGCGGGTTCCTCTTCCCCAACGATGTCTCCAAAGCTCCATTCTCCGAAGAGATTCTCCGAGTCCACGGCCCGAAGCTCTTCTTCCAGAGACTTATGCTCCCCCCGGCGAGGGATGGCGGCATAGGGATCTTCCTTGGCTTTGATCTCCCGGGCTTCCCGGCGGCGGCGCATGAAGGCCGGCTCGTTGGCCGCCTTCACCTCTTCCGGCTCGTTGTGCAGCACCACATGGATGCAGAACAGGATGCCGAAAACGGTGATGAAAATATCGGCCACATTGAACACAGGGAAGGTGAAGAACACGATTTCGAACATATCCACCACATAGCCGTAAAGCATGCGGTCGATGCAGTTGCCGATGGCGCCCGCCAGGATCATGGTCATGGTCCAGCGGCCGAATTTCGTGTGGATGATCTCCTGGGTCATAAGAACGATGATGCCGATGATGAACACAAAGGTCACAACGATCAGGAACCACCGGGCATTCTGCAGAATGTTGAAGGCGGCACCGTAGTTGTGGATGTTCGTCAGCTGGAGCACACCGGGGATGAACTCCACAACTTCGTTCAGGGGAATGTTCTTCGTTGTCCAGAACTTCACCGCCTGGTCCAGGATCAGGGCCAGAACAGCGGCGATGGCGTAAATCACAGGTCGTTTCCTCCTCGTAATAATCTGGGAGTCCGTATCTCCGCCGGGGCGTTATCCGCCCCGGACGGGAGTCAGTCTTCCTTCAGCGCGCCGGCGCACCGGGCGCACAGCTCGGGATAAGTCTCATCGGAGCCCACCGTGGCGCTGCGGGTCCAGCAGCGGGGGCACTTGGGCGCTTCGGAGGGGGCCACCTCGATGGTGATGCCGGGGATCTCCGTGCCCTCATGGCCGGCGCCGGCGCCCTCCACCAGCTCCGCCTCGGAGACAATGAGGATCGCCTCGAAGTGCTGTTTGGATACACGCTCGATGGTCTTCCGGTCGGCCTCGGGACCCACATGGATGGTGACCTTGGCCTCCAGGGGCTTGCCGATGATCTTTTCGGCGCGGGCCAGCTCCAGAGCCTTGTTCACATCGCTGCGCAGACGGAGGCTGTCCTCCCAGAAGAGGGTATCCTCTTCGGAAAGCTTCCACGCCGCGGGAACGGCGGGCATGTCGTTCAGCATCACATGGCGGACGTCGTCGCCCTCCACGTGGGGCATGGCCTGCCAGATCTCATCCGCCGTGAAGGACAGGATGGGGGCCAGCAGACGGACCATGGCGTTCAGAATGTGCCACAGGGCGGACTGGGCCGCGCGGCGGAAGGGGCCGTTGCGGGCCTCGCAGTAGAGACGGTCCTTCACGATGTCCATATAGATGTTGGACATATCCACCACGCAGAAGTTGTGGATGGCATAGGTCACGGACCAGAACTCATACTTCTCATAGGAGCTGAGGCACTTCTCGATCATGGCCGCGCAGCGGCTGAGAGCCCAGCGGTCGGGGGGCAGCATCTTCTCCACGGGGACAAGATCGGTCTTGGGATCGAAGCCGTCCAGATTGCCCAGAATGAAGCGGGCGGTGTTGCGGATCTTGAGATATTTGTCGGACAGCTGCTTGAAGATGTTCTCCGAGGCCCGCATGTCCAGACGGAAGTCGGCGCTGGCCGCCCACAGACGGCAGAGGTCGGCGCCGTATTTGGCGATGATGTCGGCGGGATCGATGCCGTTGCCGAGGCTCTTGTGCATGGCACGGCCTTCGCCGTCCACGGTCCAGCCGTGGCACAGGCAGTTCTTATAGGGGCTCTCCCCCTTCATGGCCACGGCGGTCAGCAGACTGGACTGGAACCAGCCGCGGAACTGGTCGCCGCCCTCCAGATAGAGGTCGCTGGGCCAGACGCCGGGGGCATCCAGCAGCATGGAGGCGAAATGGGTGGAGCCGGAGTCGAACCAGCCGTCCAGGGTGTCGGTCTCCTTGCCGGTGACCTTGCCGCCGCAGTGGGGGCAGACGAAGCCCTGAGGCAGAAGCTCTTCCGCCTCCAGATCAAACCAGGCGTTGGAGCCCTTTTCGCCAAAAATGGCGGAGACGGATTCGATGGTCTCGGCGGTGCAGACAGGCTTGCCGCAGTCGCCGCAGTAGAACACGGGGATGGGCAGACCCCAGCGGCGCTGGCGGCTGATGCACCAG
>CAZQFN010000161.1:0-3072 GCA_964592685.1 uncultured Oscillospiraceae bacterium | reverse complement strand
ATCTGGGCTATATGCCCGAGCAGGTGCAGGACTTCTATCCCACCCCCTCCACCATCTCCACCGTGATGTATTACACGGGTCTCGACCCCCGGACCATGAAGCCCGTCTATGTGCCCACCAATCCCCACGAAAAGGCCATGCAGCGGGCCCTCATCCAGTATCGGAACCCCAAGAACTACCATCTTGTGAAGGAGGCGCTGGAGACCGCCGGCCGGGAGGATCTCATCGGCTTTGACAAGCGGTGCCTCATCCGTCCCCCCGGGGGGAAATACGCCCGGCGCCCCGGCGAGACAAAGAAGGCCGAACCCCATAAGGGCGGCTATGGCAGCCCCCGGAAAAGCGACAAGGCCAGAAAAAAGACCCGGGACAGCCGGGCGGAAAAGCCTGTCTCCCGGGGCCGCTCCGGCGCCCGGACAAAGCCCGCCCCCACGGCGAAATCCCGGGCCGGGAACGCAAAAACGGCAAACAATTCCCGCAGAAAGGGATAAGACGCGAAACCACCGCCCCGGGATTCAATCCCGTATGGAAGGGCGGGCAAAAATTTTTTCGAAAAAATCCAAAAACCTATTGACAGGCTATGGTATACATGGTAATATGCACTTGTAAGTCAGTTAGCGATGACTAACCACCCTGAAAACCATTTGCATCACCTCTTGTAATGTGTACGATTTTGACTCCTCTCATATGAACAACGGCGCTCTGCCGGGCAGCTGAGCGCTTTCTGTCCCCCGATTGGTTAGTCTAAGCTAACAACTCCGTGTACGCAACCATAGCACTCCATATTTCTGTTGACAAAGAAGCATCCGGCCAGCGGGTTCTCTCCCCCGCGGTGCCGGATGTTTCTTTTTGTTGCGTCCCGGGGGGCGGAGATGATATACTTTTTCCATCCCCTCCAAGGAGTTGCTTTATGAACGAAACAAAATCTCAGGGCCTGAACGTAAGCGTCAAGTCCTTTATCACCGCCATCGCCGTCATTTTGGTGCTGATGGTGCTGACCTACGCCCTCACCTTCTTCATCCCCGGCGGGGAATACGCCCGCACGGTGGACGAAGCCGGAAACACCATTCTGGATGTGGACGGCGGCTTCACCTATGTGGAGGGGGGCCTCCCCTTCTGGAAATGGCTTTTGTCCCCCATTCTGGTGCTGGGGGCCGAGGGCGGCGGCATGATCGCGGCGATTCTGGTGTTTCTGCTGGTCATCGGCGGCGTGTTCAACAGTCTGGAGGCCGGGGGCCTGATGCGGTATATGCTGGCCCGGCTGGTGGACCGCTTCGGCCACGCCCGGTATAAGCTTCTGGCGGTGGTCACCTTCTTCTTCATGGCCATGGGCTCCTTCATCGGCTCCTTTGAGGAATGCGTGCCCCTGGTTCCCATCGTCACGGCCCTGGCCGTGGGGCTGGGGTGGGACGCGGTCACCGGTCTGGGCATGAGTCTTCTGGCGGTGGGCTGCGGCTTTGCCGCGGGCGTCTGCAATCCCTTCACCGTGGGCGTGGCCCAGAGTCTCGCGGGACTTCCCATGTTCTCGGGCCTGTGGCTCCGGCTGGTGAGCTTTCTGCTCATCTATGCCCTGCTGCTGGGCTCCCTTCTCCGCCATGCCCGGAAGCTCGATGCCCGGAAGCTCCCCGGCGCCGAGGGCGGAAAACAGGCCTTCGTCCCGGAAGGGAAGCTGGACCGGGGCCTGGTGTGCTTCGCCTCCGTCGTGGGCGTGGGCATCCTGCTGGTGCTCTCCTCCGGATTTATCTCCGCCCTGCAGGACTATACCATGATCATCGTGGCAATCATGTTTCTGGCGGCGGGCATCGGCGCCTGCCTTCTCTCCGGCATGAGCGGCAAGGAGCTGGGCCGCACCTTCTGCAAGGGCATGGTAAGCATCCTGCCGGCGGTGCTGCTGATCCTCATGGCCAGTTCCGTGAAATACACCCTCACCGAATCCCGCATTCTGGATACCATCCTCCACGGCGCCGTGGGGCTTGCGGAGGGGATGCCCCGGTGGCTCATCGTCCTGTTCATCTATTTCCTCGTTCTGTTTCTGAATTTCTTCATCAGCTCCGGCTCCGCCAAGGCCTTTCTCCTCATCCCCCTCATCGTGCCCATGGCCCAGGTCTTCGGCATTCCGGCCCAGCTGTGCATTCTGGCCTTCGCCTTCGGGGACGGCTTTTCCAATGTTTTCTATCCCACCAACGCCGCCCTGCTCATCGCCCTTGGTCTGGCGGATGTGAGCTATGGCCGGTGGGTGCGCTATTCCTGGAAGTTCCAGCTCATGAACCTGATCCTCACAAGCCTTCTGCTCCTGTTCGGGCTGGCTGTGGGCTACGGCGGATGAGAAAAACTTCGTCCTTTCCTCAATTTTTCATTTACAATTCAGCGATTTTGGTGTATCCTTACTAGGTTAAGAAAGAGTTTAATCCTTCCGTCTATTTTACAAAGGAGTGATCCATATGAGCCGCATGGTCGGTACTGTTTCCAGAGGTGTCCGCGCCCCCATCATCCGTCAGGGCGACGATCTTGCCGACATCGTTACCAACTCCGTTCTGGAGGCCGCCGCGGACGACGGTTTTGAAATTCGCGACCGGGACGTGGTTGCCATGACCGAGGCCATCGTGGCCCGTGCCCAGGGCAACTATGCCACCACGGACCAGATCGCCGAGGACATTCGCGCAAAGCTCGGCGGCGAGGACATCGGCGTCATCTTCCCCATTCTGAGCCGCAACCGCTTCGCCATCTGTCTGCGGGGCATCGCCAAAGGCGCGAAAAAGGTCTATCTCATGCTCAGCTATCCCTCCGACGAGGTGGGCAACCATCTTGTCACTCTGGACGCGCTGGACGAGGCCGGCATCAACCCCTATACCGACATTCTCACCGAGGCCCGTTACCGCGAGCTCTTCGGCTATGAGAAGCACACCTTCACCGGCGTGGACTATGTGGACTACTACAAGACCCTCATCCGGGAATCCGGCGCCGAGCCCGTCATCCTCTTTGCCAATGACTGCCGCGCCATCCTGAACTATACCAAAAACGTCCTCAACTGCGACATCCACACCCGCGCCCGCACCAAGCGCCTTCTGAAGGCCG
>CAZQFN010000160.1:0-3099 GCA_964592685.1 uncultured Oscillospiraceae bacterium | reverse complement strand
CCGCCACCGTGGCGGTGGAGGTGTGGATGCGGCCCTGGGTCTCCGTCTCCGGCACCCGCTGGACCCGGTGGACGCCGCTTTCAAACTTGAACCGGGAATAGGCCCCCTGACCCTCCACGATGAAGCTCACTTCCCTGATGCCGCCGAGATCGGTCTCGTTGATGTTGGCAATGCTGGTTCTCCAGCCCTGACGGTCGGCATACATGGAATACATCCGATAGAGCCGGGCCGCGAACAGGGCCGACTCCTCGCCCCCCACGCCGCCGCGGATCTCCACGATGACGTTCCGGTCGTCGTTGGGGTCCTTGGGCAAAAGAAGGATCTTCACCGCCTGCTCCGCGGCAGGGATGGCCTCCTGGGCGGCGCTGAGTTCCTCTTTCGCAAGCTCCCGCAGCTCCGGATCCGTCTCCGAATCCAGAAGAGCCTCCGCCTCGGTCTTTGCACGTCGAAGCCGTTTCAGCCCGCGCCAGGCGTCCACCACCGGCTGAAGCTCCTTCTGCTCCTTGGCCAGGGCCATGTATCGTGCCGGGTCCTCATAGACCTCCGGCGCCGCCATCATGGCCTCCAGCTTTTTAAATTTTTCTTCGATCTGTGTCAGTTTCTCGTCCATAAATCACAGAGTGACGGGGCTGGCCCGCCAATCGGACCCTCCCTTCCTTTCTTCCGCCGCTTCATAGCCCAGCACATAAAGATCCCGGGCATCCGCCGTAAGCCGGAATATCCGCCGGGCAGGCTCCGGAAGCTCCCGGGCCGCCGCGGGTTTGTTGATAACGGGAACCTGGCTTTTCTCTCCCATCTCCCGAAGCAGGGCTCTTCCCCGCTCCGTGGAAGCCAGGATCCGGGCATAGGGCACCGGAGCCTGGGCCATATCCCCCCGGATGCCCAGCGCCGCGCTGATCACCATCCGGCGCAGCCGACTGAGGGGATAGCGCTTCGTCTTCACCGCGGAGAGGATGGCCTCCACGGTGGGCTCGGAGCGAACGGCCTTATAGAACCGGTTGCCCAGCCCCTCGGTGGCGTCCGGCAGGGCGCAGAAATCCTCCTCCCCCAGAAGGCGCAGCCGGGCCAGGATGCCCTGCTCCAGACTGCCCATGGTCACAGGGCCCCGCCCCTCCGCCATGCACCGGGCGGGGATATCCCGAGCCGCCGGGGGCAGATAGGGGGAAATGTCCTCCCCCGCCTCCATCATAGACCGGAGCTGGCTGGCGCTGCGCTTCGGCCCGTCGGTAACGGAATCGTGGCCCGCGCCGGCGCGGAGCGTGGTCATGGGCGTCATGGAGGAGCCCAGGGCAAAAAGCGCCTTCAGATACTCCACGCCCAGAATGTTGTTGGGCGTCTGCAGAAGCTTCGCCTCCGGGCCGAGGGCCTCATGGAGGACCTTCTCCCGGGCGGCGGCAAAGCTCATGCCCCCGGTCATTTGCTTTTTGATCTTCTCCAGATTCTCCTGCTCCGCCGCGGCCAGGGCCAGGGCAGTCAGAGGCGCAAGATCCCCCGACTCGCTGCCGAAGGAGAGATGGGTCACCACGCCGAGACTGTCCAAAAGTCCCACAGCCCCCATGGCAAACCGCTCCGCCGAGGCATTGGACCAGGGCACGGGCAGCTCCAGCACCAGATCCGCCCCGGAAAGCGCCGCCGCCCGGGCGCGGACATGCTTGTCAAAGACAGCGGGGCCGCCCCGCTGGACAAAGTCGCCGCTCATAACGCAAACCACGGCCGCATCCTCCCCAAAAGCCCGCCGGCTCTCGGCAAGATGCTCAAAATGGCCCAAATGGAAGGGATTGAACTCACAAACCACACCAATTGTATGCAACTTCCTCACCTTCCTCTTGCGTTTTTTCAAATTTGAGTTAAAATAGTAAAGTATGTATTTTTCATTTTACACGATTTTAATTTTTTTACAAGACGAAAGGAATCGACTATGAAAATTCTTGTCATCAACTGCGGCAGCTCCTCCCTGAAGTATCAGCTTCTGGACATGGAGGGCGAGAAGCTCCTCGCCAAGGGCCTGTGCGAGCGCATCGGCATCGACGGCCACCTGACCCACAAGCCCCAGAACGGCAAGCCCAACTTCGACCAGGACGTCGCCCTTCCCACCCACACCGAGGCCATCGCTGCCGTTCTCGACAAGCTGACCGGCGCTGAGTACGGCGTTGTGGAGAACATGGCCGAGATCGGCGCTGTGGGCCACCGTGTCGTCCACGGCGGCGAGAAGTTCGCCAACTCCGTCCTCATCAACGATGACGTTATGGCTGCCATCGCCGAGTGCATCCCCCTGGCCCCCCTCCACAACCCCGCCAACATCACCGGCATCGAGGCCTGCAAGGCCGTTATGGGCGATGTGCCCCAGGTTGCCGTGTTCGACACCGCCTTCCATCAGACCATGCCCGGCAAGGCCTTTATGTATGCCATCCCCTATGAGTATTACTCCGATCTGAAGGTCCGCCGCTACGGCTTCCACGGCACCAGCCACCGCTATGTTTCCAAGCGCGCCGCTGAGATGCTGGGCAAGCCCATGGAAGAGCTGAAGCTCATCTCCTGCCACATGGGCAACGGTTCCTCCATCTGCGCCATCGCCAATGGCAAGTCTGTGGACACCTCCATGGGCTTCACCCCCATCGCCGGTCTGCCCATGGGCACCCGCTGCGGTGATATCGACGTCTCCATCCTGGAGTACCTCTGCGCCAACACCGGCAAGGACGTGGCCGAGCTGACCAACATTCTGAACAAGAAGTCCGGCGTTCTGGGCGTTTCCGGCGTCTCCTCCGACTTCCGCGATCTGGACAACGCCTCCGCCGAGGGCAACGAGCGCGCCGCTCTGGCTTTGGACGTGTTCCACTACTCCGTGGCCAAGACCGTGGGCGCCTACGCCGCCGCCATGAACGGCGTGGACGGCATCATCTTCACCGCCGGCATCGGCGAGAACAGCGCCTCCACCCGCGCCGCCATCTGCGAGTATCTGACCTATCTGGGCATCGAGATCTGCCCCGAGTGCAACTCCAAGCGCGGCGAGGATATCGTCATCTCCACTGGCGACAGCAAGGTGAAGGTCATGGTCATCCCCACCAACGAGGAGCTGGTCATCGCCCGCGACACCAAGGA
>CAZQFN010000159.1:0-3119 GCA_964592685.1 uncultured Oscillospiraceae bacterium | reverse complement strand
ATTTTCATCTCTTCCATGCGCTTAGCAACCTCCTTGACTTTTGTACCGGGCTTCCTCACCAGGGAGGACAGCACCTCAAGCTCCACGCCGTAGCGCTTGGCAAGCTCCACGGAGCGGTTCATCAGAACCTGAGCGCCCAGAGACGCCAGTTCCAGCATTTCATCGTATGTGATCTCATCCAGCTTTCGGGCGGCGCTGACCTTCCGGGGGTCGGTGGTATAAACGCCTTCCACGTCGGTATAGATCTGGCAGCGGTCCGCGTGGAGCGCTGCGGCCAGAGCGACGGCGGTGGTATCGCTTCCGCCGCGGCCCAGGGTGGTATAGTCATCGTATTTGTTGATGCCCTGGAAGCCGGTCACCAGCACGATGCGCCGCTTGTCCAGCTCCTGGCGCAGCCGCTCCGTGGCCACCCGGCGGATGCGGGCGCTGCCGTAATGGGAGTTGGTGCGGATGCCCACCTGCCAGCCGGTGAGAGAGACGACGGGAAGGCCCATGCTCTCCAGACACATGGCCATCAGCGCCACGGATTGCTGCTCGCCGGTGGTGAGAAGCATATCCATCTCCCGCATGGAGGGATTGGGGTTTATTTCTGCCGCTTTTTCCAGAAGCTCATCGGTGGTGTCGCCCTGGGCGGACAGAACCACGATCACATCGTTTCCATAGAGAAAAGTATCGGCGATGATGGCGGCCACATTTTTGATGCGCTGAGCATTGGCCACGGAAGAACCGCCGAATTTTTGCACGATCAGCATAGTTACAGTCTCCTTCTATTTGCCTGAGGCTTTCGCCTGCTTCATTGTATTCCTCAGTCCAGAACGCGGTAGACCGCCGCGGGGTCAAGGGCGGCAAGCTTTGCGTTCAGCTCCTTGCGGGTCATGGCTTCGGTGATGAGGCCGGCCTCCCGGGAGGAGCCGTAGACAGGTGCTGCGCTGCCGCCGAAGGCGGTCAGGATCAGATCGGGGGAGTCGGCGGTGCGCACATACCAGCGGCTGGAAAGCTCGTCCGCCGGAGCCAGGACGCCGCCGGGAACACCCAGATCGGTGTCCTTCCGATCCTTCCGGGAGGCGATGTCCACAATGTCGGCCGCCACCGCGCTGGCGGTGGGGCGCTTTCCTGCGCCGGGACCATAGAACATGACCTCGCCCACCGCGCTGCCCCGGACAACGCAGGCGTTCATAACGCCCTTTACCGAAGCCAGCAGATGGGTCTCCGGGATGAGGTGGGGCTCCACGAAGGCGCAGCAGCCGCCCTCTGTGCGGATGGCGTGTCCCAGAAGCTTGATGCCGAAGCCAAGTGCATGGGCCAGCTCCATATCCACCCCGGTGATCTGTGTGATGCCCTGGGTGGGGAAGGCGTTTACGTCCATGTTATAGCCGAAGGCCAGATCGGCCAGAATGGCGGTTTTGCGGCAGGCGTCGATGCCCTCCACATCGGCGGTGGGGTCCGCCTCCGCATAGCCCAGCTCCTGGGCCTGCTTCAGAACATCCTCAAAGCTCTCGCCCTTTTCGTCCATGGCTGTGAGGATGAAGTTTGTGGTTCCGTTCAGAATGCCGAAGACTTCGTCGATGCGGTTGGCCGCCAGACACTGCGTCAGGGGGCGAAGAATGGGGATGCCGCCGCCCACGCTGCCTTCGAACAGATAGCTGACGCCCATTTCCCGGGCCAGTGCGTTCAGCTCCGCACCGTGGACCGCCACCAGCTCCTTGTTGGAAGAAACCAGATTCTTTCCGGCCTTCAGGGTCCGGAGGGAATAGTCATAAGCGTCCTTTGTGCCGCCGATGACCTCGGCCACAATGGAGACTTCCGGGTCGTTTTCGATGACGGCGAAGTCTTTCACCATGTATTTTTCATAGGGATCCCCGGGAAAATCCCGGCGGACAAGAATGTATTTCAGCTCTACCGGCTCGCCGGCCACGGCGGCGATCTTTTCCGCCTGCTCGGCCATGACTTCGGCCACGCCGCTTCCTACGGTGCCGTATCCCAGAATGGCATATTTTTTCATGTGTATCTCTCCTTTTTATCCGGCAATGACAGTTGCTTTGATCACGCCGTCTGTTCCCACCAGACGGCTGAGAAGAACCTCCGGGGCGATCTCCATGCCGGCGATCTCCGCAGAAATGGTCACAAGGGCGGCCCCGTTTGTGGGAATGCCCTGGTTTATGGTAAGGATGTTGGCGCCGGTGTTGGCAAAGAGACCCAGAACCTCCGAAAGAATGCCCATTTTGTGGCGGAGCATGATCTGGAAGGTAAGGATGCGGCCCCGGTCCATGTCCTCAAAGGGCATGACGGAGTTTTTGTATTTATAGTAAGCGGAGCGGGAGATGCCCACCCGTTCAGCGGCCTCCGCAACGGTCTTCACCTGCCCGGTGTCCAGAAGCTCGCGGGCCTCGGTGACACGGATGAAGACTTCCGGAAGAGCGCTGCCCTCCACCAGATAATAGCGACTGGGTTTTGACACGAAAATGTCCCCCTTATAAAGTCATTTGTCCTTGTGCGGTGTATCATACCATATTTGCATCCGGGATGCAAGCATTGTTTTCTCAAAGTTGTATTTTATAGTATGCCCGGGGGCGGATTGGTGTTCCTGAGGTTGAATTCCATAGGAAAATTCTGTATAATATTTTTTAATAAGTAAGAATCAGGAGAAAAATGCATGAAGAATGAATATCAGACGCTGTACGAAGCGCGGCGCGGTACGGTACAGGATTGTCTGGATGTGATCCAGTCCAATGATGTGGTGGCCTTTGCCTCTGCCAGCAGCGCCCCGGATGCCTTTCTGCGCCAGATGCACACCATTGCCGACCGGGTGACCGGTGTCAAATGCATCAAGGGCCATGAGGGACGGTACCCTTTTATCACCATGCCGGGCATGAACGGCCGCATCAACACCGGCTCCTTCTTTTTCGGCAGTGACCTTTCCGCCGGAATGCAGGTGGGAAACACCAGTTTCATCCCCTCGGATATGTGCGATTACGCAACGTTCAACTTTGGCCATTATCCCTGCAACGTGTTCGCCGCGGCGGCGGCGCCCATGGACGAACACGGTAACTTCCAGGTGAGTCTCTGCATGATGTATGAGGACGCGGCCTTTTCCAGCGCGGACAAGGTCATTCTGGAGG
>CAZQFN010000158.1:0-3121 GCA_964592685.1 uncultured Oscillospiraceae bacterium | reverse complement strand
CATAGCGGGGGTCCGCCTCGATGACGGGCTCCAGAGATTCCAGAACCTCCTCCACGGCCTGAAGGAATTCGGGCTCGTTGGCGTTGCGCTCACGGAGACCGTCCATAACGGAAAGAAGATAAGCGTTCTTGATAGCCATAACAGTATCCTCAACTTTCATATCCAGAATAAGTCTTATCACTTTAATGCAGTATGATGATGAATTATTTTACACCCATATGTTTCATTTGGCAATATCTCCCGGAAAAAAAAGACCGGGGAAACCGGTCTTTTCATGGGCATTGCGCCCGGGCTATTACTTTGTGCCGAAGATGCGGTCGCCGGCGTCGCCCAGACCGGGCAGAATATAGCCGTGCTCGTTCAGACGCTCGTCCAGCGCCGCCACGAAAATATCCACATCCGGGTGCGCCTGCTGCATGGCCTCCACGCCCTCGGGAGCGGCAATGAGGCACATGAATTTGATGTTCTTCACGCCGTCGTCCTTCAAAAACTGCACCGCAGCCGTGGCGCTGCCGCCGGTGGCCAGCATGGGATCCACCACGATGACGTCCCGCTCGGTAATATCGGCGGGCATTTTGTAATAATACTTTACGGGCTCCAGAGTCTCATGGTCCCGGAACAGGCCGACATGGCCCACCTTGGCATTGGGGATCATGGACATCATGCCGTCCACCATGCCGAGGCCCGCCCGCAGGATGGGCACGATGGCAAGCTTCTTCCCCGCGATGCGGCGGCAGTCGGCCACGGCCAGAGGTGTCTGAACCTTTACGGGCTCCAGAGGGAGATCCCGGGTCACTTCATAGCACATCAGCTGGGCGATCTCGCCCACCAGTTCACGGAAAAGCTTCACGCTGGTATTCTGGTCCCGGAGGATGGATACCTTATGCTGGATAAGCGGATGGGTAAATACCATAACTTTGCTCATATCGTTTTTTCTCCTTTGCGGCAGAATTTATTTCTCTTTCATGCGCTCCTGGCGCTCCCTCTCCGCCTGGCTCAGCCGGAGATAGACCGGGAGAAGCTCCGCTCCCGGGCGGGGCTCCCGCCCCCGGGCCGCAAGACCCACGCCGCGGGCGCTCTGGATGCGGAGCGGCTCCGGCGCAAGATGGACCGTCACCCGCTCCCTGTCAAGCATATTATAGCACAACGGAGCTCCGTCTCCAAGCAAAACCCAGGGTTTCCCCCATGCGGTAAGCTCCTCTTCCAGCTCGGCAATGGCGATGGCCCGATCCTCCGTCAGGCGGCAGGGCTTTCCCTCCCGGATCTCAAACAGGGCGTTATACACCTGGCCCCGGCGGGCGTCCATGACGCAGCAGAGCATCGTCCCTTCCATATCCGGGCCGCCGAAGGCCATGGCCTCCAGAGTGGACACGCCGATGACCGGCTTTTCCAGCGCCCAGGCAAGGCCCTTGGCCTCCGCCATACCGATGCGCAGCCCCGTAAAGGATCCGGGCCCGTGGGCCACGGCGATCACATCGATCTCCGAAAGAGAGCGCCCCATGTTTTTGAAAATATCCTCCGCCATGGGAAGCAGGGTGCGGCTGTGGGTCAGACCGCTGTTTTCCACGGACACGGCCAGCAGCTTCTCCCCCTCAAAAAGGGCCGCGGAGGCGGCCTTGGCCGAGCTTTCCAGCGCCAGCATCAGCATATCCCGTTTCCTCCCTCGATGGTGATCTCCCGACTGTCGATGCCGGTCTTCCGGAAGGAGACGATGTATTCGTCCCCCTCAAAGGCATCCTCCACATTCTCGCTCCATTCCACGGCGCAGACGCCGTTCCGGCCCAGATAATCCTCCCAGCCGATGTCGAAAAGCTCGTCCGCGCTGCCCAGACGGTACATATCAAAATGGAACAGGCTCCGCCCGCCCACATATTCGTTCACGATGGTAAAAGTGGGGCTGCTGACCATGGCAGGGATGCCCATGCCCCGGGCCATGCCCCGGATGAAGGCGGTTTTCCCGCTCCCCAGCTCTCCGTAAAAAGCCACCACACTGCCGTCGGGAAGCGCTGCCGCGAATTTCGCGCCCAGTTCTTCCGTCTCCGGCTCAGAATTTGTTATGTAAACCATATTCACAGCTCCATGGTGGCATAGGCATTGAGGCTGCTGTCCGCCACATTCCCTGCCAGATATTCATAATAGCCCTGGGCACCGATCATGGCGCCGTTGTCGCCGCATAGCTTCAGCGGCGGGACATACAGCTCGCATCCCGCCTTTTTGCAGGCGGTCTCAAAATCCGCCCGGATGCGGGAATTGGCCGCCACGCCCCCCGCCACAACGACCTTCTTATAGCCCAGCTCCTTCGCCGCGGCCATGGTGCGGCCCACCAGCGTCTCAGAAACAGCCCGGCAGAGACTGGCCGCAAGGCCGGCCTTGTCCAGCGCCTCCCCGGTCTGCTCAGCGTGATGGGCGATGTTGATGACGGCGGTCTTGAGGCCGGAGAAGCTCATGTCGTAGGGGTTCTGGCCCACATAGGGGCGGGGCAGCTCATAGCGCCGGTCGTCCCCCTGACGGGAGATTTCGTCGATGGGCTTTCCGCCGGGATAGCCCAGTCCCATGACGCGGGCGGACTTATCGAAGCACTCGCCGGCGGCGTCGTCCCGGGTCTGACCGATAATATGCATATCCGTATAATCCCGCACATCCACCAGCATGGTGTTGCCGCCGGAGATGGCAAGGCACAAAAACGGCGGCTCCAGTTCCGGATAGGCCAGATAGTTCGCCGCGATATGGCCCCGGATATGATGCACCGGGACAATGGGCACGCCCAGCGCCAGAGCGGCGCTCTTGGCGAAGTTCACCCCCACCAGCACCGCGCCGATCAGGCCCGGGGCATAGGAGCAGGCCACGGCGTTGATGTCCTTCCGGCTCACGCCCGCCTCCGCGATGGCCCGGTCCGCCAGGATGGAGATGACCTCCAGATGGCTCCGGGCGGCGATCTCCGGCACCACGCCGCCGTAAACGGCATGGAGATCCGCCTGGGAGAATATCTGGTCGGACAGAACCTTCCTTCCGTCCTCCACCAGGGCGACCGCGGTCTCGTCGCAGGTGGATTCCACAGCTAAAATCAGCATAATTACAGCACCAACGTCATCAAAATGGCGTCCTCTCTGGGTTTTTCATA
>CAZQFN010000157.1:0-3144 GCA_964592685.1 uncultured Oscillospiraceae bacterium | reverse complement strand
TCATCCGGGTCCTTGGCGCCGGGGATCTGCAGGACCTTCACCTTCATGTCCAGCTGCTGGAGGATGGTGATGGCCCGCTGGGCGGCTTTCTGGCCGGCACCGTCGTTGTCGTAGGCGATGACCACCTGGTTCGTATACCGAGACATGAGTCGGGCCTGCTCCGCGGTGAGGGAGGTGCCGAGACTGGCCACCGCGCTGTCGAAGCCGGCCTGATGGAGGCTGACAACGTCTATATTTCCCTCTGCCAACAGAATATAACCGCTTTTGGACTTTTTCGCCAGATTCAGGGCGAAAAGGCTGTTGGATTTCTTATAGACCAGCGTGTCGGGGCTGTTGAGATATTTTGGCTCACCGTCGCCCAGAATACGCCCCGAAAAGCCGATGACACTGCCCCTTACGTCGATGACGGGGAACATCAGCCGGTTTCGGAAATAGTCGTATACGCCGCCGTTTTTGCCCGTGCGGGCGAGTCCCGCGGCCACCAGCTCCGGCTGGGTATAGCCTCTGGCGCGCATGGCGTCGGTAAGACTCTGCCAGCTGTCCGGGGCAAAGCCCAGACCGAAGGGCGTTACCATGCCGGTGATGCCCCGGCGGACCACATATTCCTGGGCGGCCCTTCCGGCGGGGGAGCGGAGCTGTTCATGGAAGAAGCGGGCGGCATCCCGGTTCAGCTCCAGCATCCGGGCCCGACGGCCCCGGTTTTCGTCCCGGCCGTCCTCCGGCACTTCCATCCCCGCCCGGCGGGCCAGGAACTGCACTGCGTCGGGAAAGGATAGGTTTTCGATCTCCATGATGAAGTTGATGACGCCGCCGCCCTTTCCGCAGCCGAAGCAGTGATAGATCTGTTTTTCGGTGTTGATGGAAAAGGAGGGGGTCTTTTCGCTGTGAAAGGGGCACAGGCCAAACTGGTTTGCGCCCGAGCGCTTGGTCAGCTGTACATAGCTGCCCACAACGTCGGCTATATCGTTTCGGCCGGAGAGTTCCTCCAGAAAGGTTTCGGGAAATGCCATGGCCTGTCACCTCCTTTGAAATCAATTTAATAGGTATAGGCTTATTTTACGCTCCAGCTTTTGGGGATGAAAAGATTTTCGAATGTGGCAACGGCGAAGCTGTCGGTCATGCCGGAGACATAGTCTGTGGCAGCGATGATGGCCCCTTCTTCCTCGGCAATGGAGAGATACTCCCGGGGCAGCCGGTCCGTGTGGGCCGTATAGTATTCCACAATGGGGCCCAGAAGACCCTTGACTTTGGATTCCTCGCTTTTGGCGGTGGGATTGTGATACACCGAAGCGTACATGAAATCGTAGAAGGTCTTATAGGCTTCCTGCATGGCGGAGGAGAAGCGGATCTCGCCCTCGCCGCTGTTTGCGATTACATCCGTGACCATGGCGTCGATGCGCTGGGAGTTGCGGGTGCCGATGCGCTCCCGGACGATGAGAGGGATATCCCCGGCTACGAGAATATCCGCCCGCTGGGCGTCGTCCAGATCGTGGTTGAGATAGGCAATGTGGTCGCTGAGCCGGACCACGTCTGCCTCCAGAGTGTCCCGGGGCAGACCCGTGGTATGGTTCAGAATGCCCATGCGGGTCTCGTGGCAGAGGTTCAGGCCCTGACCGTCCTTTTCCAGCTTGTCCACCACGCGAAGGCTCTGCTCATAGTGGTTGAAGGAGCCGGCGATGTCCCGCAGGGCCCGCTCACCGGCGTGGCCGAAGGGCGTGTGGCCCAGATCGTGGCCCAGGGCGATGGCTTCGGTCAGATCCTCGTTCAGCCGCAGGGCCCGGGCGATGGTGCGACCCACGCGGGCCACCTCCAGCGTGTGGGTCAGACGGGTGCGATAATGGTCCCCCTCGGGGTGGAGGAAAACCTGCGTTTTGTGGCGGAGCCGGCGAAAGGCCTTGGAGTGGGTGATCCGGTCCACATCCCGCTGAAAGCAGGTGCGGATGTCATCCTCCGCCTCCAGTATGTAACGTCCCCGGGACTGGGCCGAAAGGATCCCATAGGGGCCGATGATCCATTTTTCCTGTTCTTCCCGAATTTCTCTTGTGCAGGGCATGAAAATCCTCCCTTACGACAAAATGGGGTATTGCAGAAAAATCTCCTGCAATACCCTTATACGACATTCCTCGAAAAAACCCTTTAATTTTTTGAAAAAATTTTTGCGCTGTCCTTTCCGCCGGTCACATCGATGAGACGGGCCATGAAGGGCTCTGCCTTTTCGGCCAGAAGCTCCGCCGTCAGAATGGCGCAGGTGGGGTCGGATTCGTAATCCGATTCCAGTAATGCACCGCCGTATTCCCGGATGAGCCGGTGCACCCGGTCCAGATTTTCCCAGCGGCTGGTGATCTCCAGAAGCGTTTTCTCCGGGTCCGGCTCCGTGCCGGCGTCGGCCAGCGCCAGGGTGGTGGCCTTGGAATAGGCTCGCACCAGGCCGCCGCTGCCCAGCAGAGTGCCGCCGAAATACCGCGTCACCACGCACATAACGCCGTAAACATTGGCGCTTTTCAGAATATCGGCCATGGGCGCCCCGGCGGTGCCGCCAGGCTCGCCGTCGTCGGACCAGCGAAAGGCCCCGTCCGGCAATATCCAGGCCCAGCAGTGGTGGCGGGCGTCGGGGTATTTCTTCCGGGTCCTGTCCAGATAGCCGCGGGCCTCGGCCTCGTCGGCCACGGGCCAGATCTCCCCGATGAACCGGGAACGCTTTTCCTCATACTCTCCCGTGCCGTAGCCGGAGAGCTTCATTCTCTCAGCCATCCTGCACTACCTCGAATTCCAGAAGTCTGGCCCGCAGATCCGGCCGGACCACCGCAAGGGCGTGGATGCCGTCGTCGGCGTACTGGAGATCCAGAAGATTTGCCTCCCGGCGGATAACGTCCACGAGATTCGTGTGGCTGTAAGGGATGCAGAGGTTCATGCGGCTGAGATCGGCGCCCAGCTTCTGGCCGATGGCATAGAGCAGGGTCTGGGTCCCCTCGCCGGTTTTGGCGGAGATGCAGACCTCGTCCTCCCCGCTGGGGAGACGGCCGAAGAAGCAGTCGCATTTGTTGTACACCCGGATGCAGGGGGTCTGCGCCGCGCCGAGGCGAATGATAAGATCGTCCACCACGGCGGCCTGGGCCTCCCAGTCGGGGTTTGAGATGTCGATCA
>CAZQFN010000156.1:0-3179 GCA_964592685.1 uncultured Oscillospiraceae bacterium | reverse complement strand
AGATCGTCCACCACGGCGGCCTGGGCCTCCCAGTCGGGGTTTGAGATGTCGATCACATGGAGGAGAAGGTCCGCGTAGGTCAGTTCCTCCAACGTGGCCTTGAAGGCATCCACCAGCTCATGGGGCAGTTTTCGGATGAAACCGACGGTGTCCGAGAGCAGCACCTGCCCGGCCTCGTTCAGCGTGAGCTTCCGGGTGGTGGTGTCCAGCGTGTCAAACAGGCGGTTTCCGGTCTGGATGTTGTCCCCGGTGAGGGTGTTCAGCAGGGTGGATTTTCCTGCGTTCGTATAGCCCACCAGCGCCACCACGGGCACAGCGTTCCGCTCCCGCTGCTTGCGCTGGGTACCACGGATGCGGCGCACCACCTCCAGCTCATCGCAGAGCTTCTGGATGCGGCGGCGGATATGGCGGCGGTCGGTCTCCAGCTGAGTCTCGCCGGGGCCGCGGGTGCCGATGGGGGCGGAGGTGCCTGCCTGGCGCTTCAGGTGGGTCCACATGCCTGTGAGCCGGGGAAGAAGATAGCGGTACTGCGCCAGCTCAACCTGGAGAATGCCCTCCCGGGTGTGGGCCCGCTGGGCAAAAATGTCCAGAATGATGCCGGTCCGGTCCATGACCCGGACACCCAGCATTTCCTCCAGCACACGGGCCTGGGAGGGGGACAGGTCGTTGTCGAAGATCACCAGATCGCAGCCTTCGTTCTGGGCCAGTTCCTTCAGTTCCAGAACCTTGCCGCTGCCCAGAAAGCTGTGGGGGTCGGGATGGTCTTTTGTCTGCACCAGGGTGCAGACGGGCTCGGCGCCGGCGGTTTCCGCCAGACACCAGAGTTCTTCCATGCTGACATCGTCGCTGCGCTCCGCGGGGTCCATGCTGGCGGCGCTGAGTCCGGCCAGGGCGGCCCGTTCTTTTTTGATAGTCGTGTCTTTTATGGTCGTATTCCTCGAAATTCTTAGGATAGGGGGGTCATTTTATTACAACGCTGTCCTCGCCCAGCATTTCCTGCAGATCCTCCACCAGGGCGGGGTGGATGAGGCACCGGGCGCCGAGGCGCTTTTTGGTGTCCGCAAAATAAACAACAATGGGTTCGGTCCCCGGGAACATGGAGAGCACCAACTCCAGCCGCCGGAAGGAGGGATCCTTCTGGGAGGGGAGCTTTACCCACAGGGTTCGGGGCCTGTCCCCGGCGGAGGGGGGAGCTTCTTTTTCGGGGGGAGGGGCTTTGAACCGGGGAGCGGCCCGCTCATAGCGGTCGTCCCGCATCGCGTTTTTCACACCCTCGATGGCGGCGCCGTCGGTCAGGTTGTCCAGCGGGCCGGCCCGGTCCAGCATGAGCTGCGGATCCTTTTCATCCCGCACGGAGATGCGGCCCGAGCAATAGATGGCGGCGTTTTCCTGCAGATAGGCACCCGCGGTGTCCAGCGCCCGCTGGAAGGCCAGAAGCTCCATGGAGCCGGTATCGTCCTCCAGGACGATATAGCTCATGAGACTGTTGTTTTTTGTGGTCCGTGTCCGCACGGAGGACACCACGCCGGCCAGAATGACATACTGGCCGTCCCGGAAGCGGCGGGAACCTTCGTTCCCCGCGAAATCCTCCAGAATGGTGCCGATGGAGGCCGCACCCAGTTTGGAGGCGGTTTTGCGGTAAGCATCCATGGGGTGACCGGTGAGATAGAGACCGGTGGTCTCTTTTTCCATGGCCATCTTTTCCATGGGGGTGAATTCCTCCACGTCCGGCAGGACCAGGGTGGATACGGGGGCCTCCTCGTCCATGGAGAAAAGGTCCATCTGGCCGACGATATTTTTCTTGCCCTCGGAGTTCACACCCTCCAGGACCTTGTCCAGAACGCTGAGAAGGGCCTTGCGCTTATAGCCGAGGGAGTCGAACGCGCCGGCACGGATCATGCTCTCCACCGGGCGTCGGTTCAGCTCCTTGCCGTACATCCGGCGGCAGAAATCGTCAAAGGCGGTGAAGGGGCCGCCCAGGGACCGCTCGGCCATGACCTGGTTTATGAAGCCCCGGCCGATGCCCTTCACAGCCACGAGGCCGAACCGAATGTTGTTTCCCACCACGGTGAAGTCTGCGTCGGATTCGTTCACGTCCGGGGGCAGCAGCTCAATGCCCATGGCCCGGCATTCGGCGATGTATTCCGCCACCTTGGTGGAGGAGTCCAGAACGCTGGTGAGCAGGGCGGCCATGTATTCCCGGGGCCAGTGGCATTTCATCCAGGCGGTGCGGTAGCTGACGATGGCATAGCTCACGGCATGGGCCTTGTTGAAGGCGTAGGAGGCGAAGTCCAGGATCTCGTCGTAAATGCTGTTGGCAACGGATTCGGAGACTCCGTTTGCCACACAGCCGGGGATATTCCGCGCGGGATCGCCGTGAACGAAGGCTTTCCGCTCCGCGTCGATGACATCGTGCTTTTTCTTCGACATGGCCCGCCGGATCATATCGGCCTGGCCCAGGGAGAAACCCGCCAGCTTCCGGAAGATCTCGATGACCTGTTCCTGATAGACGATGCAGCCGTAGGTGACCTCCAGAATGGGCTTCAAAAGCTCATGCTTATAGGAGATCCGCTCCGGATGAACGGCGCAGTCCAGAAAACGGGGGATGGAGTCCATGGGGCCGGGGCGGTACAGGGCGATGATGGCGGTGATGTCCTCGATGCTCCGGGGGCGAAGACCCACGCACACGCCGGTCATGCCCGTGGATTCCAGCTGGAACACACCGCTGGTGCGACCGGCCTGGAGCATTTTGAAGGTCTCCGGGTCGTCCTCCGGAATGTTGTCCACCTGGAAGGAGGGGTCCGCTTTCCGGACGAGGACGGCGGCGTCCTCCAGAACGGTGAGGTTCCGAAGGCCCAGAAAGTCCATTTTCAGAAGACCGAGCTCCTCCAGCGTGGTCATGGGGAACTGGCACACGATGGATTCGTCGTTCCGGGCCAGGGGCACATAGGCCGTCAGCGGTTCTTTGGAGATGACCACGCCGGCGGCATGGGTGGAGGCATGACGGGGCATGCCCTCCAGAGCCCGGGCGGTGTCGATGAGGTTTTTGAGTTTGGGATCGCTGTCGTAATATTCCTTGAGAGGCTTTGAAAGCTTCAGAGCCTCTGTAAGCGTCATGTTCAGGGAGAAGGGAACCTGCTTGGCCACGGCGTCCGTTTCGCCATAGCTTACGTTCAGGG
>CAZQFN010000155.1:0-3188 GCA_964592685.1 uncultured Oscillospiraceae bacterium | reverse complement strand
CTGGCGGCCATCGCCATCCAGTCCAACCAGAATGACCAGCACGGCGGCCAGTCCATCCCCAACTTTGATTACGGCATGGCCGAGGGCGTTGCCAAGACCTACCGCAAGGCCTATATCCGCCTTCTGACCGAGGCGCTGGAAGACCGTCTGGATCTGGAGGACGAGAGCGAGGCCGTCAGGGCCATTGTGGAGAGCGCGGAGACCGTCTGCGGCGAGACGGCCCGTCTTGTGAACGGCGAGGCTCTGGACCGTCTGGTGGCGGAGGGCATTTCCGCGAACTATCATCTGTCCGGCCAGAATGCGGCCGGTCTGATCGCCCGGGCCCGGAAGAGAGCATACAGCCGCACCGAGCGGGACACCTATCAGGCCATGGAGGGCTTTGTCCACAATCTGAACACCATGCACTCCCGCGCCGGCGCCCAGACGCCCTTCTCCTCCATCAACTACGGCACGGACACCAGCCCCGAGGGCCGGATGGTCATCGAAAATATCCTGCTGGCCCTGGAGGCCGGCCTTGGCCACGGCGAGACCTGCATCTTCCCCATCCACATCTTCAAGGTGAAGGATGGCGTGAACTACAACGAGGGCGACCCCAACTATGACCTCTTCCGTCTCAGCTGCAAGGTCAGCTCCAAGCGCCTGTTCCCCAACTACACCTTCCTGGACGCGCCCTTCAATCTGCCGTACTATGTCCCCGGCCGGCCTGAGACCGAAGTGGCCACCATGGGCTGCCGCACCCGCGTGATGGGCAACGTCTACGACCCTGACCGGCAGATCGCCTATTCCCGCGGCAACCTGTCCTTCACCTCCATCAACCTGCCCCGCATCGCCATCGAGAGCAAGGGGGATGAGAAGGTCTTCTATGAAAAGCTGGAGGCCATGCTGGAGCTGGTGGCCCAGCAGCTTCTGGACCGCTTTGAGATCCAGGCCAACAAGCACATCTATAACTTCCCCTTCCTGATGGGCCAGGGTGTGTGGCTGGATTCCGAGAACCTCACCGCGCAGGACGATCTGCGGGAGGTCCTCAAGCACGGAACACTCTCCATTGGCTTCATCGGTCTGGCGGAGAGCCTTACCGCCCTTTACGGCGCGCATCACGGCCAGAGCGAGGAGATCCAGAAGAAGGGGCTGGAGATCGTGGGCTTCATGCGGGACTACTGCGACCGCAAGAGCCAGGCCCTGAAGATGAACATCACCCTTCTGGCCACCCCCGCGGAGGGTCTTTCCGGCCGCTTCATCCGCATGGACCAGAAGCGTTACGGCCGGATCCCCGGTGTTACCGGGCGGGAGTATTACACCAACAGCTTCCATATCCCCGTCTGGCACAACATCTCCATCTATGAGAAGATTCGCCTGGAAGCGCCCTATCACGCGCTCTGCAACGCCGGCCACATCAGCTATGTGGAGTTGGACGGCGATACGGCCCGGAATGTGGAGGCCTTTGAGGCCGTTGTCCGCTGTATGCACGATTGCGGCATCGGTTACGGCAGCATCAACCACCCCGTGGACCGTGACCCCGTCTGCGGCTATGTGGGCATCATCGGCGATGTGTGCCCCCGCTGCGGCCGCCGGGAGGGGGAGGAGATTGCCCCTGAAAAGGTGGAAGAACTGAGAAGAAAATACCCTGAGATGCCCGCATTCCAGGGACTGCAATAAGGAGGTATGACCAATGACCGTTAAGACAAAGAACGAAAAAATGGGCGAAGGCGTGGGCTTTGAGCGCATTCGCCGCATCACCGGCTATCTGGTGGGTACCATGGACAAATGGAACGACGCCAAGCGCGCCGAGGAGCGCGACCGTGTGAAGCACGGCCAGAGCGCCGATGCTTGAACTGGCAGGGCTCGTCCGCGACAGCATCGTGGACGGGCCCGGTCTGCGGACGGTGTTTTTCAGCCAGGGCTGTCCCCATCACTGCCCCGGCTGCCACAATCCGGAGACCTGGCCGTTTTCCGGGGGCACCCCCATGGAAGAGGAGGCGCTTTTTGATATCGTCCGGGCCAATCCCATGTGCCGGGGCGTGACCTTCTCCGGCGGAGAGCCCTTTGCCCAGGCGGAAGGCTTTGCCCGGCTGGGGCGGATGCTGAAGGAGGCGGGCTATGAGGTGGCCAGCTATACCGGCTATACCTTTGAGCAGCTTCTGAAGGGGACCGAGGCGCAGCGGGCGCTGCTGGAGACTCTGGATGTGCTCATCGACGGGCCCTTTCTTCTGGGGGAGCGGACGCTGGAGATCAGCTTCCGGGGCAGCCGGAACCAGCGCATTCTGAATGTGCCGGAGAGTCTGAAAGCCGGCGCGGCCGTCCCCGTGACGGCGGGCCGCTGGAACGGCGAATACTGAAAAACAAAAAATCCCGAAACCAACCGGTTTCGGGATTTTGATGTTTATGGCTCAGTCTTCGGCGTCCTCGTCCTCTTCGTCCAGCTCGAACTCAAGATTCTCGCCGCAGGAGGGGCAGTCGATAGCGCCCTGGTTCAGAACGCCTTCGTCAAAGGTCACGACTTCACCGCAGGAGGGGCACTCGGCCTCGTAGAACACGGGCTCATAGTCGTCCTCATCCTCGTCGTCTTCATCGTCGTCCTCGTCCTCATCCTCGTCGTCGAAGAGGATCTCTTCCACGTCGGCCAGATCTTCGCTGACGGCGTCCAGGCCCTCTTCCAGCTCGTCCAGATCGCAGATGACGTCCTCTACCTCGAGAGCGAGATCTTCCAGGATGTCCACGATGGTGGCAAGAAGTTTGCCTTCACGGGTGGCGGGGTCGATGGCATAGCCGTCAACCAGGCCCTTCAGGTAAGCGACTTTTTCGGATGTAGTCATAACAAAAACCTCCTTAAAGGATTTGGGGTACCAGAGAAAGATCGGGGGATATCAGCCCTTGGCGCGGCCCAGATACTCGCCGGTGCGGGTGTCGATCTGGATGCGCTCGCCGGGCTCGATGAACAGGGGCACCTTCACCTCGGCGCCGGTCTCCACGGTGGCGGGCTTGGTGGCGTTGGTGGCGGTGTTGCCGGCGAAGCCGGGGTCGGTCTCGGTGATCTCGAGAACGACGAAGTTGGGAGCTTCCACGGAGAAGCAGTTGCCGTTATAGAAGCTGAGGGTGCAGACTTCGTTCTCCTTGACGAAACGGAAGCCGTCGGAGAGGTTGGACTGATCCACGGGCTCCAGCTCGTAGGTCTCGGGGTTCATGAAGTA
>CAZQFN010000154.1:0-3210 GCA_964592685.1 uncultured Oscillospiraceae bacterium | reverse complement strand
GGAGAAGATCATGCGGGCCACCCAGAAGAAGATGATGTCATAGCCGGTGACGAGAACGTCCGTGGGATAGAAGTATTCCAGATCCTCGGTCTTGTCGGGCCAGCCGAGAGTGGAGAAGGGCCAGAGGGCGGAGCTGAACCAGGTGTCCAGCACGTCGGGATCCCGCTCGATGTTTTTGGAGCCGCACTTCTCGCAGGTGCAGGCATCCTCCCGGGAGACGGTCACATGGCCGCAGTCGGCGCAGTACCAGGCGGGGATCTGATGGCCCCACCAGAGCTGGCGGGAGATGCACCAGTCCTTGACGTTGTTCATCCAGTTGAGATAGGTCTTGGAGAAGCGGTCGGGCACGAACCTGATGGTGCCGTCCTCCACCACGCGGATGGCTTCTTTTGCCAGAGGCTCCATCTTCACAAACCACTGGTCACTGGCCAGAGGCTCAACGTCCTTGTGGCAGCGGTAGCAGGTGCCCACGTTATGTACGTGGTCCTCGATCCTCACGAGATAGCCCTGTTCCTCCAGATCGGCCACGATGGCCTTGCGGGCCTCATAGCGGTCCATGCCGTTGTACTTGCCGCCGTTGATGATCCTGCCCTCGCCGTCCAGAACCAGGATCTGCTCCAGATCGTGGCGCAGGCCCACCTCGAAGTCGTTGGGGTCATGGCAGGGGGTCATCTTCACGCAGCCGGTGCCGAACTCCATCTCCACGTATTCATCGGCCACGATGGGGATCTCACGGTTCATGAGGGGCAGGACGCAGGTCTTGCCCACCAGATGGGCATAGCGCTCGTCGTTGGGGTTCACGGCCACGCCGCTGTCGCCCAGCATGGTCTCGGGACGGGTGGTGGCCACGATGACATCGCCGCTGCCGTCGGAGAGGGGATAGCGCAGATGCCAGAGCTTGCCGGGCTTCTCCTCGTATTCCACCTCGGCATCGGAGAGGGCGGTGGTGCAGCAGGGGCACCAGTTGATGATGCGCTTGCCCTTATAGATCAGGCCCTTTTCATAGAGGTTGCAGAACACCTCGCGGACGGCCTTGGAGCAGCCCTCGTCCATGGTGAAGCGCTGGCGCTCCCAGTCGCAGGAGGAGCCCAGGGTCTTCAGCTGGGTGACGATGCGGTCGCCGTATTTGTTTTTCCAGTCCCAGACGCGGTCCAGGAACTTGTCCCGGCCCAGGTC
Source organism: uncultured Oscillospiraceae bacterium (assembly GCA_964592685.1). Lineage (GTDB taxonomy): Bacteria > Bacillota > Clostridia > Oscillospirales > Oscillospiraceae > CAJOIG01. The sequence continues at coordinate 2,034 of CAZQFN010000154.1, read as the reverse complement.
GAAGCGGGTCAGACCCTCCTCGTTGCGGAGCATCTCCTCCACCTTGATCTGGGTGGCGATGCCGGCATGGTCATAGCCGGGCAGCCACAGGGCGGAATAGCCCTTCATGCGCTTATAGCGGGTGAGAACATCCTGAAGCGTTTCGTCCACGGCGTGGCCCAGATGGAGCTGGCCGGTGACGTTGGGGGGCGGGATGACGATGGTGAAGGGTTTCTTTTCGGGGTCGCGCTGGGCATGGAAGTAATCTCCATCCAGCCACATCCGGTAGATCTTGCTTTCGACCTGTTTGGGGTCGTACTGTTTCGGAAGCTCTTTCATGTGCATAATCCTCTATCTTCGTATTTCCTTATTTCTCCTTGAGCCAGGCGTCGGCGCTGAGGGCGGCGAGATTGCCCTCCCCCACGGCCTTGCCCACCTGATAGGGCCGGCCGATGCAGTCCCCCGCGGCGAAGACGCCGGGGATGCCCGTGGCCATGAACCGGTCCACGGCAATGTGGCCGTTTTCCACGGTCAGCCCGGGCAGCAGCACCGCCGAGGCCACGGTGTTCCGCAGGATGAACACCCCGTCCACGGGGTATTCCACCCCGTCGGCGATCAGCGCAGCGACCCGGTCTTCGCCCTTTATAGCATAGGTTCTGGCGCGGGTCTTGTCAAAATACTCCGCCTCGCAGCCGATGGAACGGAGGAACTGCGCTTCTTCCTCCGCGTCGGGCGCGAGGCCGATAACGGCCACCGGCCGCCCCCGGTAGAGCATGCCGTCGCAGGTGGCGCAATAGCTCACGCCTTTGCCCAGCAGCTCCGTCTCCCCGGGATAGGGTTTCCCCAGAGCCATGCCCGTGGCCAGAATGAGGCTTCGGGCGGTGTACATATCCTGGCCGGCGCTGACCATGAACACATCGCCCATGGGCAGAACGGACTGGGCCCGGCCCCGGACAAGGGGGATGTCCCCCAGACCGTCCAGCATGGCGGAGAGCATGTCCCGCCCGCTGAGACCCGCAAGACCGGGATAGTTGTCCACCTGCTTCGCCTTCGCCAGCGGGCTTTCCAGCGGGTCGTTTGAAAGCAGCATCACAGACCGGCCTCTGGCCCGCGCCGTCAGTGCCGCGGAAATGCCCGCAGGCCCCGCGCCCAGGATGAGAATGTCGTATACCGAATCCATATACCGCTCCTTTCCCGCAAACAATTATTATAATTATAGCCTCCAAACGCGGCGTTGTAAATCCAAAAAACGTCTTTCCGGCAGAAAAAATTGTTTTTCCGGGACGGATGGAAAAAACAGGATTGTAAAAAAACACGCTTCCGTGTATAATTAGCTATTATTTACGGATTAGAGAGGCAACCGCCATGGATGAGAACGCAAGAAACTTTATTCTGGATTTCGTATCCGAGGACATCGGCCCCGGCGGCCGTTTTGAGGGCATGCAGGTCCACACCCGCTTCCCGCCCGAGCCCAACGGCTATCTCCACATCGGCCACTGCAAGGCCCTGTGCATCGATTTCGGCACCGCCGAGCGCTTCGGGGGCATCACCAACCTCCGCATGGACGATACCAACCCCGCCAAGGAGGACACCGAATACGTGGAGGCCATCCAGGAGGATATCCACTGGCTGGGCTTCGACTGGGACAACCGTTTCTTCTATGGCAGCGATTATTTCGAGCAGACCTATGAGCTGGCCGTGGGCCTGATCAGAAAGGGTCTGGCCTATGTCTGCGAGCTGACCCCGGAGCAGTTCCGGGAATACCGGGGCGATGTGAACACCCCCGCCCGCAGCCCCTGGCGGGACCGCCCCATGGAGGAGAGTCTCGATCTCTTCCGGCGGATGAGAGAGGGCGAGTTCAAGGAGGGCCAGTACACCCTCCGGGCCAAAATCGACCTGGCCTCCGGCAACTTCAACATGCGCGACCCGGTGCTCTATCGCATCCGCTATATCGAGCATCACCGCCAGGGCACCAAGTGGTGCGTCTTCCCCATGTATGACTTTGCCCATCCCATCCAGGACGCCATCGAGGGCATCACCCACTCCCTGTGCTCT
>CAZQFN010000153.1:0-3222 GCA_964592685.1 uncultured Oscillospiraceae bacterium | reverse complement strand
CCTCTTTTTTATCGTTTTCCGTTTTCATCGGCGATATTCTATGATATAATCATATGTTAGAAAACAATGCTTTGAGGGCGGTCATTATGAGCGAAGCGACGAAAAAACTCATGATCCTGGACGGAAACTCCATTGTGAACCGGGCGTTTTACGGCATCCGTATGCTGAACGCCCCGGACGGCACGCCCACAAACGGCGTGTATGGCTTTCTGGCCATTCTCCAGCGGCTGCTGGAGCTGGAAAAGCCGGACGGCGTCTGCGTCACCTTCGACGTCCACGCCCCCACCTTCCGCCATGAGATGAGCGAGGCCTACAAGGCTCAGCGCAAGCCCATGCCCGAGGAGCTGCGGGTGCAGATGCCTATCCTCAAGGACGTGCTGGACGCCATGGGCATCCGCCGGTATGAATTGGCGGGCTGGGAGGCAGATGACCTTCTGGGCACCATGGCCCGCATCTGCGAGGAATCCGGCTGGGACTGCCGCCTTGTCACCGGCGACAAGGACTCCTTCCAGCTCATCACGGACAGGACCCACGTTGTCCACATCAAGAGCCGCATGGGCCAGACAGAGACCATCGAATACGACCCCGCCCGGTTTGAGGAGGAATACGGCTTCGCCCCGGCGAAGATGATCGACCTGAAGGCCCTCATGGGCGACACCTCGGACAATATCCCCGGCGTACCCGGCATCGGCGAGAAAACAGCCATGGATCTGCTTCACCGCTTCGGCTCGCTGGACGGGGTATATGAGAATATCGAGGACGAGTCCATCAAGGCCGGTCAGCGGAAAAAGCTGACCGAGGGCATGGACAGCGCCCGCCTTTCCTATACCCTGGCCACCATCCGGCGGGACGCTCCCATGGAATTTGCCCCGGCGGAGGGGGAATGGACTCTGCACTCCAACGGAGAGCTTTACGAGCTTTTCAAGCGTCTGGGCTTTGGGCGCTTCATCGAAAAATGGGGTCTCGTCCCCGGGGAGGATGCAGAGCCGGAGAAGGTTTTTGAGGGCGAGTGCTGCAGCACCTTTGTGACGGATGAGGCCGGACTGAACGACGCCCTCGCCGCCCTGAACGGGGAGACCGTGTATTTCTGGTGCAGCGAATACATGGATTATGTCACCTTTCAACAGGATGGGAATGCCTGGATACTGGATGAAATCCACTATAATGACGACTACAAGATAGCGTTATGTAAACTGTTTTCCTCCGGCCTGCCCAAAGCGGGGCACAACATCAAGGAACTGATGGGCCGCCTTTTGGCCCGGGGCGTGGAGAGCGGCGGCTGGGTCTTCGATTCGGCGCTGGCGGCCTATCTTCTGGATGCCACCGCCAGCAGTTATGAGATTGAACGGCTCTGTCTGCAATACTGCGGCTTCGGGCTGCCGGAGCCGGAGGGGGACGGGCAGATGTCCCTGCTGGAGGAGGACGTGAGCCGCCTGACCGAGTTTTTGCAGCGGGGAGCGGTGGTTGCGTGCCTTGAGGAGGCGATGCTCCCGAAGCTCCGGGAAAACGGCATGGAAAAGCTGTTTTTCGAGATCGAGCTGCCTCTCTGCCCGGTGCTGGCGGAGATGGAGAAGACCGGGTTTCTGGTGGACCGCAAGGCTCTCTATGATTTTGGCCAGAGCCTTACCCAGCGGATCGGCGCGCTGCAGGAGACCATCTGGGCCGAGGCCGGCGGGGAGTTCAACATCAATTCCCCCAAGCAGCTGGGCGAGGTCCTGTTTGAGCGGCTGCAGCTTCCCGCGGGGAAGAAGACCCGCACCGGCTGGAGCACCAACGCCGATATTCTGGAAAAGCTCCGGGACAAGCATCCCATCGTGCGGGATGTGCTGGAATACCGGGAGCTGACGAAGCTGAAAAGCACTTACACGGACGGCCTTCTGAAGACCATCGGCCCGGACGGCCGCATCCACACCACCTTCCAGATGACCGTCACCGACACGGGGCGGCTCTCTTCCCGGGAGCCCAATCTCCAGAACATCCCCATCCGCCGGGAGCTGGGCAGCGGCATCCGCCGCATGTTTGTGGCCGGGCCGGGGAACGTGCTGGTGGACGCGGATTACAGCCAGATCGAGCTGCGGCTCCTGGCCCATATGTCCGCCGATGAGACCATGAAAAACGCCTTCCTCACCGGGGAGGATATCCACGCCGTTACGGCCAGCCAGGTCTTCGGCACCCCCCTGGAGGAGGTCACGGCCCATATGCGCTCCCAGGCCAAGGCGGTGAACTTCGGCATCGTGTATGGCATTTCTGCCTTCTCCCTAAGCCAGGACATCGGGGTCTTCCCCAACGAGGCCAAGGCTTATATCGACACCTATATGGAAAAATACCACGGCGTCCGGGAGTATATGTCCTCCGTCATCGCCCAGGGCAAGGAGCAGGGCTATGTGCAGACCCTGTTCGGCCGGCGGCGGTATCTGCCGGAGCTTGCGGCCTCCAACTTCAATGTCCGCTCCTTCGGGGAGCGGGTGGCCCGGAACATGCCCATCCAGGGCACGGCGGCGGATGTGATGAAACTCGCCATGGTCCGGGTGCACAGCCGGCTGAAGGAGGAAGTGCCGGAAGCAAAGCTGCTGCTCCAGGTCCACGACGAGCTGATCGTGGAATGCCCGGAGGAACTGGCGGAGCGGGTTGCCCGGCTTCTGAAAGAGGAAATGGAGGGGGCCGTGAGCTGGTCTGTGCCCCTTACGGCGGACGCGGGCATGGGCCGGAGCTGGGCCGACGCCCACTGACCTTTTATAAGTCTCCCTTGTGTAAAGGGAGGTGGCTGCCCAATGGGCAGACGGAGGGATTGTATGACCATTGAAAAAGCCCGCCCGGAGCACGACGGGGCTCTGGCGGCTCTGGAAGAGATATGCTTTTCCGATCCATGGCCGGCGGATATGATCGGCCGGATGCGGGAAAAATTCACCGTGGCCCTGGAGGGGGATGCCCTTATGGGGCATATCGTTCTGTCCACGGTGCTGGACGAGGGCAGCATCGACAATGTGGCCGTTTCGCCGGAATACCGGCGGCGGGGCGTGGCGGATGCTCTCGTTCTGGACACCATCGCCCGGGGCCGGGATATGGGCCTTGCCTTCATCACTCTGGAGGTACGGGCGGGGAACGACCCGGCCCTCGCCCTGTATCGCAAGCATGGCTTTGAGGAAGTGGGCCGCCGGAAGAACTATTATGAAAAACCCAGAGAGGACGCCATTTTGATGACGTTGGTGCTGTAATTATGCT
>CAZQFN010000152.1:0-3261 GCA_964592685.1 uncultured Oscillospiraceae bacterium | reverse complement strand
AAGCTCGAGATCCCATCTCTGAGATCTCGAGCTTTCTTATCTTAATGACATTGGGCTTTTGGCCCGGTCTTTCTTGGGTTACATAATATTTTGCTGGTAATATAGGGGGTTGTGTGGTATAATCAATACAATATCTTGTATTATATAGTATTCGGAGGAACATCCAATGAAGTGTCCCTATTGCGGCTATGCCGAAAGCAAGGTCATCGACTCCCGCCCCGCGGAGGAAGGCAGCACCATCCGCCGCCGCCGGGAATGCCTTGCCTGCAACAAACGTTTCACCACCTATGAGATCATCGAGCGGATGCCGCTGGTAGTGGTGAAGCGGGACGGCAGCCGCCAGAGCTTCGATAAGGTGAAGATCATGAACGGCCTTGTCCGTGCCTGCGAGAAGCGCCCCGTGGCCCTGGAGCAGCTGGAGGAGATCGCCAAGGAAATCGAAACCGAACTCCAGAGCGCGCTGGAGCGCGAGATCTCCACGACCGAGATCGGCGAGATGGTCATGCTCCGGCTGAAGGATATTGACGAGGTGGCCTATGTCCGCTTTGCGTCTGTTTATCGCCAGTTCAAGGACATCAATACCTTTATGGATGAGCTGACAAAGCTGTTGGGAGACCGCAACGCGCTTTAAGATTCCAGTGGAGCGAGAAAAATGCCCCCGGCCATGTCCACGGTCATGAGATAGACCTCCCGGGGGGCGGATAAGCCCCTGTCTTTGAGCTGTGCCGTCAGCCAGGCTTCATCCCGGCCCAGCAGCCGGAGATTGTTTGTCAGGATCCGGCCGTTGTTTATGACGATGAAGGGATAGCCGTGATCCTCTACCTCCAGACCAAGCTGCCCGGCGGTGACGGGGCGGTCGGCCGGAGCGGAGATGACATTCAAAGTTCCGTCTGTCTCCAGAATCGCGTATTCTACGGTGCCCAAATCCAGATATCCCTGGTTTCGCAGGGCTTCGGTCAGTTCGTCCGGCGTGAGGCGGTTTTTTCGCATCTGACTCTGGTCAATCCGTCCGTGGACGATGAGAAGGGCGGGCTTTCCGGAGATGAAGGCCCGGAACTTTACGCTTTTCATAGCCATGAGGGAAATGACCAGGGACATGCCCAACAGTACCGCGGCCGGCATAAGGCCTAGCCACAGCGGCTTTTCCGGGTTCGTGATAGGGATTGAGGCAATCTCGGAAATCAGAACCGTCACAATGAGCTCCGAGAGCTCCAAATCTCCCAGCTGCCGTTTTCCCATCAGCCGGAAAAGAAGGATCAGCGCGGCATAAACAATTATTGCATTTGTTATCATCGTTATTATCATAGGCATAGTATTCCACCGCGGGCCCGTTCTATGAATGGACCCTGCCCATGCCTTGAAAAGGAGAGCCTATCATGGGAAAATACTTTGGAACCGACGGCTTCCGCGGAGAAGCCAATGTGAATCTGGATCCCGTCCACGCCTTTAAGATCGGCCGGTATCTGGGCTGGCACTATACCCGCCTTCAGGAGCGCCCGGCCCGTATCGTCATCGGCAAGGATACCCGGCGCAGCAGCTATATGTTTGAGCACGCGCTGGCGGCGGGGCTTGTGGCCTCCGGAGCGGATGCCTATCTGCTCCACGTTACAACGACGCCCTGCGTTTCCTATATCACCCGCCGGGAGCATTTTGACTGCGGCGTGATGATCTCGGCCAGCCATAACCCCTATTATGACAATGGTATCAAGCTGATCAACAGCGATGGCGAGAAAATGGATGAGAAGCTCCAGGACGCCATTGAGGCCTATATCGACGGGGAAACGGAAGAACTGCCCTATGCCCAGCGGGATGCCATCGGCCGCGCGGTGGACTATTACTCCGGCCGAAACCGCTACATCGGCTATCTGACCCATATCCCCTCTGTGCCCTTTGAAAACAAAAAGATCGGTCTGGACTGCGCAAACGGCAGCACCTGGATGATAGGCTCCGCGGTGTTCACCGCTCTGGGCGCGGGGGTGAAGGCCATTCACAACCAGCCCGACGGGGTGAATATAAACCATGGCTGCGGCTCTACCCACATTGAAGATCTTCAGGCGTTTGTGAAAGAGAACAATCTGGACTGCGGCTTTGCCTTCGACGGTGACGGTGACCGCTGTCTTGCGGTGGACGAACTGGGCAATGTGGTCAACGGCGACAAGATCATGTATATCTGCGCGCGTTATCTCAAGGGCGAGGGCCTTCTGCCCACCAACACCGTAGTCACCACCGTGATGAGCAACATGGGCCTTTATAAGGCGCTGGACGCTGAAGGGATTGCCTATGAAAAAACCGCCGTGGGCGACCGCTTTGTATATGAAAACATGAAGGCGAACGACCATGTAATCGGCGGCGAGCAGTCCGGCCATATTATCTTCCGCAAGTATGCCCGCTCCGGCGATGGTATCATCACCGCCCTCATGCTCATGCAGGTCATGAATGAGACCCAACTGCCTCTGTCCGTGCTGGCGGCCCCTGTGCGCACTTATCCTCAGGTACTGAAAAACGTGGTGGTTACCGATAAGGACACGGCGCTGAACGATCCGGAGGTACAGCGGGAAGTGGCCGCGGTGGAAGCGGAACTGGGCGACGAAGGGCGCGTGCTTCTCCGCAAAAGCGGCACGGAGCCGGTTTTGCGTGTGATGGCGGAAGCGACCACGTCGGAGCTGTGCGAGAGCAGTGTGGATCGCATCATCGCCGCCATGGAGCGGCAGGGCCTTCTGGTGGAGGTCAGGACATGATAAAGACCGACGAACTGTTTGACCTGACCCATACCCAAGCCGCGCCCCTGTTGGAGAAGACGGAATATCCCTGGGAAGCTCTTGGCGAAATCGGAGACTTCATTCTGGCCATCGGCCCGACCCTCTCTCCCGAGGAATATGACCGGCCGCAGGAGAACGTGTGGGTGGCGAAGGACGCGGAGATATATCCGTCTGCCTGCATCAAAGGCCCCTGCATCATCGGCCCCGGCACGGAGGTGCGCCCCGGCGCGTTTATCCGGGGAAATGCCTTGGTGGGCTCCGGCTGTGTGGTGGGAAACTCCACGGAACTGAAAAACGTTATCCTGTTCGACGGTGTCCAGGTGCCCCATTATAACTATGTGGGCGATTCCATCCTGGGCTATAAGGCCCACATGGGCGCGGGCAGCATAACCTCCAACGTGAAGAGCGACAAGACCCTTGTGGTGGTGAAGGACGGCACCGAAGCCCTGGAGACCGGCCGCAAAAAGGTGGGCGCCCTTCTGGGCGACCGGGTGGAGATCGG
>CAZQFN010000151.1:0-3272 GCA_964592685.1 uncultured Oscillospiraceae bacterium | reverse complement strand
TTGCCGGTAGAGATCGTGGGCACACCCAGCTTCTTGGAGAGGATCTCCGCCTGGGTGCCTTTTCCGGCGCCGGGGGCGCCGAGCATGATCAGCTTCATACCGGTCTCCTCCCTATCAGTCGAGGAAGCCCTTGTAATGACGCATCAGCATCTGGGATTCCAGAGCCTGGACCGTCTCCAGAGCAACACCGACAACGATGATGATAGAGGTGCCGCCGAGAGCAATGCCCATGTTCGTGGCAACGTTGGAGTAGATGCTCACGATATAAGGCAGAGCGGCGATGATGCACAGATACAGGCTGCCGAAGAGGGTGACCTTGTTGAGGACCTTCTGGATATACATGGTGGTGGGCTTGCCGGGGCGATAGCCGGGGATGAAGCCACCGTTCTTGCGAAGGTTGTTGCTGATCTCAACAGGATTGAACTGGATCGTGGAGTAGAAATAACCGAAGAACACGATCAGCAGTGCATAGATGATGACATACAGCCAGGTGTTGGTACGGGAAACGTACTGCCAGAAGTTGCTGGTCCAGCCGAAGAGCTGCGCCATGGTGGCGGGCAGGCTCGCGATGGACTGAGCGAAGATGACAGGCATAACACCGGACATGTTCACCTTCATGGGAAGGTGGGTGCTCTGGCCGCCATACATCTTACGGCCGACAACGCGCTTGGAGTACTGCACGGGAATGCGGCGCTCGGCGTCGTGGACGAAGACGATCAGAACGATCAGGGCGATCGCACCGATGAGCATCAGGACGGCGGCCCACCAGGAGACGGTGCCGGTGCTGATACCGGAGACAGTGCTGATGACAGAGGAGGGGAAGCGGCTCACGATGCTGGCAAACAGGATGATGGAAATACCATTGCCGATGCCGAATTCCGTGATCTGCTCGCCCAGCCACATGATGAGAGCGGAGCCGGCGGTGAAGGTCATGATGATGACGATGGCCGCCCAGATGCCGCTGCCGTCAGCGGTCAGAAGACCGTTGTTCTTGATGAGAACATAGTAGGCGAAGCCCTGCAGGAGAGCGATCAGGACCGTCACATAACGAGTGATGGACGCGATCTTCTTGCGGCCTTCTTCGCCCTGATCCTTGCTCATCCGCTCCAGAGCGGGGATAGCCACGCACAGGAGCTGCATGATGATGGAGGAGTTAATGTAGGGCTGAATGGACAGCGCAAAAATCGTTGCAGAGGAAAATGCGCCGCCGGACATAACGTTGTACAGGCCGAGAACCGTGTTCTCCAGAGACTGGAAGTACTCCTGGAGATAGGAAACGTTCACATAAGGCACAGGAACAGCGTTGCCAACCCGGTACAGGAGAATGATGAACAGCGTGAAGAGGATCTTCTTGCGGATTTCTTCGATTCTCCAGGCGTTTGCAAACGTCTTAAGCACTTACACCACCTCAGCCTTTCCGCCTGCAGCCTCAATCTTTTCTTTCGCAGAAGCGGAGAAGGCCTTGGCACGAACAGTCAGCTTCTTGGTGATGTCGCCGTTGCCCAGGATTTTGACGCCATATTCGCACTTGGAGAGGATGCCGGAATCCAGCAGAGTCTCCGCGTCGATGACAGCGCCGTCCTCGAAGCGGTCGTTCAGGACCTGAACATTGACAGCCTCCAGAGGCTTGGCAAAGATGTTGTTGAAGCCGCGCTTGGGGACACGGCGGGACAGAGGCATCTGGCCGCCTTCGAAACCAACGCGGACACCGCCGCCGCTGCGGGCCTTCTGACCCTTGTGACCGCGGCCGCCGGTCTTGCCGTTGCCCGTGGCATAGCCACGGCCTTTGCGCCAGGCTGCCTTGCGGCTGCCGGGAGCGGGGGAAAGTTCATGAATTTCCATTGTTACCCCTCCTTATTCTTCGGTGACCTTGACAAGATAACCGATCTGGGCGATCTTGCCGCGGGTCTGGGGGTTATCGGGCTGCTCGGTCTTGTTGCCGATCTTGCGCAGGCCCAGGGAGTTGGCGGTAGCGATGTGCTTGTCGTTACGACCGTTCAGGCTCTTGACGAGCTCGATGGTGATCTTCTTTTCCATTGCAGCGCCCTCCTTAACCCAGAATGTCGCTGACGGACTTGCCGCGGACAGCAGCGATCTGCTCGGGACCGCGGAGAGCCTTCAGGCCGGCCATGGTGGCGGCCACGACGTTGCCGGGGTTGTTGCTGCGCAGGCACTTGGCGCGGATATCGTGGATACCGGCGGCTTCCATGACCACACGAACAGCGCTGCCGGCGATGATACCGGTACCGGGGGCAGCGGGCTTCAGCAGCACGCGGCCGGCGCCGAACTCACCGATGACCTCATGGGGAATGGTGGTACCGCTGAGGGTAACGGTGGTGAGATTCTTCTTTGCGTCCTCGAGGCCCTTGCGGATCGCCTCGGAGACTTCGTTGGCCTTGCCGGTACCGAAACCGACGCGGCCCTTGCCGTCGCCCACAACGCACAGAGCAGCGAAGCGCATGATGCGGCCGCCCTTAACGGTCTTGGCGACACGGTTGAGGGAAACTACTTTCTCCACAAACTCGGGAGCTTCCTGCTCCTCTCTGCGGCGGGGACGCCGATCATTCTGATAAGCCATTTTTTCGTTTCCTCCTCCCGATCAGAATTTCAGGCCGCCCTCACGGGCGCCGTCAGCCAGCTCCTGCACACGGCCATGGTACACATAGCCACCACGGTCGAAGACCACGGTGTCGATGCCCTTGGCCAGGGCGCGCTCGGCGATCATGTTGCCAACCTTGCGGGCGGCTTCCTTGTTGGAGCCCAGACCTTCAAAACCCTTCTCGTTGCTGGCAGCAGCAACCAGGGTCGTGCCGGCCACATCGTCAATGACCTGGGCGTAGATGTGTTTCTCGCTGCGGAAGACGCACAGACGGGGACGAGCGGAAGTGCCCTTGATCTTGAAACGCAGTCTGTAGTGACGTCTGTCACGCTTAGCCTTCGTATTGGGTCTAGTAACCATTTCTCAGCACTCCTCCTATTACTTCGCGCCGGTCTTGCCTTCCTTGCGGATGATGACCTCGTCGACGTACTTGATGCCCTTGCCCTTGTAGGGTTCGGGGGGACGCTTGGCGCGGACATCGGCCGCAAACTGGCCGACCTTCTGTTTGTCAATGCCCTTGACGATGACCTGGTTGGGATTGGGAACCTCGGTGGTGACATCGGCGGTATCGGCGATGATCACGTTGTGAGAGTAGCCAATGTTCAGGACAAGGTTGGTGCCTTCCTTCTGAGCGCGGTAGCCGACGCCGTTGATATCCAGCGTCTTGGAGAAG
>CAZQFN010000150.1:0-3300 GCA_964592685.1 uncultured Oscillospiraceae bacterium | reverse complement strand
ACTCCCTCCGCCCCTGCGGGGCACCTCCCTCAGAGAGGGAGGCTATGGGGTGCGGGGTAGACTGGGGGAGTAAACTCCCTCCGCCCCTGCGGGGCACCTCCCTCAGAGAGGGAGGCTATGGGGGGCGGGGAGATTTTTTCTCTTGACATTTGGGGCTGACTGGGATAGGGTTGTTGCGAAAAGGGAATTATGAGGAGGTGTTTTGCGTGGCGGCAAGACGAATGTTTGCGAGGGCGGTGGTGAGCAGCGCCCGGTTTCTGCTGATGAGCAAGGAGGCCCGGCTGCTGTATTACGATCTGGGCATGGCCGCGGACGACGACGGATGCGCGGAGGCGCTGGTGGTGATGCGCATGGGGGAGTTTGACGTGGCCACGCTGGGGGAGCTGGTGGAGGCGCGGTTCGTGACCATCCTCACGGACGAGCTGGTCTGCTATATCGAGGACTGGGAAGACAACAACCGCATCCGTCCCGACCGGTATCACCCCGGCGCATACCGGGAGCTGGTGGAGAAGATGCGGATGTGAGGCCGGCGGGGTTTGCACATCCCGGGCCGGTGTGGTATACTGGGAAAAAACAATTTGCGAGGTGGACGCTGTGAGCGGAAAGAAAAAGGAAAAGAAAGCACGCTATCCCATGGGGCTGTTTTTCATGGGCATCCTGACCAATCTCATCTATCGGAACTTCTGGCTTTGCGTGATGGCGCTGTTTCTGCTCATCGCCGGCTTCTGGCGGACCTGGAGCCTCTATGCGGGGCTGGGCCTGCTGGGGCTGGGGCTGATCATCGCCGTGAATCAGCAGGTGCGCTTCCGGCGGATCGCCATGACCAGCGACGATCCCAAGCTGAAAAAGCTGCAGGAGGCCATCCTCTCCGGGGACTGGAAAGCGGGCATGCAGGAATGGGCAAAGGAGCAGGGAAAGCAGTGAGCATGGACAGACCTATGACCGACGTGGAGCGGGCTACGGAGATATTCAAGACCACCGTTTATGCCACGGAGGTGACCGGCGTGGTCATCGACGAGATCCGGCCGGACTATTGCCGCTGTCACTTTGACATCGACGCCCGGCACATGAACACCCTGGGCATCGTTATGGGCGGCGCGGTGTTCACCCTGGCGGACTTCGCCTTTGGCATCTGCGCGAATTTCGACAAGGACGTTTTCGTCACCGCCTCGGCGGACAGCCATTTTCTGGCCCCCGCCAAGGGAAAGCGCCTCATCGCCGAGGCGAGGGAGATCCGCTCCGGCCGGCGGACGTGCCTCTTCTCCGTCACCGTGACGGACGAGCTGGGCACCGACGTGGCCTATTTCACCTTCTCCGGCATCCATGCCGGGGAGCGGAAGAAAACGTGAATTTATAAATGTATGCAGCACACCCCCGACCGGTACCGGTCGGGGGTGTGTTTTCATTTGTCAGCGCTTCAGCATCCAGGCGGCCAGCGCCTCCGGGGAGGAGAACAGGGGGATGGCATGGGTCTCCGCCGCCTCCGGGGGAAGGCCGTCCGCCTCCCGCTCCTTCTGGGCGATGGGCTTTTCGGAATAGAAGTGGTCCAGCCGGATGTGGCGCAGCTCATGCTCCAGGGCAGAGCGAAGCTCACCCTCGGGATAGAGGGTGTTCAGATAGATATCGAAGGTGCCGTCGTCGTTGGGGAAGGTGACGGCCTTGACGCTGCGGTTGGGGAAGGGGAGGCGCCGGATGTAGTAATCAGCCATCGCGCCCCCGCAGGGCCAGGAAGAAATCCATCACGGCCTTCACATCCCCGGGGCTAGCCCCGTCCACGCTCTTCAGCAGGGCGCGCAGCTCGGGCCGGGTCTCCAGCAGATAGAGATAGCGCTCCATCTCCCGCTCGGTGTCATAGGGCTCCATCCGCTCCTCTTCCCCGGAGAGCCAGCGGGGGTTCACCGCCAGATACTCCGCCATGGCCCGGACGATGGGCTCTTTGGGCTTGGCGATCTGGCCGGTCTCATAGCGCTGGACGGTGGATTTGTTCATGCCCAGGGCGTGGGCCACGTCCTCCAGCGTCTTTTTCCGCAGCTTACGGGCGGATTTCAGGCGGGCGCCCAGAAGTTCAAGATCCATGGTGTTACTCCTTTTTATATGAGCCTCCCTCTGAGAGGGAGGTGGCATGGCGAAGCCATGACGGAGGGAGTTGACTCCCCCAGTCGCTTCGCGACAGCCCCCTCGGGGAGGGGGCCTTTATAAGGCATGCTCAATCTTCCAGACTCATCCTATCATAAAAATTTGCGAATTGCAAGAAAAAAGTATTGCAATTTGTGAGTCACTGTGATAGAACATAGTTGCGATGAGCGAAATTGCAAAAAGCGACGGAGGTGTGGCGATGAGAGATAAATGCAATGAATGCCGGTTTTCTGTCTGGGTTGATATAGGAAATGACCGGGAAATGCTCCGGGCCTGCCAGTATATTCTGGTCAAATACCGGCGGCGTCCCTGCGGCGCGGGTGCGGAATGCACCGTGTTTGAAGCAGGAAGAGCCGGAGAGCGAGGTCTTGCGCTGTGGTGAACGCCCGGGAGTATATGGAGCGAAATCTCTTCATCCGCACCAAGGACGCCCGCATCGTGCCCCTCCGGCTGAACCCCGCCCAGGAGCGGCTGTATGAGGCGCTGGAGACCCAGCGGGCGGCGGGCCGGCCCATGCGGGTCATCATCCTGAAGGCCCGGCAGCTGGGATTTTCCACCCTGGCGGAGGCTCTCATCTTTCAGCGGACGGCCACCCGGGAGAACGTGAATTCTCTGGTGGTGGCCCATCGGGAGGATTCCACGGCGAATCTGTTCAAGATGTCGAAGCTGTTTTTCGAGCGTCTGCCGGAGGAGGAGCGGCCTCTGCACCGCAACTCCAACGCCCGGGAGCTGGTGTTTGAGAGCCCGGAGCGGGATCCGGAGAAGAAGGCGAAAAACCCCGGGCTCATGAGCCGCATCCGGTGCCAGACCGCCGGCGGCAGCGGCATCGGCCGAAGCGACACGCTGCAAAACGTCCATCTCTCGGAGTTCGCCTTCTGGGGCGGGGACAAGACCGCCACCTGGACGGGCATTCTCCAGGCCGTGCCCGCGGAGCCGGAGACCATGGTGATCGTGGAGAGCACCGCCAACGGCTTTGACGAGTTCCACCGGCTGTGGGAGGCGGCGGTGCGGGGGGAGAGCGACTTTGAGCCCCTGTTTTTCCCCTGGTTTGAAAACCCGGACTACCGCCGCCCCGTGGCCCCGGGGGAGGAATTTACCGCCGCCGAGCGGGAGCTGCAGCAGAAGGCGGCCCAGCAGACCTTTGAAAACGCCGTCACCAAATGG
>CAZQFN010000149.1:0-3317 GCA_964592685.1 uncultured Oscillospiraceae bacterium | reverse complement strand
CCCATGACATAGTCCTCAAACTTGTCAAAGCCATAGGAATGGCTGGCAATGTATTCCTCGTCATACAGCCCCTCTGTCATCCACACATAGGCAATGGCCAGCTGAAGGGCCGCGTCGGTGTTGGGCAGGATGGGGATCCACTTGTCCCCGTGGACCGCCGCGCCATAGTTCAGGTCCGGGCAGATATAGACCTGGCCGATGCCGATATCCCCCAGCCAGTAGCACAGGCGGCTGGGCATATGGCTCACAACGCCCAGAGGCGTCGTCTCCGGGTCACAGCCCCAGAACAGCAGCATGGTGGAATGCTTCGCAATATCCGGGAACAGGTTCGCCTGAGGGGCCATCTGGCCCACCGGCTCGCAGCCCCAGACATACTTGGCGCCCCAGAACCACCCCTCCCAGGAATCGGGATTACGCATCTGGAGAGTATAGCCGCCCATGAGCGACAGCAGTCGGTTGGGGCAGCCGTGGGCGGGCGAAACGTTTTTGCCCTCGCCGTGCATATCCGCCTCGCAGAGAACCGACTCCGGGCCGTAGGTCTCCTTTATGCGCACAAGCTCGTCCGCCACGATTTGTGTGGCCTCGTCCCAGCTGATGCGGACATATTTGGACTTGCCGCGGTTTTCGGGATGGCGCTCTCCCTTGGGATCCCAGTCCACACGCTTCATGGGATAAAGAATGCGGTTGGGGGAATAGACACGGCTCTTGTACCCCAGCCCAAAGGGGGTGATGGTCACCCGGTCCGGGGCGCGGAACGTGGAGCCTCTGGCCTCGATCTTCCAGGGGTTGCAGTGCTTGTCCGTGTATTCCGTATCATAGAAATAGGGGCGGATGCGGGTGATCTTCCCGTCGCTGGAATCCACCAGACAGGGAGCGCCGCTTTCCGGGCCCATAAGCGAAAAGCTGATGATATTCTGTTTTTCCGGCGTTATATCTTTAATACTCATTGTGCACCTGGCTTATGTATACTGTATTCCAGTATAGCAAACAATATTTTAATTTGCAACAATCTGTGATATGATGCAGGCGGATGTTTCTGCCAACCAATCCAATTCGAGGTATAATTTATGAATCCGTTTTCCAATATCCTTCTCATCCTGTCCATGGTGCTGAATTTTTTCTCCGCCGCCCTTCCCGGCGGGGAGCCCGAACCGGTTCTCAGCGAAGACTATGCCGCGCCTGTCATAGCCGACATCCGGCTTCCGGAGCGGGCCATCCCCACCGAAGTCGATTGGGAGGACATGGATTACAAACACTATGACCCGACCCTGTTCTACGCCGGGCTCGATGATTTGTACGCCCTGGCAGACGAGGGAGATACCGAGGCCGTTCTCGCGCAATATGACAATCTCTATACCGAGCTGTCCTATATCGACACATTGGACACCATTGCCTACATCCGGTTCAGCACCGACGTTACGGACGAATACTGGTCGGACGAAAGCCTCTATTGCGATAAGCTTCTGTCCGAAGTATCGGACGCTCTCTCCCAGGCCTGCCGCCAGCTTTTGGAAGGCCCTCTGGCGGAAGCGTTTTCCTCTCATGTCGGCTCGGATGCCGCGGCTGTTCTGGCGGAATACGAAGCCGTCACCGACCGGGAATCGGAGCTTACCAATCAGGAATCCGAACTCATAAACGAATACTATGAAACCATTGCTTCCGCAACGGAAACCGTCACCTACTCCTATCTCGGAGAGCCCTGGGACTTTGAAAAGCTCAACGGCTTCCCCGGCGACAACCTATACAGCAACGATCTGGAGGGCTACCGGGAAGTGAGCTATGGTCTGAAAGCCGCGGTCAACGACCTTGTCGGCCCCATTTTCCTGGAGCTTGTGGATATCCGCACCGAGCTTGCGGAGCTCTGGGGCTATGACAGCTATGCCGACTACGCTTATGAATACATCTACGGCCGGGACTATACCGCCGAGGACGCCCAGACCCTGTGCGACGCGGTAAAGGATTTCTCCGCCTGGTATTACGAGAATCTCTATTACAGCGATCTGTGGTATGCCTATGACATCCCCACCCCCGTCATGGACGAGGATGAACTCATCGCCGCCCTGGGCGAAACGCTCTCCCTCTTCGGGGAAGACCTCACCGCCGTCTGGGAGTTTATGACCGACCGCGGCCTTTATGAGCTCTGCTCCGAGCCCAATTGCCAGTCCGGCGCCTATACCACCCAGCTTGCCTATTACCGAAGCCCCTTTATCTATGCCGGTCTCGCGGGCGACTGCTATGACTTCCCCACCCTGATTCACGAGTTCGGCCACTTTGCCGACGCATACTATCACCCCATCCCCAACCTTCTCACCGCGACGGGAAGCTATGACCTTTTTGAGATCCACTCCACCGGCCTCGAGATCCTTTCCACGAAACAGTATGACGACATCTTCACCGACGGCGCCGATATTGCCCGTTTCATCACGCTGGGCGGGTTCATAGAAGTAGTTCTGGACGGCTGCATCCAGGATGAATTCCAGCGCCGGATCTACGAAAATCCCGATCTTACACTGGATGAGATCAACAAGCTGTTTTCATCCATCTATGCGGAATACGGACTGGAAAAATCCAGAGACATCAATTATGACTGGATGTATATTTCTCACAACTACGAAGCGCCGCTGTACTACATCAGCTATGCCGTTTCCGCGCTGGCCTCCATCCAGCTCTGGACCATGGCGCAGGAGGATTTCTCCGCCGCCGCGGAATGCTATCTCGCCATTCTGGCCCGGGGGGCCTATGAGGAGGGGTATTTCACCGTTCTGGAAAATGCCGGTCTCCGCCTGTTCACCGAACCCGGGGCCGTGGAGAATATCTGCCAGCCGCTTCTGGAGGAACTGAGCCGACTGGACGAAGCCTGTTCAAATTAAACTATTCCACCATAAAGACCGGAAAGAGGTGCCGCACCCCCTTTTCCGGTCTTTTTATATTATAATTCGTTAATATTCATTAACAATGTTTAATCTAACAAATTTCTGTTCAAAAAAAATTCAAAAATCAGCTAAAATTGCCAATCTTTTCTTGCTATCTCGTTAAAGATATGCTAATATATTTTTGTTTTATAAGGAATAGAACTAAACAAAAAGGGGAGGATCGCAATGAAGAAACTCATCAGTTTATTCCTGCTTCTGTCTCTCGTGCTGTCTCTCATGGGCGGCGTAAGCATTTCCGCTTTTGCTACGGAAGATGCCGCACCCGACAGCATCAGTGACACCATACCTACCGACACTCCTGACGGCGGCACCACGCCTCCTGACGGCGGCGGCACCACGACTCCCGACGGCGGCGACGGCACCACGACTCCCGACGGCGGCGAC
>CAZQFN010000148.1:0-3406 GCA_964592685.1 uncultured Oscillospiraceae bacterium | reverse complement strand
AGATAGATGGTCAGCGTGGAATAGCTCACCAGACTGTCCCAGCCCAGGATGGTGGTGGTGAGGCTTTCGATGTTATAACGCACATCCGACAGACGGGACTCGATCTCCAGCATGTCGGCCACGGTCTCCGCCTTTTCCAGCATGGAGAGAAGGCGGTCCTCCTCCACCTGATAGGTGGCCAGACGGCTCTCCGTATCCCGGTATTGGGAGGTGATGTTCTCGGCGCTGATGGAGCAGTAGGGGACATTTCCGATGTTGGAGAGACTGCCCGTCACTTCTTCAAAGCTCTCCCGGGGGATGCGGATGACATATTCGGCGCTGCGGCGGCCCGCATAGTTATAATTGTGGCCGCTGACGGTGCTGGACTCCAGAAAACCGCCATACCGGGCGATCAGCTTTGTGATCTCCTGGCAGCTCTCCTCAAAGGTCAGCGTCTCGATCTCCGCATAGCAGGAATAGATGATCTTCTCGCTGTCAAAATCCCGGTTTACCGCCGCATCGGACGCGTCTCCGGCCGTGGATCCCACGCTGTAACTCTGGGATGTGTTATAAGCCACTTCCGATTCAAAGGCCTCCTCCGCCATGGCGGCGGGTTCCATCGCTGCAAGATCATAGGCCCCCGTTCCCTTGGCGCTGCCGCCGCAGGCGCACAGGCCCAGCATCATTCCCATGACGAGCAAAAGACATACAAACTTTTTCATGGCAGTTCCTCCTGTTTTATTTTGTCCATGCCTTTATGACGAACCGGATTTCAAAAAGTTTCCAAAAAATTAAAAACGAGGGACTCCGTTTGGATTCCCTCGTTGGATTATATCCTTAGTAGGCCACGCCCCAGACGACCATCTTCTTTGCGGGCTTGCCGCAGCAGGGGCACACATCCCCGATGGTCTCCTGCTGGAAGGGGATGCAGCGGCTGGACACACCGGCCAGCTCCTTCATCTTCTCCTCGCAGGCGCGGTCGCCGCACCACATGGTCTTCACGAAGCCGTTCTGACCCTTTTCCTTGACCTCTTCCACGGTGGTGGCGGGCCAGGTGTGCTGCTCCAGATTCTCCCTGGCCTTCTGATACATACCCTCATGGACCTTGTCCAGCAGGTCGGCCACGGCGGTCTCCAGCTCGTCCAGAGACAGGAAGACCTTTTCGCCGTTGTCGCGGCGGGCGGCCACGAACTGGCCCTTTTCCAGATCCTTGGGGCCGATCTCGATGCGCAGGGGCACACCCTTCATCTCGTACTGGGCAAACTTCCAGCCGGCGCTGTTATCGGAGAAA
This sequence comes from uncultured Oscillospiraceae bacterium, assembly GCA_964592685.1. Lineage (GTDB taxonomy): Bacteria > Bacillota > Clostridia > Oscillospirales > Oscillospiraceae > CAJOIG01. Next base: position 2,136 of record CAZQFN010000148.1, on the reverse strand, counting down.
TCGCCCTTGGCGCGGACGCCGGCGGCCTTCAGCCGCTCCACGATGGCCTCCGCCGCCTCGGTCACGCCGGGCTTGTGGGCCGCGATGGGCAGCACGATGACCTGGATGGGGGCAATGCGGGGGGGCAGGACGAGACCGTTGTTGTCACCGTGGGTCATGATAAGACCGCCGATGATACGGGTGGACATGCCCCAGCTGGTCTGATGGGGATAGTTGACCTTGTTGTCCTTGCCCTGGAAGGTGATATCGAAGGCGCGGGTGAAGCCGTCGCCGAAATAGTGGCTGGTGCCGGACTGGAGCGCCTTGTGGTCGTGCATCATGCACTCGATGGTATAGGTTTCCTCGGCACCGGCGAATTTTTCCTTCTCCGTCTTGTTGCCGCGAACCACGGGCATTGCCAGATAGTTCTCACAGGTGTCGGCATAGATCTCCAGCATCTGGAGCGTCTCTTCCCGGGCCTCTTCCTCGGTGGCATGGATGGTGTGGCCCTCCTGCCAGAGGAACTCACGGCCGCGCAGGAAGGGGCGGGTGGTCTTCTCCCAGCGGAGCACGCTGCACCACTGGTTGTATTTCATAGGCAGATCGCGCCAGGAATGAAGCACATGGCTCCAGTGATCGCAGAACAGCGTCTCGCTGGTGGGGCGGATGCAGAGCTTTTCGGGAAGCTCCTCGGAACCGCCCAGAGTGACCCAGGCGCACTCCGGCGCAAAGCCCTCCACGTGGTCCTTCTCCCGCTGGAGCAGAGACTCGGGGATGAGCATGGGCATAGACACGTTTTCATGGCCGGTGGCCTTGAACTTGGTATCCAGCACGTTCATAATGTTTTCCCAGATGGCATAGCCGTAAGGGCGCAGGATGAAAAGGCCCTTGATGCCGGAATAATCCACCAGCTCCGCCTTGGTGCAGACGTCGGTGTACCACTGGGCGAAATTGTCCTCCATGGAAGTGATCTGAGCGACCTGTTTATCTTTAGCCATAATTATCCACTCTCCTTTAATCCTATATATTTTATATACCCGGGGGAGCATTGTCAAGGTTTCGGGGCTTGACCGGGCGATTTTTTGTGAATATAATAGACTCGTGGAATTGGGCCCGCCCTTTTTCGGGGCCGTTCCCGCCCAATCGGCTCAAAAGCCCCAAACAGACGCTTTTCCACCGGAGGTGTTTCTTTGAACAAACAGCGTTATCTGGCCGAACTCCGGCGCCTTCTGGTCTTCATGACCGAGGAGGACCGCGAACTGGCGATCCGCCATTACGGCGATATATTCGATGCCGCGGGCGAGGCAGGGGAGACCGCTCTCATCGAGCAGCTCGGTTCCCCCACCCGCGCCGCCATTGCGCTCAGCCGGAACTACGAGCCCGGCAATATCCGCAATCTGCCCAAGGCCCCCGCTTCCGCCGCGAAGCCCCGGGCCGCCTTCACCCAGACTCAGGAGGATCCATGGGGCGATCTGCCCACCTTTGAGGTCCCCATCTTGAAAGAGGAGCCCGCGGAAGCCCCCCCTGTCTCCGCGGAGACAAAGGCGGACGCCCCCGCCGCTTCCCCGGCCGCGGAGCCGGAGCCTCTCCCGGAGCCCGATTTCCCGGAGCCGGAGACCTATTACGAGCGCTCCATGCCGCTGGGCGCGGGCATCGCGGTGCTGATTCTTGTGATGATCGCCATCGGTGTGCCCCTGGCCGCGGCGGCGCTGGCCCTCATCGCCGTGTGTCTTGCCCCCGGTGCCGCCGGTCTTGTGGGCGCCTGGCTGGTCTTCGTGGGCGGCCTGTGGTGCATAAGCTACATGGCGGACGCGGTGCTGATATTCGGCGCGGCCCTTCTGGTGCTGGCTGTCGGCCTCGTGATCCTCTGGGGCGGCGTGTGGCTGGCCAGCCGGCTGGTGCGGCTGTACGTCCGCGGCGTGCAGTGGCTTTGCGGCGAACTTCTGGGAAAGAAGGTGACCGTTGATGAATAAAATCTGGCGAATCGTGAGCGGCATCGCTCTTCTGTGCCTTGTGGCCGGCGCGGTCTGCATCGGCATCGGCTTCTTCACCGGCAGCTCCCCCGTGGTCATCCAGAACCACGGAAATCTGTCGGGTTATATCCAGCGCCTGGAAATGAACCGGGCCATTCTCCAGAACTACATCGCCCAGTTCCGG
>CAZQFN010000147.1:0-3449 GCA_964592685.1 uncultured Oscillospiraceae bacterium | reverse complement strand
GCCTTTGTGTTCGGCGTCTTCGGTCAGGATCTGGGCTGGAATATGCTCATCCCCATCATTCTCGTGGCCGTGCTGTCCTCCGTGGGCATGAGCGGCGTCCCCGGCGGCGGCTACATCGGCGAGTATATCATCTGCTCCATCTTCTTCCCCGAGCAGATGGCTCTGGCCTTCCCCATTCTGGTTACCATCGGCAACCTGGTGGATCCCCCCGCAACCATGATCAACTCCTCCGGCGACTATGTGGTCTCCTTCATCGTCTCCCGCTTTGTGGACGGCAAGGACTGGCTGCAGAAGGCTATGGCCAAAAAGAATACCGAAACCATCGCAGAATAACACCACTCCACTCTCTCATACTCAAGCAGAAAGGACTGTCCTTCACGGGACAGTCCTTTTTGCTATGGTCATTCTCCCATCCGGGATTCCGCCGCTACGCACAGGAGGATAATGGCCGCGCCTGCCATGCCCGTGGGGGTGAGCTTCTCCCCCAGCAGCAGGAAGGAAAACACCGCCGTCACCACCGGGCACAGGCACTGAAGCAGCGCCACCGAACGGGCGGAGATTTTCTCCAGGGCCTTGTTCTGGAGCAGATAACCCGCCAGCGTGCAGAAAATGGCGAGATAGAAAATCACGGCCCAGACGTCCGGCGTGACAGACCCGGCCCGGACGCCGCCCTCCATAAACAGGGCGCACACCAGAGCAAACAGGGCGGAGCAGCCGCTCTGCATGGTGGTGAGAGTAATGGGGTCCACCGTCCGGAGGGAGTTTTGTCCCAGCACGAGGGCCGCCGCCATAAACACCGCCGACAGGATGGCCACCGCCTCGCCCGCGCCAAAACGGGACAGTCCCCCGGCCCCGCACAGGAGCCAGAGCCCCGGCAGCGTCAGAAACTGGACCGCCACATGCTTCCAGCCGGGACGCCGCCCATAGAGGATCAGCGCCAGAAGGGGCGTCAGGATCGTGGCCAGCGAGCGCAGGAATGCCACCGAGGTGGCCGGCGCCAGCGTGAGCGCAAGATTGGACAGAACATAGCTCAGTCCGATGGCACAGCCGGGCAGAAGCCAGGCGCGCACCGGGGTGGTCTTCAGATGGATCACCACCCGTTTCCCCCACAGGAGCCACAGGGCGGCAAACGCCATGCAATACCGCAGCGTCAGAAGGGTGAACAGCGGCGTGGTCTCATAGGCCGCCTTGGAGATGGGATCACCGAAGCCATACAGCACGCTTTGGAGCAATATCATGCCCACAGGCAGCAGCGCTGCAGACCGCCGGGTCTTCTGTTCCAAGGAAACCACCCCTTCCAAAAAACACAGTTTTCCTTACTATAATACGCCTTCCGCCGGGATGCAAGGGAGAATCTTGTCCCGCCCGGATAAACCTGCTATAATTGGGAATATTTCATCCGAAAGGAGGGGCCCCGTGACCCGAAGCTTTATTGCAGAACTGAATCGCCCCGGCACCCCCTCCCGATGGACACTGATGAAAATGGTCATCGCCCTGAGTGTCCCCGCCATTCTGGCGGAGATCAGCTCCATCGTGATGCAGTATATCGACGCGGCCATGGTTGGCTCCCTGGGGGAGAACGCCTCCGCCGCCATCGGCCTTGTGATCGCCTCCACCTGGCTCATGAACGGCCTGTGTGTCTCCATGGCCACGGGCTATTCCGTCCAGGTGGCCCATCTGGTGGGCGCAGAGCAGTATGAGGAAGCCAGAAGCGTCACCCGTCAGGGGCTCCTGACCGCGATTCTTTTCGGTCTCCTCCTCTGCGCCCTGGGGGCAGGACTGAGCCGCCCTCTCCCCCGCTGGCTCGGGGGCGCGGAGGATGTGGCCGCCGATGCCTCCGCCTATTTCCTTTTCTATGCGTTTGGCCTCCCCTTTGCCCAGCTGCGCCAGATGGCCGGCGCCATTCTCCAATGCAGCGGGAATATGAAGACCCCCAGTCTCCTGAATATTTTCCTCTGCGCGCTGGACGTTCTCTTCAACGCCTTTCTCATCTTCCCCGCCCGGACCATCACTTTTCCGGGGGTATCCATCCTCTTGCCCGGCGCGGGCATGGGCGTGGCCGGAGCCGGTCTGGGCACCGCCCTGGCAGAGGTCGTCACCGGCCTTTTCATGGCGGGAGCGCTGTGTTTCCGTTCGCCCCGGCTGCGGCTGAAAAAAGGCGACGTCTGGCGGCTGGAGCGGAATTGCTTCCGCAAGGCCATGGCCATCTCCCTGCCCGTTGCCGGGGAGCACACCATTCTGAATCTGGCCTATATCGTCTCCACCGGCATCGTGGCCCCCCTGGGTACCACCGCCGTGGCGGCCCATTCCCTGGCCAACACCGCCGAGAGCTTCTGCTATATGCCCGGCTATGGCATCGGCGCCGCCGCCACCACGCTGGTGGGCCAGAGCCTTGGCGCAGGCCGAAAGGACATCGCCCGGCAGATGGCCTGGATGTGCGTGGCCCTGGGGCTTCTGGTCATGGGCGGCGCGGCCGTGCTCATGTTCTTCCTGGCCCCGGCCATGATGTCCATCCTCACGCCGGTGGCCGCGGTGCAGGCGCTGGGCGTGCGGGTGCTGCGCATCGAGGCATTTGCCGAGCCACTCTATTCCGTGGCCATCACCGCCGCCGGTTCCATGCGGGGCGCGGGCGACACCCTGGTTCCCAGCGTTCTTTCCCTGGTGAGCATGTGGGGGCTGCGAATCCCCCTGTCCATTCTGCTGGCTGGGTTTGGGGGACTCATCGGCGTGTGGGCCGCCATGTGCGCGGAGCTGTGTCTCCGGGGCATACTCTTCGTCATCCGCCTGAAGCGGGAAAAATGGCTTCGTCCCCCCGTGGAGGGATAAAATGCATATTCCATATAAAAAAATCCTCCCCCGAACAGTTCACAGTTCGGGGGAGGATTTGCGCGTTAAGGGGAAAAGCCTCAGCCGGCGAAAGGCAGGTTGAGATAGGTCATGGTGCTGCCGTCCGCCATGGTATAGACCACGGTGGCGGTGCCGTCGCCGTTTGCGGTGACAGCGGCGAGCTCGGCGTTGTAGAGAGCGCCGTTCTCATCCAGACCGGTGTATACATAGGCGCCTGCCTCATCCAGGAAGACCACGTTGCCGGTAGCATAGAACTTATCGGTAACGCCCACCATGGCAAAGGAGCAGGTGACGGTATCGGTGCAGTCCATCTTCACATCGATGACCTGGTCGATGTCCAGATACAGGACGGAATTGGACTCATAGCCGAGGACATCGTCGTTCCAGCCGCGGATGGATTCATAGCAGTCGCCCGCCACAGCCACGGAGAAAGCGGTGGGGAAGGCAGATTCGGCGTCCACTTCCACATACATGGCCGCGCCGGTCCAGGAGTTGGGGCCGCCCACAGAGATGAGGGTGGTATCGGCATCGCCGCTCCAGTTGATGACGGAATCGACCACATGGAAGTAGCCGCGGCCGCCGCGGGTGGCGTTCACCATGGT
>CAZQFN010000146.1:0-3486 GCA_964592685.1 uncultured Oscillospiraceae bacterium | reverse complement strand
AGTGGATGACGCCGGTGTCGTCCAGACTCTTGATGATGGCGCAGGCGATGGGAAGCCCCAGAAGGCCCAGACCACCGAAGAGCTTGGAACCCACGAACATGGCCATGAGGGTGACGACCGGATGCAGGCCCACCTGATGGCCCACCACGCGGGGCTCCAGAATCTGGCGCACCACCATCACAACGATCCACAGGGCCAGCAGGCCCAGACCCTTGCCGATGGCGCCGCCCAGCAGGGAGATGAGCGCCCAGGGGAGCAGGATCAGACCCGCGCCCACGATGGGGAAAATGTCAAAAATGGCGATCAGGGCCGCAATGAGAACGGCATTCGGCTGGCGGATGAGGAGCAAACCTGTGAGCACCTCCGCAAAGGTGACGCACATGATGATGCCATAGCTCCGGATGTATTTGCCGATGACCACCACAAAGGTCTCCTTGGCTTTCAGCAGAAGATGCCGGGGCTGCTCGGGGATCTGGCGCATGACAAAGCCGGTGAGCCGGGAGAAATCCGCGGTCATGAAGATGGTTGCGATGATGCAGATGAGGCCGGAGAGGAGCATGCTGGGCAGCTTTGTGGCAAAGCTGGAGACCCAGCCAACGGCCTTCATGGAAAAGGTGCTGACGCCCTGGCTCAGGGAGGTGGCGATGTTCATGAGGGCATCGGTGATGAAGTCATAGGCCTCCGGGCTGAGATGGTTGGCAAAGTCCTCGATCTCGCCGGCCAGTGAGGCCAGTGCCGGCTCCACCTGGTTCGTATAGAAAGAGGGGATAGCCCCCACCAGATCTGAGGCCGAGGTGACCAGCTTCGCCGTGATGAGACCGGCCAGCGTCGCCACGATCACAAAGAACACCGCCAGACATATGGTGACGGAGATGGTGTATTTCACATGGCACTTGGCCGTGAGCCAGCGGATGGGGGCCCGGAGGATCCAGGCGAAAAGGGCGGCCAGAATAAAGGGCCACAAAAGTCCGAGAAGGTATTTGAACACCAGAAACACAAGGCCGACGAGAATGGCGACATAGACTGTGTTGATGATGAAGCTTCTTCTCTTTTCGATACTTGGCGTATAAATCCCTCCGTTCAAAAATGTGGAATTTGGGGAAATGGTTCCCGATTGTGTAAAATCAGCATACCATTGGTGTGTATCATTGTCAAATGAATAATTTTGCTTGTTAATTAACGAAAGTAATACTATAATTAAGCAAAGCGATAAACAAGGAGGAATACCTGTTATGGCACCGAAACGTTTCACCAAGGTCATGGTGGCCAACCGCGGCGAGATCGCTATCCGCATCTTCCGCGCCTGCCACGATCTGGGGCTGAATACCCTTGCTATTTACAGCAAGGAGGACACCTATGCTCTGTTTCGCACCCGGGCGGATGAGGCCTATCTCATCGGCGAGAATGACAGCCCCCTGGGCGCTTATCTGAATATCCCGGAAATTATCGAGCTGGCCAAAAAGCGCGGCGTGGACGCCATCCACCCCGGTTATGGCTTCCTCTCCGAAAATGCGGACTTTGCCCGCGCCTGCGAAGAGGCGGGTATCAAGTTTATCGGTCCCTCTTCGGATATTCTGGCTAAAATGGGCGACAAGCTTTCCGCCAAGGAAATGGCCATCAACTGCGGCGTTCCCATCATCCCCGGTTCCACGGAGCCGCTGAAGGACGGGCAGGAGGCGCTTCAGAAGGCGAAGGAATACGGCTTCCCCATCATTCTGAAAGCTGCCGCCGGCGGCGGCGGACGCGGTATGCGCCGCTGCGACCGGGAAGAGGAGGTCATCCCGGCTTACGAACTTGTCCATTCCGAGGCGGAAAAGGCTTTCGGCAACGGCGATATCTTCATTGAAAAATACCTCGTGGAGCCCAAGCACATCGAAGTCCAGGTTCTGGGCGACGAGCATGGAAATCTCTTCCATCTGGGCGAGCGCGACTGCTCTCTCCAGCGGCGGTATCAGAAGGTGGTGGAATACACCCCTGCCTGGAGCGTGGACCCCGCCGTCATTGCGGCCATCCGGGCGGATGCGGTGAAGATCGCGAAGTCCGTGGGCTATACCAACGCCGGCACTCTGGAGTTCCTGGTGGACAAAAACGGCGGCTATTATTTCATCGAGATGAACCCCCGCATCCAGGTGGAGCACACCGTCACCGAGATCGTCACGGGCATCGACCTGGTGCGCGCCCAGATCCTGGTGGCCGAGGGCCATGAGCTCTCCACGCCCGACATTGGACTCACCTCCCAGGACGATCTGCATGTGAAGGGCTATGCCATCCAGTGCCGCGTCACCACCGAGGATCCCAAAAACAACTTTGCCCCCGACAACGGCAAGATCACTTCTTATCGCTCCGGCGGCGGCTTCGGCGTCCGTCTGGACGGCGGCAACGCCACCACCGGCACGGTCATCAGCCCCTATTACGACAGTCTCCTCGTCAAGGTTACCTGCTGGGACAATACCTTTGACGGTGCCTGCCGCCGCGCGGCCCGCGCCATCAATGAGGTCCATGTCCGCGGCGTGAAGACGAACATCCCCTTTGTCACCAATATCCTCGCCAATGAGACCTTCCGCAAGGGCGCCTGCCACACGAAGTTCATCGACGAGACACCCGAGCTCTTTGAGTTTGATGCCACCGGCGGCGACCGGGCTACCCGCGTTCTGAAATACATCGCGAACATTCAGGTGGCCAACCCCAACGCCGAGCGCCATCAGTACGATGTGCCCCGGTTCCCGGTCCAGCGGAATCCCGTTTCCTATGAGGGAAGTCTCAAGGAGATGCTGGACAAGAAGGGTCCGAAGGCTGTGCAGCAGTGGGTCCTGGACCAGAAAAAGCTCCTCATCACCGACACCACCATGCGGGACGCGCACCAGAGCCTTCTGTCCACCCGCATGCGTACCCGCGACATGGTCAAGGGCGCCGACGGCACTGCCGACATCCTGCGGGACGCCTTCTCTCTGGAAATGTGGGGCGGCGCCACCTTCGACACGGCCTATCGCTTCCTCCACGAGAGTCCCTGGGAGCGGCTGGAGATGCTCCGGGAGAAGATCCCCAACATCCCCTTCCAGATGCTGCTGCGCGGCTCCAACCTGGTGGGCTATGCTTCCTATCCCGACAATCTTGTCCGGGCCTTTGTGAAGACTGCCGCCCAGGAGGGTATTGACGTCTTCCGCGTGTTTGACAGTCTCAACTGGATGCCTTCCATGGAGACCGCCATGGAGGAGGTCCTGAACCAGAACAAGCTTCTGGAGGCCACCCTCTGCTACACCGGCGACATTCTCGATCCTCACAGTGATAAGTATACCCTGGATTACTATGTAAAATTTGCAAAGGAGTTGGAGAAATTCGGCGCTCACACCCTTTGCATCAAGGATATGTCCGGCCTTCTGAAGCCTTACAGCGCCAAGCGTCTGGTGGAGGTTCTGAAGCAGGAAGTGGGACTGCCCATCCATCTGCACACCCACAACACCACCGGCAACCAGATCGCCACCTATC
>CAZQFN010000145.1:0-3566 GCA_964592685.1 uncultured Oscillospiraceae bacterium | reverse complement strand
TGGTGCGCATCATGCTCTTCTTGCTCTTGAGCTGGAAGGGCAGCATGATGAGCTTCACCACAAGGGCGAACAGGATAACGGCAACGCCGTAGTTCCCGGTCCAGTTGTACAGCCACAGCAGCAGCATACCAAAGGGTATGGCGATCTGTTTTAACATAGTATTCTCCTACTTACGGCACAGGGTCGTAAAAGTCATGTTCCCCTCGGTGGAACGGATGGCACCGGCAGATGCGCTTCAGTGCCAGCCAGCCGCCTTTCCACGCGCCGTAGCGCTCGATGGCCTCCAGTGCGTATTGGCTGCAGGTGGGGATGAACCGGCAGCAGGGCGGTCTCAGCGGGGATATATACTTCCTGTAAAAACGCACAATAGCCAGCAGCAGCCGCTTCACAGCGCCGCCCCCAGCTCCCGGCATGCGGACAGAAACTCCGTTTCCAGCCGCTTATAGGTGACCTCCGCCGCACGGACCCGGGCCACCACCACGAACTCATACCCGGCCTTCAGCCCGGCTTCGTTCAGACGGTAGATCTCCCGGAGGCGGCGGCGCACGCGGTTGCGCGTATGCGCCTTGCCCACCTTAGCCGTGACCGTGAATCCCAGACGGTTCTCATCGCCCTTTATCTTTCGGGCGTAGACCACCAGACAAGGCCGGACGGCGCTTGCCCCTTTCCGGTAAACACGGCGGAAATCAATGTTGTTTTTCAGCGAGGAAGTAAATTTCAAAGCCCCACTCGATTCGTGCTACGGAATCAGTAGCTCAGTCTCTTGCGGCCCTTGGCGCGACGGGCGGACAGGATCTTGCGGCCGTTGCGGGTGGACATGCGCTTGCGGAAGCCGTGCTCCTTCTGAGCGTGGATCTTCTTGGGCTGATAGGTACGCTTCATGTTCTTTACATCCTTTCGTTTTTATTACTCATCACCGGCAGGAAGCCCGCCGGCGTAGTTGGCAATAACTCTTTTGCAACTTGTGTATTATATAAAATTTTGGGAATCGTGTCAACCAAAAAAACTATATCTTGTGCCGAAAAGTAAAAAAAAGCAGCAGCCCCTGCCTCCCCCTTGAGGGGAAGAGGGACCGCTTGCGGTGGATGAGGTGTAATTAAGTCGTCTGAGCGCCCATAGCCTCCCTCTTTGAGGGAGGTGCCCCGCAGGGGCGGAGGGAGTTTACTCCCCCAGTCTGCTCCGCAGCCAGCCCCCTCGGAGAGGGGGCCTATGGTCTGTGCTATATTCAACGCGGGACTTATTTCAGATCTTCCCCGCGGAAGTATTTGCCCAGAGGCTTATACACGAGCATGGCCGCAAGCTCCGTCAGCACCAGCTCCCCGGCCATGTACCAGCCGTTGTAGACCAGGGAATAGACCACGCTGGCCATGCCCAACCCGTTGGGCCAGAGGGCGTCCCAGATCCACACGCCGGTGACGAAATGGCACACAAAGCGCAGGAAAAAGGTCACGGCGATGCCCACCGCCAGGGCGGCGCGGGGGTTTCGGAAGAGCTTATCCCCCAGGCCGGACAGTCCGATGACCGTGTAGGCCACGATATAGTCCAGGAAAATGATGCCCAGCGCCATCATAAAGCCGGAGGCATAGCGGACATTGTCCATGCCCAGCATGAGCTGCAATACGCTGTATACAAAGGCGGTGACGGCGCCCCACTTCCAGCCGTACCGGTGGCTGACCACGATGAGGGGCAGCATGCTGCAGATCGTCATGCCGCCGCCCATGGGCATGTCGATCTTGACGAGGCTCAAAACCGTGGCGACGGCGATGAGCATGGCGCTCTCCACGAGCTTGCGGGTGGTGATGGTTTTCATGGCTTTCTCCTTTCTTTTGAGGAGACGGAAAGCCGCCGGGGGACTTTTTCATCCTCCTCCGGCGGCTCTCATCCAGCGATAAATCTCGCTGCTGTCTTCCTACGCCGGCATTATCCGGATCAGGTTCCAGGGTCCGAGACGCATACGCCTCATCTCAGCCGGGTCAGGCCCCAGCTCCCCTTTTCGATTGTATGCCCATCTTACTCCCCCGATGCGGGATTGTCAAGGGGGGCATGCGCCGTATATCCACATCCCGGCGGCCGCAAAGACCGCAAGGACCGAGCACACGATACAATAGGCCAGTATGCCGCGAAGGAGCTTTTTCTCCCGGGGGACGGCGCGCCGCAGAACAGACAGCAGCGCCCCGAAGACCGCGCCACAGACCAGCATCGTGGCCGGTGCGACCGGGTATTGGGAAAATTCCGCCGGCGTCAGACTCGTGGGCATTCCCCGGCTGACCGCGCTCACCGTCACCGCCATGGCCCCGATAGAGACAAGCACCAGCAGCAGCGCGCAGACAAGGATCGTCCGTTTGTTTTTGCTCATAACCCGTTATACCTCCCTCTCGCCTTCCCCCGCCGGCAGGCCGCAGCCGCAGTATTCCTGGCGGTAGATGCCGTATTCTTTCGACAGCTGGATGGAGCGGAGATAGCCGTTTCGCTTCTTGAAGTCCGAGGGCAGCCAGCGGACGCCGTATTCATGGGCCAGAGCCTGGCCGATGGAGTTGAGCATGGGGGCGTTTTTATGGGGGCTGACGGTGAGCGTGGTGGCGAAATAGTCAAAACCCCGCTCCGCGGCGATCTTCGCCGTCTCCTCCAGACGCAGACGGAAGCACACCGGGCAGCGGCTTCCCCCCTCCGGCTCGGCTTCAAGACCCCGGACGGCCTCCATGAACTCCTCTCCCCGCCAGCCGGTTTCCATGAGCGTCACCGGGGAGGCCAGCTCCATGGAAGCCAGAAGCTGCTTCAGGGCGGCCAGCCGCTTTTCATATTCCGCCTCCGGGCGGATGTTGGGGTTATAAAACAGCAGCGTCACCCGGAAGTGCTTTGTGAGATATTCCATCACATAGCTGGAGCAGGGGCCGCAGCAGCCCTGGAGCAGCAGGGTGGGCTTATTGTCTCCCAGACCGGCGATGAGCCCGTCCAGGTCTTTTTGATAATTTCTCTTTTCCATGGGTCTATCCTATCACAGTTTCCCAAAATTTGAAACCCTCTTGCGCATCGGAGAAAAATCCCATATAATGAAAAAAATCTGATTATTCTGCGGAGGTTTCCCATGGAGCGCAAGACGAAAGACAATTACTATCTGGACATCGCCGACTCTGTCCGGGAGCGTGCCACCTGCCTGCGCCGCACCTACGGCGCCATCATCGTGAAAAACGACGAGATCGTCTCCACCGGCTACAACGGCGCCCCCCGGGGCCGCTGCAACTGCTCGGACATGGGCGTATGCCACCGGGAGGAGCTTCAAATTCCCTCCGGCGAGCGTTATGAGCTTTGCCGCTCCGTCCACGCGGAGGCCAACGCCATCATCTCCGCCTCCCGCCGGGACATGCTGGGGGCGACCCTCTATCTCGCCGGCCGGGACGCCCGTACCGGCGAATATCTGAAGGACACCACCTCCTGCTCCATGTGCCGCCGCATGATCATAAACGCCGGCATCGAGCGCGTTATCGCCCGCCGGGGCGACGACGGCGTGTTCATCGTAAACGTCCAGGACTGGATCGACGAGGACGACACGGTCCTGAGCTGAATAT
>CAZQFN010000144.1:0-3603 GCA_964592685.1 uncultured Oscillospiraceae bacterium | reverse complement strand
CGCCGAACCAGAAGTTGTAGTTCATGGGGCCGCCGCAGGTGCCGGTCCACATGTTGCGGCCGGGCTTGCCCATGCCCTGCATGGCCAGCAGGCTCACCAGCAGACGGGCGTAGTCGGTGCCGCCAACGGTGCGGCAGGCGCCGCCGAAGCCGCCGCGCATACCGGAACCGCCGGTGGTGACGGTGCCGGCCCAGCGACGGGCGATGGCCTTGATGTCCGCCGCGGGAACGCCGGAGATCTCCTCGGCCCACTTGGGGGTCTTGGCGGTGCCGTCGGGGCCGAGACCCAGAATGTGGTTCTTCCACTCGTCGAAGCGGTGGCCGTGGCGGGCGATGTATTCGTGGTCATAGGTGTCCTCGGTGATCCAGACATAGGCGATGGCCTCCAGCAGGGCCGCGTCGGTGCCCATGCGGGGAGCGATCCACTTGTCCGCCTGCTTCACGGAGGAGAAGTTGTTGAAGGGGTCAACATAGATGAACTGGATGCCCATCTCCTTCATCCACCAGCGCCACAGAGCGGATTCCTGAGCGGAATAGCCGCCGCGGGTGGTGTCGGGGTCGTGGGACCACATGATCATGGTCTCCACGTTCTGCATGGCCATCTCCAGCATGTCGAAGGGTTCGGGGCCGCCCAGACGCCAGTAATAGCCGTAGGTGTGGGGGGTGCCCCAGTGGAAGCCTTCCCAGGAGTCGGGGTTGTCCATGATGCGGGTGTAGCCCATCATGTTGAAGAAGCGGTTGAACAGGGAGATCTTATAGCCGACCAGACCCCAGCTGTGGTGGGAGGAGGTGATGGCGGTGACGGTCTCCTTGCCGTAGGTGGCGTGCAGACGCTTGATCTCGCGGGCGACCAGACTCAGAGCCTCGTCCCAGGAAGCGCGGCGATAGCCGCTCTTGCCGCGGTTTTCGGTGTTGCGGTTCTTGCCGTCGGGTGTCTCGATGAAGTCCTCGCGGATCATGGGATACTTCAGACGGTCGTAAGCGTAGGTGCGGTCCTTCTCGCAGTAGCCGAGAAGGCTCATGGTGGTCTTGCGCTGGGGGGTGTATTCCTTGCCGCGGGCTTTGATGACCCAGCCCTTGGCGTCATCGTCCGTCAGAACGATGGGGCGCACGCGGCGGATGACGCCGTCCACGGTGTGGACCGCCATGGGGCCGCCGACGCATATGCTGTGAGTGATTTTTTCTTTAGCCATGTTCTCCCAGCCTCCTTAAACCTGAACTTCCACCATCTGGCGGGCATAATCGCTGAAGGGATCGATTTCCACCATCTGGCCGATGTATTTGCCGTCTTTCCACTCGAAGCAGCGCATATCGAACACTTCCACAACGGCGATCCAGAAGATGCGGCCGTCGGGGCCCTGATAGTGCTTGCCGGGGTGGTACATGTGCAGCACCATGGGGGTGCCGTTCAGCTCCTTGGCGGCGGCAGCGTAGTTCTTGTTCTTGAAAGAGGGATTCACGACGCCGAACTTCTCATAGCGCATGGGGCCGATGTTTTCCCAGTTTCCGGTGGCCTCGATGGCCTCGTCGATGATGGTGCGGACAGCCGCGGAGGGGCGGCCGCAGCCCTCAAAGCCCTCATACCAGACGCGGAAGGCGCAGGTATGCTCGCTGGGGCATTTTTCCAGGATCTCCGCGACCTTCGCGGTGATCTCGTCTTTTGTGAGGAACACGTTCCCCTGGGGAAGATGCATCAGATAGGTCATATCCATATTTCTTCTTCCTCTCCTTTACAGTGCGTACTGGTTGGGTTCGGCGGTGCAGCCCTGAGCCTCCAGCTCAGCGGCGACACGGGCGCGGAACTCGCTCACCGTCTCGGCCTGAACGTTCCGGTCAATGCGGGAGATCTCTTTCCCGTCTTCCAGAACGGCGGCCCATTCGGTGAAGCCGCCGCGGGTGCTGCGGCAGTCGAAGCGGTAGGTTTTCATCAGACTCCTCCTTGTTCTTCTTCCAATGGTGCCATAAAGTCATAGTCCTCGGCGGGCAGAGTGCCGAGTGTGTCCAGAAAGCGGATGATCCCCTGCTCGGCGGCCACCATGACGCCCATGAAGTCCATGTCTGCGGCGAACCTGATCTCGAAGATCTGATCGGCCACCGCCGTCAGATTCTTGAGCATGGCGGTGTTCCGTTCGTTCACAGGCCAGGCCTTGTGGCGCCCTTCCGGCGCGTCCAGCGGGTGGATGAAGCACTGATACGCCCCCCGATACAGGAAGGTATACATCAGCTCCGCTCCGGACAGCACGGCGACCATGTTCCCGTCCCGGATGGAGGCGATGAGCTTTTCGCCGTCCTTCCCAAGAGGACCGATCTCTACGTCGTTCTTGTGTTCGTCCTTGCGGTTTTCTGCCATGTGTATAGGGCTCCATTTCACAGTTTCTGTACAATATCATTATAATACCACTTGCTTTTTGCCTACGTCAATGGTAATATAAGAAATATTTTTCTTGTTATAAAAAATGTTTATCACCATGCGTGTGGGAGGCTGTTTTATGGACATTACCCAGCTGAAATATTTCATCACCGTGGCCCGGACGCTGAATTTTTCCGAGGCCGCCCGGCGCATGGGGGTCACCCAGCCCCTCATCAGCCACCATGTAAACGAACTGGAAAAGCAATTGGGAGGAAAACTCTTCACCCGCAGCCGCCATAAAGTGACGCTCACGGAGGCGGGAGAGCGGTTTCTCCCGGCGGCCTCGGAGCTTGTGGAGCTGGCGGACAAAGCCATGTTCCAGTTCCGCCAGGACCAGCAGGGCGGCCGGGGCCATCTGGCCGTCACCAGCCTCACCACGTCCTCCGCCGTGCTGGCGGCGGTGCTGGCCCGGTTTTCCGCCAGATATCCGGATATCACCGTGGACATCGATGTCACCCCCGGCCAGAAGCAGGTCATGGCCATGAATGACGATAAATACGATTTCCATTTCGCCGCCCTGGAGATGGTCCCCGTGGGCAAGACCTATGACTATGTGGTCACCCACAGCGACCATCTGTGTCTCGTCTTCCCGGCGAACCACCCCCTGGCGGAGCTGCCTCTGGATTTTCAGCGTCTGGGAGGTGAGCGGTTTATCTCCATCGCCCCCTCCGACGGCCCTGCCCTCTATGACCGGATGCGGGAGGTCTGCCGCGCCCGCGGCTATGAGCCCAACGTGGTCTATCAGTATGACCGGGTGGAGGCGGTGGTGCTGGCGGTGGGCGCGGGTCTTGGCATCTCCATCCTGCCCGAGGCCCTCAGCCGCGTGTTCTATGCGGAGAACGTCCGCTTCCGGCGCATCCCCGGCGAGGACACCGCCCGTCCCTATGTGGCCGCCTGGCGCCGGGAATCCTCCAACCCCGCCGTGGGTCTTTTTGTGGAGACCATCCGGGAGGTTTTTGAGTGAACTCCCTCCGGCCCTGCGGGCAGCCACCTCCCTCTAAGAGGGAGGCATTAAAGGCCCCCTCCCCGAGGGGGCTGTCAGCGAAGCTGACTGGGGGAGTTTTTTCCCAAAAAAATTTCCCCCGTTTGAAACAATTCCGCCTCCTCAAGCGTATTACAGGTGAAAAGCTTTTTAAGGAGAAACCAAATGTTTACAGACGAGCAATTCACATATCTCGCGGATAAATATATGGA
>CAZQFN010000143.1:0-3611 GCA_964592685.1 uncultured Oscillospiraceae bacterium | reverse complement strand
GATGCCGTAGCGGCCCTGGATGGAAACGCCGTTGGTGGAGAAGGTCCACTTGTCGATGAGGGGGCGGCCGGTGCGCTTTTCCAGGGAGGGCTCGGCGCCGATGCGCTCCCCGCCGAACATGGATTTGTGGGCGTGGGCGAGAGCCTGAACGTGGGGAGCGGATTCCTTGTTGATCCAGGTGGGGAAATAGCACTCGGTCTCATACACAAGGCCGGTCCAGGAGGGACGGTCATAGGTGTACATGGAGACGGTCACGTCGTCGGCGTATTTCTTGCAGGCGGGCAGATTCCGGATCTCCTGCAGGCAGGATTCAAAGGTCTCGCCGGCGGTCATGCGGCGGTCAAGACTCACGGAGCAGCTGTCCGCCACGGCGCAGCGGGAGGGGGAGGTGAAGAAGATCTCGCTGGCGGTGACGGTGCCGCGGCCCAGGAAATTGGCGTCCTCCCAGGCGGGATTGTATTTCTTGTCCAGCATCTTCACAAGACCCTTGATTTCGGTCTCGTCCCCGGCGTCGTTCTCGTTCAGCGCCCGCACATCCTGGAGAATGTCGGCCATCTTGAAGATGGCGTTGTCGCCCCGCTCGGGGGCGGAGCCGTGGCAGGAAACGCCCTTCACGTCCACCCGGATCTCCATGCGCCCCCGGTGGCCCCGATAGATGCCGCCGTCGGTGGGCTCCGTGGAGACCACGAACTCCGGCGTCACATGGGAGACATTGTGGATATACTGCCAGCAGAGACCGTCGCAGTCCTCTTCCTGAACGGTGCCGGTGACCATGACACGGTAGCCCTCGGGGATGAGGTCCAGATCCTTCATGATCTTCGCGCCGTAAACGGCGGAGACGATGCCGCCCAGCTGGTCGGAGGCGCCCCGGCCGCCGATGGTGTCCTCGGTCTCAAAGCCCTCGTAGGGGTCGAACTCCCAGTTTTCGGGCAGGCCGATGCCCACGGTGTCGATGTGGCCGTCGAAGGCGATGAGCTTTTCGCCCTGGCCGATGACGCCGATGACGTTGCCCTGGGGGTCGATGATGCATTCGTCGTATTCAAGGGCCTGCATCTCCGCCAGAATGCGCTTGGCGTGGGCTTCCTCGCCGCAGCTCTCGCCGGGCTTGGCGATCAGCTCCCGCAGGAAGGTATTCATGGCGGGGCCATAGGCCTCCGCGGACTTTTTGATGCGCTGGAAATCCATTGTTTTCCTCCTGTTGTTCAAATGTATATAGAGAGATGATTATTGTGTCAGAAGCCGGGGATAGCGGAAGAGCACCGTCCGGGTGAAGACCGTGAGCTCCGGGGGGAGCAGGGGGCTGCCGCCCTCGCCAAGATCCACGTCGAACTCCTCTCCCGCAAAGCGGACCCGCACCGCCGCGCCGCCCAGGGGCACGAAGCCCTGGTTTTTGCTCTCGTCAAAGCTCTGCACATCGGGGAAGAGCGTCCATTTCTCCTCGTAGGGAGCGCTGTTCCAGGGGCAGAAGGTCATGCAGTTGCCGCACTGGTTGCAGGGGCCGTCCAGATGGAGGATCTGGATCCTGCCCTCCACCAGAATGGGCACGTTGGCCCGGTTGGGGCACACATCCACGCAGTTTTCGCAAACCGTGGCGCATTCAAGGCAGCGATCCGCCTCATGGCAGTCCCGGCAGAAGACGCCCTTCTTTGCCATAACGCCCTGAACATCGGGGGCGATGTTCTGCCCGGCGTATTTCTCAAAGCTCATGCCGCAGATGGCCCGGGCGGCCCGGGCGGCTCCGGCGATGGCCTCCACCACGGTGGAGGGGCCTTTCGCGCCGTCGCCGGCGAGATAGAGGTTGGGCAGATTGGTGCGGCCGGTGGCGCTGTCCAGAACGGCGCGGCCCTTGCCGTCCACCTGGAGGCCCAGGGCCTGATAGAGGGCGGTGTCCGTCTTTTCGCCCACCGCGGCAATGACCGTGTCGGCGGGGAGAAGCTCATATTCCCCGGTGCCCACCGGGGCGCGGCGGCCCTTTTCGTCGGGCTCGCCCAGTGTCATGATCTCGCAGCGGAGCTCCCGCTTCCCCATGGCCACGGGGGCCAGGAGGTTCCGGAACTTCACGCCCTCGGAAAGGGCCTCATTCAGCTCCGCCTCGTCCGCCGGCATGTTCCGAACGTCCCGCCGGTAGACCACGGTCACGTCCTTCACGCCGGGGACACGCTTGGCGGCCCGAGCGGCGTCCATGGCGGTGTTGCCGCCGCCCACCACGATCACATGGCGGCCCAGCCGGGTCAGACGGGGGTGCTTTTTATAGGCGGCCAGGAATTCGATGACGTTCATGGCCTCGCCCTGCTCCAGAGGGAGCTTTCCGGGGATCCAGGCGCCGGTGCAGACCACCACATCGGAGAAGCCTGCCAGCTGATCCAGATAGCGGACCTCCGTGCCGAAGGAGAATTCCGCGCCCCAGGCTTTGGCCAGAGCCACGTCCTTTTCAATGGCCTCCTCGGAAATGCGGAAGGAGGGGATTACCCGGCGGACGATGCCGCCGGCGTTTTCCGCCTTTTCAAAAACCGTTACCTCGCAGCCAGCCCGGGCCAGGAAGTGGGCCGCGGCGATGCCGGCGGGGCCGGCGCCGATGACGGCCACCTTTTTGCCGTTGGGCGCGGGCTTCCGGATGGAGCGGAGCAGCGCGGGATAGGCCTGCTCCGTGGCCTCCAGCTTGCAGCCCCGGATGTTCACGGGGCCCTCATAATACTGGCGGGTGCATTTGTCCATGCAGGGATGGGCGCAGATGGTGCCGGTGATGTTGGGGAGGGGATTGCGCTCCAGAATCAGAGCCAGCGCCTCCTCATACCGGCCCTCGCCGCAGAGCCGCACATAGGCGGGGATGTCCTGCTGGATGGGGCAGCCCTCCCGGCAGGGGGCAAAGAAGCAGTCCAGCAGAGGAACTTTGGCGTCGATCTTCCGGGAGGGAGCGGGCTTCAGGGGCTTTTTATACCATTCGTCTTCCTTGGCTTTGGCGGCGATGGTCTCGGCCTTCTCCACCTGAATGCCGGTGAAGGGGACATAGTCCCGCTTTTTCAGAAGCTCTGCCAGCTGCTCCATCCGGTTATAGCCGCCGGGGCGGAGCAGGTTCGTGGCCATGGTGATGGGCCAGATGCCCGCGTCGAAAAGGGTCTCGATGCTGTTGTAATCCGCGCCGCCGGAATAGGACACGCGCAGCTTTCCGCCGAATTCCGCGGCGATGCGCCGGGCAAGCTCCGTGGTGAGGGGATACAGGGCCCGGCCGGACATATACATCTCCTCCGAGGGAAGCTCCCCGGCGGCCACGTCCACCGGGAAGGTGTTGGTCAGCTTCAGACCGAATTCCACGCCCTTTTCATCCGCCAGCGCCTGAAGCCGCCGGAACATGGGCACCGCGTCCTTCCACTGGAGATCCTCCCGGAAGTGGCGGTCGTCAAAGACCATGTAGTCATAGCCCAGTGCGTCCAGAGTGGCGCGGCAGAAATCATAGCCCAGCAGCGTGGGATTGCATTTTACATAGGTGTGGAGCCCGCGCTCGCCGATGAGATAGTTGGCGATGAGCTCGATCTCCTCCGGCGGGCAGCCGTGGAGCGTGGAGATGGTGACGGAATGGGAGACGCCCGCGTCCCGCATGCCGTCCAGATAGG
>CAZQFN010000142.1:0-3627 GCA_964592685.1 uncultured Oscillospiraceae bacterium | reverse complement strand
GTTTAAATTATAATGGAATAAGAACAAAAGCGCTGGAGCTTATCCGGCGCTTTTTGTGTTGGGTTTCGATTTTTCCGGCTTCTTCGGCGGAGACGGGAGGATGCTCTCCAGAAGACGCACGGCAAGAGCCTGCTCTGCCTGGGCCCGGAGGGCGGCGTGATAAACGGCGTCCACGGTGGACTCCGGCTGTGTCTTTGCCTCGGCCACGGCGGCTTCAATCGTGTCGAAATGGCCGCAGAAGCGGTCATAAAGCTGGGGGAGGGAAACGCTCTCCAACTCAAAATCCATCAGCTGATGGATGGAGGCGATGGGGAGAATGGGCTTCAGAACGCAGATGATGATGAGATAGGCCAGATGTTCCCGGTTGTATTTCTTCTTCACCGGGGCGGGCATGATGCCCAGCTTCACATAGTTGTTCACCATGGAGGATGTTAGTGCCTTTCCGTCCGCGCAGGCGCCAAGCCAGCGATCCATCAGACCGAGGACCTGGTCCATATAGAGATCCAGATCGGGGAAATCGGCCCAGCGGGGGAGAGAGCGGGGGTGGTTCTGCATGGTATATACCGCCTTTCTTTCGTAAACACTATACCATGAGACGGCGAAAATGACAAGAGATGTTTGCGGAAAATGCTTGACGCGGCGGCGATAATGTGATATATAGTATTTAAAACTAGATGAAGTGAATGCGAATACAAGGAGGTCTTTTTGTGGCGACTACGATATATGGAGATTCCATTTTAAAAGGTGTCCGGCTGGAAAACGGCTGCTATACTGTGGACCGCCAGTGGACCGCCCGACTGGAGGCCATATTCGGGGAGGGGCTTGTGAACCGCTCCCGCTTCGGCTGCACCATCAGCAAGGCTATGGCCGTCATCCGTCGGGATGGGAAGGCCAGCTATGGCCCGGATGACTATGCTGTTTTGGAGTTTGGCGGAAACGACTGCGATTACAACTGGAGTGATATCTCTGCCGCGCCGGAAAAGACCCATCTCTGCAAGACCCCGCCGGAGGAATTTGTGCGCCAGTATGAGGAAGCGGTGGATTTGATCCGGGAGAGCGGCCGCACACCGGTCATCCTGACCCTGCCGCCCATTGATTCGGAAAAGTATCTCCGCTTCATCTGTCGGGATGGTCTATCCCGGGAGAACATCCTCAACTGGCTGGGGGATGTGGACGCAATCTACCGCTGGCAGGAAAAGTATTCCTATCTGGTGGAGGACATTGCCCGCCGGAAGAATGTGCGCCTTCTGGATTTGCGGAAGGGCTTTTCGGAAAACGGAGCGGAAGAGCTTCTCTGCGAGGACGGCATCCATCCCTCCCGGGCGGGGCAGGATCGTATCTGCCGGATGCTGTGCGCCGGAGTGGCCTGAGGGGCAGGTCAAAATATACAAACTTTTTCCATAAAATTCTACTTGACGCGCCGGCTCCGATGCCGGCGCGTCCGCTTTTGCTTGTGCGGCGCGGGTTTGCGGGTTTTTCGCCGACACTTTAAATGGACAAAATCTGGGTATGGAAGCGGTTGACAGACACAACATATTGTGGTATTGTTTCTTCCCGAAGAAGATGTTATGTAACCGGGATGTGTGGCCCGGTTATATCTATGATAAAGACAGAAAACAAGGGAGAGGGAACATGAAGATCATCAAGAGAAACGGCTCGGAAGCTGTTTTTGACATCACAAAGATTATCTCCGCGATCACCAAGGCCAACGACGTGGTGGCGGAGGACCTGCGCATGACCCCCATGCAGATCCGCCGCATCGCGGAGAGCGTGGAGCGGGCCTGTATCGACATGGGCCGCGCCCCGGCGGTGGAGGAGATCCAGGATTTCGTGGAAGAGCAGATCATGGCTCATGGCGCCTATGAGGTGGCCAAGAAATACATCACCTACCGTTATACCCGTTCTCTGGTGCGCCAGTCCAACACCACGGACGACAAGATTCTCAGCCTTATCGAGTGCAACAACGAGGAGGCCAAGCAGGAAAACGCCAACAAGAACCCTGTGGTGAACAGCACCCAGCGGGACTATATGGCCGGCGAGGTCAGCCGCGACATCACCAACCGCATCCTCCTGCCCCGGGAAATCGTGGAGGCCCACGAGGAAGGCATTATCCACTTCCATGACACGGATTACTATGCCCAGCATATGCACAACTGCGATCTGGTGAATCTGGAGGATATGTTCCAGAACGGCACGGTCATCACCGGCACGCTCATCGAGCGGCCCCACAGCTTTGCCACCGCCTGCAATATCGCCACCCAGATCGTAGCCCAGGTGGCCTCCAACCAGTATGGCGGCCAGAGCATCTCCCTGTCCCATCTGGCGCCCTTTGTCCAGGTGAGCCGGGAAAAGATCCGCGGCGTTGTGGAGGATGAGCTGGATTTTCTGGCCGTCCGTCCCACTCGGGAGCAGATCGACGAGATCGTGGAAAAGCGTCTGCGGGAGGAGATCCGCCGCGGCGTGCAGACCATCCAGTACCAGGTGGTCACGCTCCTCACCACCAACGGACAGGCCCCCTTCGTGACGGTGTTCATGTATCTCAACGAGGCCAAAAACGAGCAGGAGAAGAAGGATCTCGCCCTCATCATCGAGGAGACGCTGCTCCAGCGTGTGGAAGGCGTGAAGAACGAGAAAGGCATCTGGGTCACGCCGGCCTTCCCCAAGCTCATCTATGTTCTGGAGGAGGATAACATCCACGAGGATTCTCCTTATTATTATCTCACCCGGCTGGCGGCCAAGTGCACCGCCAAGCGCATGGTGCCGGACTATATCTCCGAGAAGAAGATGCTGGAGCTGAAGGTGGACAAAAACGGCAACGGCAACTGCTATCCCTGCATGGGCTGCCGCAGCTTCCTCACGCCCTATGTGGATCCCGAGACCAACCGGCCCAAGTATTACGGCCGGTTCAATCAGGGCGTCGTGACCATCAATCTGCCGGATGTGGCCCTGTCCTCCGGCGGCAACATCGAAAAATTCTGGAAGATCTTCGACGAGCGGCTGGAGCTGTGCCATCAGGCTCTGCTGTGCCGCCATGAGCGTCTGAAGGGCACCCTGTCCGACGCCGCGCCCATCCTCTGGCAGCATGGCGCCTGCGCCCGTCTCAAGAAGGGCGAGCCCATCGACAAGCTCCTCTACGGCGGATACTCCACCATCTCCCTGGGCTATGCGGGCCTGTATGAATGCGTGAAATACATGACCGGCAAGAGCCACACCGACCCCTCCGCAACCCCCTTCGCACTGGAGGTCATGGAGAAGATGAACGAGGCCTGCCGCCGCTGGAAGAGCATGCACAACATCGATTTCAGCCTGTACGGCACGCCCCTGGAATCCACCACCTATAAATTCGCCAAGTGCCTGCAGAAGCGCTTCGGCGTCATTGAGGGCATCACCGACAAGGGCTATATCACCAACTCCTATCACGTCCATGTGACCGAGGAGATCGACGCCTTCACCAAGCTCCGGTTCGAGGCCCAGTTCCAGCATCTGTCCCCCGGCGGCGCCATCAGCTATATCGAAGTCCCCGATATGCAGAACAACCTGGAGGCCGTTCTGCAGGTGATGCGCTTCATCTATGACAACATCATCTATGCGGAGCTGAACACCAAGAGCGACTATTGCCAGGAGTGC
>CAZQFN010000141.1:0-3703 GCA_964592685.1 uncultured Oscillospiraceae bacterium | reverse complement strand
TCAAACACCTTGGGCAGAGACACAAACATCAGGCTGGGGCCGGTGGTCATGCCCTCCTCGCCCATGAAGGTATACACCGCGGGGATGACCATCATACCGGCCAGGAAAGCCACAATGGTGTCGAAGATCTCGATATAGTTGACGGAGTGGACAATGTGGGTATCCTTCTTCACATAGGAGCCATAGGTGATCATGATGCCCATGGCCACGCTGACGGAATAGAACATCTGTCCCATAGCGTCCATCAGGGTATTGCACAGCTTGCTGAAGGTGAAGTCCTCAAAGCTGGGGATCAGATACACGCCCAGACCCTGCAGACCGGTGCGGGTGACGCCGGAGGCGTCGGTGTGGCGCAGCGTGAGGGAGAAGATACCGATGCCCAGGATCATCACCAGCAGAACGGGCATAAGCACCTTGCTCAGCCGCTCGATGCCCTTGTCCACACCCATGTAGACCACCACAGCGGTGGCCGCCAGGAAGATGACAAACCAGACGATGGGGCTGACCTGGCTGGTGATAAAGCCGGTGAAATAGCCGTCCGCCACTGTGGCCGCGCCGTTGCCGGAGATATAGGCGGTGAGATACTTCAGGATCCAGCCGCCGATCACACTGTAATAGGGCAGGATGATAATGGGAACGATGCAGGCCAGGGGGCCGATCCATTTCCATTTCTTATGCAGAGCACCATACGCCGTCAGAGGGCTCTTGCCCGTCCTGCGGCCGATGGCGATCTCTGTGGTCAGAAGAGCAAAGCCAAAGGTGATGGCCAGAATGATGTATATTACGAGGAACAGGCCGCCGCCGTCCTTGGCCGCCAGATAGGGAAAACGCCAGATATTGCCAAGACCCACCGCGCTTCCCGCCGCCGCGAGAATAAAGCCCAGGGATCCGCTGAAACTGCCACTTTTCTTTTCCATGAAAACCTCCAAAAAACACACGAATGCCCTATTTTAACATTTCCTCGCCGCAAGGACAATCATAATTAAATTTTAGACATATTTTGTTCCGCAAACCGGATCCACACCCTGTGATCTATTGAATTTCCCGGCGTTTTCATGATACAATCGTCAAAAACAAATGGTGGTGATCCCATGACCGATGTAGTAGCGGCCCTGATTTGGGCCGGAGAAACATTTATGATCTGCCAGCGGCCGGCCCACAAGGCCCGCGGTCTGCTGTGGGAATTTGTCGGCGGAAAGGTGGAGCCGGGGGAGACGAAGGAACAGGCCCTGATCCGCGAATGCCGGGAGGAACTGGATGTCACCCTTTCCGTGGGCAAGCTGTTCATGGAAGTTATCCACGAATACCCGGACCTCACCGTGCGTCTCAGCCTCTTCAACGCCGCCATCGCCGAAGGCGTCCCCCGGAAGCTGGAGCACAACGACATCCGCTGGATCACGGTGGACGAGATCCCGGATTATGACTTCTGCCCGGCGGATGAGGAAATTCTGAAAAAGCTGCGCGCCGGAGGCCCGCCCAAAAGTCGTTAAATCATAGATTTCTTGCGTTGACAACCGGTGTTATTAAGCGATATAATCGTAACAGGAAGAAGGATGGCAAAGGCTGTTCGCCATCCTTCTTCCTCATTTATCATTCAAAAGGAGTACAATGATGAAGAAACTGTTCAGTATCATCCTGAGCATCGCCATGGTACTCAGCCTCGGCACGGCGGCGTTCGCCTCTGCTGAGCTGACCGTGGCGGAGCCCACTGTCAACGAATCTGCGGCAGCCAACCCCGACCAGGCCATCGTCATCGACGGCGTGGCTATGGGCCAGGTGCAGCGTCTGCAGACCACCGCCACCGTGGTTTATGACGGCGGCGAGCTGGATGAGGCTCTCTCCACCATGCAGGGCGTCACCGCCGAGGGCGACACCACCACCATCATCAACACCGATGAAAACGTGGTCGGCATTGCCGTTCGCAACACCGGCGCTTTTGTGCTTGGCGGCGAGTCCGATCCCGCTCTGGTGGCCGAGAAAATCAACTTCTCCTATGTCACCAGCAGCTACTACCCCGATTGGGACGCTTTCTGCGCCGCTCAGGGCTATGATGCCAGTCTGAGCGTGGAAGAGATCGCCCAGGCCATGGTAGACAGCGGCAGCACCGGCACCTACACGAATCTCGGTCTGGCCCGTCCCGAAGCCGTTGTTCTGAACAACTATGTTCTGGACTTCGCCGGCGCCGGCACCAACGACATGGGCGGCTTCGGCGCGGCTCTTTATGTGTCCGACAACGCCGTGGCGGAGTTCAACAACTTCCGTGTCATCACCCGTGGCCCCGGCCGCGGCACCCTGTTCACCCGCTTTGACGCCGACGTCACCGTGAACGACTCCACCTTCTATGCCGTTTCCGATCCCACCATCGCCACCTCCCAGGGCTGCCCTCCGGGACTGTTCCTGGAAGGCTCCATCCGCGCCACCAACGCAGTGGGCGGCTCCTGCGTAACCTATAACAACTCCATCGTCATCTCCCAGGGCTGGGGCGCTCTCTCCACCGACAGCGACAGCCTTTACACCAGCTGGGACGATCCCACCGAGCTGCACATCAATGACAGCTACATCGGTGTCATCACCAGCGGCTACGGCGCATACTCCGACGGCAGCGCCACCGACTACTTCACCGGCTCCGTTATCGACGTACCCGACTATGCGGCAGTCGAGACCGGCGGCGGCATCGTGTCCTTCGTGGACTGCTACCTCAACGTTGGCATGTACGGCGTTATGACCCACTCCGGCAACAGCGTTGGCGACATCATCTTCCAGGATTCCGAGCTCCATGTGGGCGAGGCCGCTGTCATGCTTCGTGACACCGCCAACACCGTCCTGATCGACAACTGCACCATCGCTTTTGACGGCACTTACACCATCGATGCCGAGGTCGCAGCCGCCTGGGGCGTTGACATGGCCGATGTGGATGCCGAGTTCGGCACCGTGAACGGCGTGGATGAGGCCTATGCCCACACCATCTACCGCTCCGGCGACTCCAACTGCATCGTGAAGCTCATCCACAACTCCGACTCCGGCTCCGGCACCGAGAACACCGGCGCTGCTCCCGTGGTCACCATCAAAAACTCCACCATGGCCGGCAACATCCTGAACACCGCCGCCATGGAGGGCGATGAGTACACCGCCACCAGCGGCCCCGCCGGTGAAGGCGTTCGTACCGCCCGCAGTCTGATCGTCACTCTGGACGCCTCCACCATCGACGGCGCCATCTCCCTGGGTCAGGACATCTGGGAAGTCACCACCTTCGCTTCCGGCGATAACGCCTCTCAGGAGATCGGTTATGCCGCCGCAACGGAGCTTGGCATGTACTGCGACGAGGGTTACGGCCTGTCCCTCACCCTCACCAACGGTTCCGTCTGGAACGTCACCGAGACCAGCTATCTGACGGAGCTGACCGTGGACGAGACCTCCACCGTGAACGGTGTCATCACCGAGACCGCTGACGGCTTCATCGTTGAGCCCGCCGCGGCGGACGCTTCCGGCGAAGCCATGAACCTGGCCGACGGCACCCTGCCCCCCGATCCCCCCGCGGACCTGGCTCCCGGTGAAGAGCCCCCCGGAGGCTTCGGCGGCATCGACTGATCTGCCGATTCCTGCATAAAATCCATAACAATGAACCGAGGCGGAGTTTCCGCCTCGGTTTTCTTTTTACCAAAAATCCGCTCCCTGCCGTTACCGCATATCCGTGACAAGCCGA
>CAZQFN010000140.1:0-3759 GCA_964592685.1 uncultured Oscillospiraceae bacterium | reverse complement strand
TTTTTTAAACTCACTTCAGGCCGATCATGAATCCATTGAGATTGGTGGAGTGGACATCCCCGCCGATGATCCGGTTCTTATAGACATAGAGATCGGCGATGACGGTCTGTTCCTTGTCGGGATAATTCAGAACGGTATAGGAATACAGCGTGCAGTCCTTGCCGGCGTATTCCAGCAGATCATACCCCTGCTGGCGCTGGAGGTCGTTGTAATTATCATATACCGTTGTGAACCGTTCCGGAATATGGATTTCCTGAACGGCTTCGCTGTCTGGATCGGTCTCCCAGCCGCATTCCATCAGAAATTCCATTCGTCCCTCCGCGGTGGATGCGTCCGCCCGGGTCAGTGTTTCCACGCCCCTGGAGCGACTGCCCAGAAAGAGAAGCAGTCCAAGCGCGACAACGCCCAAAAGAACGGCCATAAGAGTCTTTTTCCTTTGTGCCGGGAAATCTTTCATGGCAGATAATATGTTGTATCAGCAGGTGATATGTATGAAACAGGAAAGAATCGATAAGATCCTCGCAGGCACGGGCCTGTATTCCCGGTCCGAGGCCCGGACGCTCATTCAGTCCGGTGTGGTGACGGTGGACGGCGTGCCGGTCCGGAAGCCGGAAGTAAAGATATCCCGGGACAGTTCCGTGTCCGTTCGCGGCGAGGGGATTGAGACGGCGGAATTCGTCTATTACATGATGAACAAGCCCGCGCTCTATATCAGCGCCGCGAAGGATGAAAAATACCCCGCCGTGACCAATCTCCTGCCCAGACATCTTCAGAACCGGGGACTTTTTCCCGTTGGACGGCTGGATGTTGACGTGACCGGCCTTCTGATCCTCACGGATGACGGGGCGTTTGCCCACCGCGTGACGGCTCCGAAGTCGGAGATCCCCAAGACCTATGAGGTCTGGATCGACGGAAAGCTTCGTCCTCAGGATGTGGACGAATTGGCCGATGGCGTCACCCTGGATAACGGCACGGTCTATAAGCCGGCAAAGCTTGTTATCGACCCCGCGGACCCTTCTCATGCCTGCATTACCGTGACAGAAGGGAAGTTCCATGAGGTGAAGAATCTCCTGTCCTGGTGCGGCTGCCCGGTGGTAAAAATGCGCCGGCTGTCCATCGGCGGCGTACAGCTGGATGACGCGCTCCGGGAAGGGGAATTCCGCCCCATGACCGAGGCCGAAGCCATGTCCTGTTTTGCCCAAAATGTGTAAGATGAGGGTGCGTTTTTGTGCATAATGGGGATTGTTTGTTACAAAGTAATGAAAAAGTTTACAAAAAATTGCGCCTTTTCTATTGCAAAATGACAAGAAATGTTCTAGAATAAGGCCATACATAAAGTGGGGGTTGAATGCCATATGTCCAGTCGTATATTCCAGAGTGTGATCCTGCAGATGAAGGATGCCTGCAAGCGCTGCTTCGGCGTTGTGGACGAACAGGGAAACGTTATTGCGTCCAGTGACCTTTCCATGATGGGATATACCATGGGGGAGATCAGCAAGTCGCTGCAGGATGCAGGGACCGATGTCTTCCCGGCAGACGGAAAGACCTGCCGCGCCATCGGCGGCCGGGGCTCTTATGTGTGCTTTGTGGACGGGCAGGACGAGTTTGCCCGCAGCATATGCATTCTGGCGGCGGTGGCGCTTGCGGAGGCCAAAAACGGCTATGACGACAAGCATGATATCACCACCTTTGTGAAGAACATCATTTCCGACAACATCCTTCCCGGCGATGTATATGTCCGGGCCAAGGAGCTGCGCTTCAATGGAGAGACTCCCCGCGCGGTATTTATTCTGCGCCAGAACTCCGGCGCGGAAGTGGCGGTCATGGAGTATCTCCAGAACCTCTATCCCGCCCGGGACAAGGACTTTGTCCTTTCCATGAGCGAGACGGATGTGGTCGTTATCCGGGAGCTTCCGGCGGACTTTGCCGCCGATGAGCTGGAACGCATGGGCGATCAGATGCAGAAAAGCGTGGAAAAGGATCTTGGTGTTCGCTGCACCGTGGGTATCGGTTCCCCGGTGATGCATCTGCGGGAACTGGCCGATCGCTATAAGGAGGCCCAGACCGCCATCGAAGTGGGCAAGGTCTTCGATACGGAGAAGACCGTGGTGAGCTATGAGAGTCTGGGCATCGGGCGCATCATTTATCAGCTGCCTACCACCCTTTGTGAGATGTTTCTGGCAGAGGTTTTCAAGAAGAACCCCATCGAGACTCTGGACCAGGAAACTCTATATACCATCAACAAGTTCTTTGAGAACAACCTGAACGTATCGGAAACGAGCCGCAAGCTTTTTGTCCACCGGAACACCCTGGTGTACCGGCTGGAGAAGATCAAGAAGCTCACCGGACTGGATCTGCGCGAGTTTGATCACGCCATCATCTTCAAGGTGGCGCTTATGGTCAAGCGCTATCTGGACTCCCAGAACGCCCGATACTGAGCACGGAGGAAAAAACATGGTTCGATTCGAAAATGTGTCGATGTGCTACCCCGGCGGGGATGCCCGTGCCATCGACAACATGAGCTTCACCATCGAGGACGGAGAATTCGTCTTCCTGGTGGGTCCTTCCGGCAGCGGAAAGACCTCCATCATCAAGCTTATCACAGGCGAAGTGGAAGCCGGCGCCGGCAAGGTGAATGTAAACGGCTTCGATCTGCGGAACATGCGCCGGCGGAAGCTGCCCGCCATGCGCCGCACCCTGGGTGTTATTTTCCAGGATTTCCGCCTTATCGAGGATAAGACGGTCTATGAAAATGTGGCTTTCGCCATGCATGTGGTGGGCGCCAGCAACCGGGATATCCGCCGCCGCGTGCCCTATGTGCTGGATCTGGTGGGACTGACCGGCCGCGAGCGCCGCTATCCCAGAGAGATCTCCGGCGGCGAGCAGCAGCGTGTGGCCGTGGCCCGCGCCATTGTGAACAGTCCCCGCCTCCTCATCGCGGACGAGCCCACCGGCAACCTGGATCCGGCCCGCAGTCTGGAGCTTATGCTGCTGCTGGATCGCATCAACGAAATGGGAACGACTGTGCTGGTAGTGACCCACGAAAAGGAGCTGGTGAACTCCTTCTCCAAGCGCGTGGTGGCCATTGAGGCCGGCCAGATCATTTCCGACGGAATGGACGGGTATTACAGCTATGAAATCGACTAAAACCGGCTATCTCATTAAAGAAGGTTTCAAAAGCATCCTGACCCACGGGTTTATGTCCTTTGCCACGGTGACCATCGTGCTGGCCTGCCT
The DNA here is from genome assembly GCA_964592685.1 of uncultured Oscillospiraceae bacterium. Lineage (GTDB taxonomy): Bacteria > Bacillota > Clostridia > Oscillospirales > Oscillospiraceae > CAJOIG01. The sequence goes on along the minus strand of CAZQFN010000140.1, from coordinate 522 downwards.
TGTGATCATGGGCAGCTTCACGCTGATCACTCTGAACATCGACGGCGTGCTGGACACTCTGGAAGATGAAAACCAGGTCGTTGCCTATGTGGAAGAAACGCTCTCCCGGGATGAGGCTCTGGGACTTCAGGATGATATTGAATACATATCCAACGTAAGCGCCTGCGAATTTGTCACCAAGGAGCAGGCCATGGAGGAATTCGCCTCCCAGTATGAGGACCAGACTCTCTTCCAGGACGTGGAGGCCACGGTTCTGCGCGACCGCTATATCATCTATCTGAATGATATCGCTCTCATGGAGAACACAAAAGGCCAGCTTGAGAATATTCAGGGCGTGGCCGATGTCCGTGCCCATCTGGAAGTCGCGGACGGTATGGTTACCGTGCGGAATGTGGTCAGCGTCGTTTCCATGATCCTCATCGTGGTTCTGGTGATCGTCTCCATCTTCATCATGACCAACACCGTGAAGCTGGCGACCTACAGCCGCCGGGAGGAGATCGCCATCATGAAGATGGTGGGCGC
>CAZQFN010000139.1:0-3768 GCA_964592685.1 uncultured Oscillospiraceae bacterium | reverse complement strand
GGCGCGGGCGGCCCTCTGGCCGTGCTGGTGGTGGCCATCATCGCCGCGGAGTTCGGCAAGGCCGTCTCCAAGGAGACGAAGATCGACATTCTGGTGACCCCCATCGTCACCATCCTTGTGGGCATCGGCGTGGCGGCCCTCATCGCCGCCCCCATCGGCAGGGCCGCCAGCTGGTGCGGCCGGCTTATCATGATGGCCACGGAGCTGCGCCCCTTCTGGATGGGCATTTTCGTGTCCGTGCTGGTGGGCATTCTGCTGACGCTGCCCGTCTCCTCCGCCGCCATCTGCGCGGCCCTGAGCCTCACCGGTCTCGCCGGCGGCGCCGCCGTGGCGGGCTGCTGCGCCAACATGGTGGGCTTTGCGGTGCTGTCCTTTAAGGAGAACCGCTGGGGCGGTCTGGTGAGCCAGGGCCTTGGCACCTCCATGCTCCAGATGGGCAACATCGTGAAAAACCCCCGGATCTGGATCCCGGCCATCGCCGCCTCCGCCGTCACCGGCCCCATCGCCACCTGCGTTTTCAGGATGGAGATGAATGGCGCCGCCGTGAACTCCGGCATGGGCACCTGTGGCCTCTGCGGCCCCATCGGCGTGTGGACAGGCTGGCTGGCCCCCTCGGAGGCGGCTCTCGCCGCCGGAGCCCAGGCCATCACCCCCACGGCCATGGACTGGATCGGCCTTGTGCTGATCTGCTTCGTGCTGCCTGCGGTCCTCTCCTGGGCCTTCGGCCTTGTGTGCCGGAAGTTGGGCTGGATCAAGGACGGCGACCTGACCCTGGAGTGACCGTTGGATGTTTCTCCCGGCGGATACATATACTATCCGCTGAGGTGATTTCTATTGTATGACACGCGCTTTGACGCCACGCCCGAACTGCTCCAGACCATGGATCTCTGCTGGCGGGCGGCAAACTATCTCACGGCGGGCCAGCTCTATCTGCTGAAAAACCCGCTTCTGAAACGGCCGCTCACGGAGGCGGACTTCAAGAAAAAGATCGTGGGCCACTGGGGCACCGCGCCGGGCCAGAATTTTATCTATACCCATCTGAACCGGGTCATCCGGGCCTATGATCTCAGCATGATCTATCTCTCCGGCCCCGGCCACGGGGGAAACGCCATGGTGGCCCAGGACTGGCTGGACGGCAGCTATACCGACGTCTATCCTGATATCACCCGGGACGAGGCGGGCATGGAAAAGCTCTTCCGCCGGTTCTCCTTCCCGGGGGGCATCCCCTCCCATGTGGCCCCGGAGACCCCCGGCTCCATCCACGAGGGCGGCGAGCTGGGATACAGTCTGGCCCATGCCTTCGGCGCGGTGCTGGATAACCCCGGCCTCATCGCCGCCTGCGTGGTGGGGGACGGGGAGGCCGAGACCGGCCCTCTGGCCACCAGCTGGCATCTGAACAAATTCCTGGACCCCCGCACGGACGGGGTCGTCCTGCCCATTCTCCATCTGAACGGCTATAAGATCGCAAACCCCACCATCCTGGCCCGCATCCCCCATGAGGAGCTGGAGCAGTTCTTCCGGGGCCACGGCTGGGACCCCATTTTCGTGGAGGGGTCGGAGCCTATGGATATGCACCGGCGCATGGCCGCGGCCATGGACCGGGCCATCTCCGCCATTCTGGACATCCGGCGCCGCGCCCGGGAGGAAAAGGCTCTGGGCCGTCCCCGCTGGCCCATGATCGTGTTCCGCTCCCCCAAGGGCTGGACCGGCCCTGTCGAGGTGGACGGGCAGCCCGTGGAGGATACCTTCCGGGCCCATCAGGTCCCCGCCGACGCGGACACCCCCGAACACCGGAAACTGGTGGAGGAGTGGCTTCGTTCCTATAAACCGGAAGAACTCTTCCGGTCGGACGGCCAGCCCATCCGGGAGATCCGGGATTTCTTTCCCACGGGCGAGCGCCGCATGGGGGCCAATCCCCATGCAAACGGCGGGCTGCTCCTGCGGGACCTGCGCCTGCCAGACTGGCGGGACTACGGCGTGGACGTGCCCGCCCCCGGCGGGGCGGAGAGGGAGGACATGCGCGTCCTGGGCCCCTTTGTCCGGGATATCTATAAGCTCAGCCGGGACAGCCGGAACTTCCGGGTCTTCGGCCCGGATGAGACAAAATCCAACCGCCTTGCGGACGTCTTTCAGGAGACGGACCGGGCCTGGAACGCCGGTCTTCTGGAGGGGGACGAATCCCTTTCCCCCGACGGCCGGGTCATGGACTCCATGCTCTCGGAGCATGTGTGCGAGGGGCTTCTGGAGGGCTATCTCCTCACCGGGCGCCACGGCGTTTTCAATTCCTATGAGGCCTTTATCCGCATCGTGGACTCCATGGCGGCCCAGCATGCCAAATGGCTGAAGGTTTGCCACGAACTGCCCTGGCGGCGGAAGATCGCAAGCCTCAATTTCCTCCTGGCCTCCAATGTCTGGCAGCAGGACCACAACGGCTTCACCCATCAGGACCCGGGCTTCCTGGACCACATCGCCAACAAAAAGGCGGACGTTGTCCGGCTGTATCTGCCCCCGGACGCCAACTGCCTGCTGTCCTGCTTTGACCACTGCATCCGCAGCCGGGACTATGTGAACGTCATCGTGGCCTCCAAGCATCCCCGCCCCCAGTGGCTCACGGTGGCCCAGGCGGAGATCCACTGCGCCCAGGGCATCGGCATCTGGCAGTGGGCCTCCACGGACGGGGGCCAGGAGCCCGATCTCGTCATGGCCTGCTGCGGCGATACCCCCACGCTGGAGACTCTGGCCGCCGTCACCATCCTTCGAAACGCCTTCCCGGAGCTGAAGATCCGGGTGGTGAACGTGGTGGATCTGATGCGCCTCCAGTCCGATACCCAGCACCCCCACGGTCTCAGCGACCGGGATTATGACATGCTCTTCACCGCCGACAAGCCCATCGTCTTCGCTTTCCACGGCTATCCCAGCCTCATCCACGAGCTGACCTACCGCCGGAAGAACAAGCGTCTCCATGTCCGGGGCTATGTGGAGGAGGGCACCATCACCACCCCCTTCGACATGCGGGTCCTGAACCGCATCGACCGCTTCAACCTGACCCTTACGGCCCTCCAGCATCTGGACTGTCTCGGCAACCGCAGCGCGGCCCTGGCCCAGCAGATGAAGGATAAGCTGGTGGCCCACAAGCGATATATCTATACCCACGGCGTGGATATGCCCGAGGTGGCCGAATGGATCTGGCCGGGCCCCGCCGGAGAATCCTAAAAAAACACACCGAAAGAGAGAAATGCTATGGATTGGCTGGAAGTTTCCGTCCCCGCCCATGGGGATCCGGAGGCCCTCTGTGCCCGGCTTCTGGAGCTGGGAGCGGAGAGCTTCGTCATTGAGGACGAGCGGGATTTTCATGATTTTCTGGAGAACAACACCCAGTATTGGGACTTTGTGGACGACAAGCTGGAGCAGGATTATCAGGGCGCCAGCCGGGTGAAGTTCTGGCTCTCCGATGATGAGGAGGGCCGGGCCGTCGTCGCCCGGGTGCGCAAGGCGGGGCTCGCCCCGGAGGTGAAGACCGTCCGCGACTCCGACTGGGAGAACAACTGGCGGGACTTCTATAAGCCCGTGGAGATCGGCCAGCGTCTGGTGGTCGTCCCGGAATGGGAGGCCTATGACGGGGACCGCGTCCCCGTGAAGCTGGATCCCGGTCTCCTGTTCGGCACCGGCGACCACCCCACCACCAAAATGTGCCTTGCCGCGGTGGAGGAATTTGCCGGCCCCGGCAAAAAGGTTCTGGACATCGGCTGCGGCTCCGGCATTCTGGGC
>CAZQFN010000138.1:0-3798 GCA_964592685.1 uncultured Oscillospiraceae bacterium | reverse complement strand
TTCCTGCGCCGGTGCATCTTCCACTACATCGACTTCCCCGAGGCGGACATGATGGAAAAGATCCTGCGGGTCCACTTCGACGATCTGGACGACAAGCTCCTGGCCCAGGCGCTGGAGAGCTTCTATGAGGTCCGCGCCCTGCGGGGGCTGCAGAAAAAGCCCTCCACCTCGGAGCTCATCGACTGGGTCCAGGCCCTGCGCATCGGCGGCATCTCTGTGGAGCGCATTGAAAAGGAAATGCCCTTCGCCGGCGTGCTTCTGAAGAAGAACGAGGATCTGGACACCCTCACCCGCTCCAAGCAGCCGCCCTCCCGCCGCTGGTAACCGCCCATGTTCACAGATTTTTTCTATCTGCTGCGCCTGCGGGGGCTGAAGGTCTCCATGCAGGAATGGCAGACCCTGCTCCAGGGACTGGAAAAGGGGCTTCACCGCTCCTCTCTCACCGGGTTTTATTATCTGGCCCGGGCCATCCTGGTGCATACGGAGGCGGATTTTGACCGCTTCGACCAGGTATTTCTGGAGTATTTCAAAAATATCAAGACCTTCGAGGAGCTGCCCCCGGAGCTGGAGGAATGGCTCTCCAAGCCCATCGACCCGGTGGAATACGACCCCAAAAAGCTCAAGAATCTGGGTCTGGACATCGAGACCATCCGCCAGATGCTGGAGGAGCGGATGCAGCAGCAGACCGAGCGCCACGACGGCGGCACCCACTGGATCGGCACCGGCGGCGCATCCCCCTTCGGCAACTCCGGCTATTATCCCGGGGGCATCCGTGTGGGCGGCGAGGGCCGCAACCGCAGCGCCCTCCAGGTGGCCGGGGAGCGGAATTTCCGGGACTTCCGGGACGACAAGGTCCTGGAGACCCGTCAGTTTCAGATGGCCTTCCGGCGGCTGCGCCAGTTTTCCGCCCTGGAGGACGGCCCCAAGGACGAGCTCCAGCTGGACGACACCATCAAGGAGACCGGCGACAACGCCGGCCAGCTCCGGCTTGTGTTCGGCCGGCCCCGGCGCAACACCGTGAAGCTGCTCATGCTCTTCGACGCCGGCGGCTCCATGTGGAGCTATTCCAGTCTCTGCGCCAATCTCTTCAAGGCCGTGAGCAAGGAATCGAAATTCAAGGATTTGAAAACCTATTATTTCCACAACTGCTTCTATGACAACCTCTACACCACCCCCAGCTGCCACCACTCCCACAGCATCGACACCGAATGGGTCCTGAGCCAGCTGGGCCAGGACTACAAGGTCATCGTGGTGGGGGACGCCTCCATGGCCCCCTATGAGCTGCTCCGGCCCGGCGGATGCAGCGACTATTACACCTACAACAAGGAGCCGGGCATCGACTGGATCGACAAATTTCTCCACCGCTATGACAAGATGATCTGGCTCAACCCCGTGGGCCCGGATTACTGGAACGCCGGCTATGGCAGCGAGACCATCCGCATCATCAAAGAGCGGGTGCCCATGTATCATCTCAGTCTCACCGGCCTGCAGGACGGTCTCAAATATCTCATCAGCGCCCGATAAGCCCGCAAAAATCGCCCCGGCCGCAGAAGCGGCCGGGGCGATCCGTCTTTTTATCCGGTTTATTCATACTGTTCCAGCACGGCCAGCATCTCCTCCACCATTTCCTCATCGGAGAGGCGGAACTTGATCTCCACGCGGCGGCTGGCAGCCGCGTCCACATTGCCGTCCTCGTCATAAACGGGGTCGCTCCAGGAGCGGCCGCTGACGGAGACCAGATCGCGGATCTTACTGGCCTGGGAGCTGGAGAACATGCTCTGGTCGCCTCCCAGGCAATAGGAGGCCACCGCGGCGGCACGGGCCTGGCTCAGCTCCAGGTTGTATTCATAGCTGCCCGCAGTATCCGTATGGCCCTCGATGATGATCTCGGACACATAATCGATGTATTCCTCCGAAAGCACCACATCAAAATAGGACGGCAGGAACTCTTTCAATGTGCTCTTGCCGCCGGAGGACAGGCTCGCGCTGTCATAGCCGAACATAACACTGGAGTCCATGATGATGGCGCCCGTCTGTTCATCCACGGTGATGTTCAGATCGGAACCGGCAAAGGCATCGCTCAGGGCGGTGACGATCTTCTTTTTCACGCCGATGATCTCCTCCAGCTGGGCCTGCTGGCTCTGAAGTTCGCCCTGCTGCAGAAGGATCTTGACCTTCTGGGCCGCCAGCTCGATTTCGGCGGCGCTCAGCTCCTCTTCCTGCTGGGTGAGCTGGAGCACCTGGGCGTCCAGCTGGGCCTGCTGTTCGTCCAGTCTGGCCTGCTGCTCATCCAACTGAGCCTGCTGGGCATCCAGAAGCAGCTGCTGCTCCTCTGTCAGATCCAGATATCCCAGATTCTCAATAATGGCCTGTTCCAGGGCTTCCTCCCGCTCCTGCAGCGCGACCTCACTGGCGTCGTAGGAGTTTTTCACCTGCATGAGAACGAACAGCGTTCCGCAGATGATGAGGATGAACATGAGCAGCACACCGGCCATCATATCGGAATAGGACTGCCAGTAGGAAGTCTCAGCAAATTCCGTTGGCTTTCTGTGTTTTCTTGCCATGGCTGCCCTCCTTAGCCATCCACCCGGCGCTCAAGATCGGCGTTGAACTTGTTGAGGATCTTCTGGGTATCGGAGACCGCCGTGAGCAGGAGCTTCAGCTCCGTGTCAATGGCCTTGGCCGTGGCCTTGAAATAGGCATCGGCGGCGGAGGCGGACTTGGGCACGCTCTTGAAGGCCTGCTTCACATTGTCGGAAGCGGCGGTGATGCCATCCATGGCCGCGGAGAGCTTTTCCAGGCTCTTGTCCATGACCGCCACGCTTTCCACCACCGTGCGGCTGAGGCCGCCCTCCATCTGCTCGGCCGCCTGTTCCAGCCGCTGGGCGGCGGCGCCCACATCGGAGGCCACCGTATCGGATACCGCCTTGACGGATTCCGCTGCGGCCGCGATCTTCACGCTGGCCTGGGAAATCTGCTGGGCATAGCTCTCGCCCTCTTCCCGGAGCCGGGAAGCGATGGTCTCCACGGAGTGGGCCACCTGCAGGCTGGACTTGGTGTTGTCCTCGGCGGCCCGGGCCGCGGCGGACAGCTTTTCGATGTATTCGGCCTCCTGCCGGTGCGCATCGCCGGTTTGGGCCACAAACTCCTCCATCCGGGCGATGACCTGGGTCTGGGCGGCGGTGAGGGCCTCGATCTTTTCGGTATACTCCGCCATGCAGCGGGTGATGCTTATGGCGCTGGCCTGCGCCGCTTCCAGACTCTGGGCCGTGCCGCCCATATGGTCGGTCATGGCGCGGATGCTGTCGATCATATCCTGCTCCCAGACGGCCAGCTCGTCGATCCGGGCCTTCATCTGCGTGAAAACGCTGCCCATGGAATCGTTCATGCTGTCCAGGAAATAGCGGACCACCTTTTCCATGCCCGCCCGCTGATCCTCGATGGCCACGGTGGTATACTGGGTGATGGCGTCGTACATCTTATCCACAGAGGGCTTCATGAGGGTGATGACCGCCTCGCTCACCTGCTCGCCCACACTGGAGCCGAAGCGCTCCAGAGCGGCGTTCTGCTCGGTCTGAAGGCGGAGCATGGCGTTCTCCGCGCCGTGCTCGTTGCTGGGGCGGACACACTCGGTATAGACATCCTGGAACTCATACACCGCTTCCACGCAGCTCTTCACCAGGCGCTTGTAGAAGATGTTGAACAGCAGGGAATAGATCAGGCCGAAGATGGAGGTCAGAAAGGCGATCTTGATGCCCGCCATCAGCGCCTGGGTGCTGGTCTGCATCATGTCCACGG
>CAZQFN010000137.1:0-3822 GCA_964592685.1 uncultured Oscillospiraceae bacterium | reverse complement strand
CTCGTCGCCGGTGGTCTCGTCGCCGGTAGTCTCGTCGCCGGTGGTCTCGTCGCCGTCCACCACAGGGGCTTCGTCCTCGCCGTCCACGGTATCCTCTCCGTCATCTGCGGGAGTGGTGGCGGGCGTCACAGCGGGAGTGGGCACAACGGTCTCGCTCTGCGCGGGTTCCTCGGGCTGCTGGGTCTCTTCGGGTTCCTCCTCGACAGGCTTGTTGCCCTCCTCGATCCAGGATACCACCATTGTCTGAAGCGCCTCATCCTCGGTCAGTTCCAGGTCGGCATAAGCCTCCGCATCCAGAAGCTCGGCGGCAACGCCTTCGCCGTCAATGGTCACAACGCCGATGGAAGCGAAGTTTGCGCCGACGCCTACCACCAGGGTGGTCTCATCCTCTTCCTCGATGGTCTTCACGCCATTGCCGGTGGTCAGGACAGCGTCCACGCCGGTGACATTCTCGGCCAGGGTCTGCACATCGGCGCAGAGGCCCAGCAGAATCACATAGTCCGCCTTCTCGGCCGCCTTATTCACGGAGTCCTGAATAACGCCGTAAAGCGCCGCGTTGGGATCGGTCTCTTCGGATTCCTCGGTCTCTTCCACCGCAGGAACGTTGATGCCGATGAAGGCAATATTCAGATCGCCCTTGTTCACGATAGCGCCGGCCGCGCTGTCCGCCACGGGAGCCAGGGCCACCATAGTCTCGGACTGGATGCTCTCGCCGGTGACGGCCATGTCATAGCCCGCGGCCTCCATCACAGCGGCAGCGGCAGCATCAAAGCCGCCCGCATCCACCAGCATCACAGGGCCGCTCTCGGCACAATGGACCTTGAGCGCCGCCGCGCCGGCATAGTCCAGCGCGGGAGCGGATTCCGCATCCGCAGGCAGAGCCACTTCACCGGTGACAAGAATGATCACCGCAGGGGCCGCTGCCTCCTCCGCGGAAACAGTCTCCGCGGTCTCTTCACTTTCAACCTCTTCCGCTTCGCCATCGGCCAGAGCCGCAACGCCGAACAGACTCAGCATCATGGCAAGCGCAAGAAGAATGCTCAACAATTTTTTCATAGTCGGTATCCTCCTGAATCCTGTGGTTTGGGGTTTCATCCATACGGATTCACCTTGATTATACGGCCCAAACCAGAGAAAGTCAATGAACATAGTATTAAATTATTACGAAAAATAACAAAAAGTGACAAGTTTTTCGGACTTGTCACTTTATTTTTCGGTTTTCAGCCGACGGAGATCGTATTCACCCAATAGCGCTTATGGACCAGAATACCGCCGAGGATGCACTTGATGATCACCGTGAACACACTGAGAGAATAGACCGCCACGATGCCGAGTCCGGTGAAATGGGCCAGCACATAGGCGAAGGGCACATTCACCACCCAGGAGAAGCAGCTGTCAAACAGGAAGGTCACCAGGGTTTTTCCGCCGGAACGCATAGTGAAATAACAGCCATGGCCGAAGCAGTCCAGAGGCAGCACCAGCGCCATGATGCGGATGAGCGTGGAGGCCAGGGACCGGACATCCTCCGTGGTGTTGTAGACCCGGGGGAACAGATTCGAGGTCATAAGCATGATCAGACAGATGATCACCGAGATAAACACTCCCAGCGTCAGAAGCTTCCGGTCGGTATCCACCGCTTTTTCCGTCTCCCCCGCGCCCAGTTCCTGACCCACCAGGATGCCGATGGAGGTGCCCACACTGAAGGCGATGGCCGTGAACACATCAAAGAGCACATACGCAATGTTCAGCGCCGCGATCACCATGATGCCGCGAGTGGAATAGATCTGGGTCAGAGTGGCCGTACCGATGCACCAGAGAGCCTCGTTTATCATCAGGGGCGTGCTCCGCCTGAAGAGATCCCACAGCAAACCTCTCCCCATGGGGGCCCCCTCCAGCATCCGCCGGGTGAAAAGCACCTCCCGCCGCCGGATATGACTCCATAGTACATTGACGCCCGCCTCCACAAAACGGGAGATGACCGTGGCAATGGCGGCACCCTCCACGCCCATGGCCGGCACACCCAGTTTGCCGAAAATCAGGATCCAGTTCAGAACCAGATTCAGCCCCACCGCAATCAGCGAGGCCACCATGGGAGCCGCTGCGCGTCCGGCCTCCCGCAGCGTGGAGGAATAGACCAGCGCGATGGTATAGGGCACCATGCCCCACAGCATGATCTTCAGATAACTCCGGGCATAGCCCATGACCTCCGCTACCTCCGCCTCCGTGCCGGTGAGATAAAGACCGATAAGGCCATCACCGAAAAAAACCAGCACACCCATGCAGATGAGACACATGGCCATGGCGGTCAGGAACTTATAGCGGAAGGCCGCCTTGAAATTTTTCTCGTCCCCCGCGCCCCAGAACTGGGCGCAGAAGATGCCGGGGCCGGACACCGTGCCAAAGACGATGAGATAAAAGATGAAAAACAGCTGCCCCACCACGGACACGCCGCTCATGGAGGCTGTGCCCGTCTGCCCCACCATGATATTGTCCAGCAGGGAGACGAAATTCGTCACCACATTCTGGAGCATGATGGGCAGCACGATGCTCATGGCCCGCCGGTAAAAGGCCCGGTTGCCGATAAACTTGTTCCGTTCCAACGCTTTCATATCCCGTCACTTAAAATTATGTTAACCAAAAATATTTTTCCGCCACTTTTATTCCAAAAGAATCCATTTTACCTCAAAAAATAAGAATAATCTCTTGGTTTTGCGTTTTCATTCCCCACCTATTGCTCCATTGGGAAACAAAGAACACGCCAAACGGCGTGCTCTTCTGTTTTATTTTTCCAGAGGGATATCCCCCAGATTCACATCCACACCCACAGTGGAGAGCGTCTCGAAGCGTTTCGGGGCAAAGCCCTCTGCCTCGATGGTGAGGCTGTATACCCCTTCAGGCAGGTTGTGGAACCAGAAGTCGCCGAAATCATCGGTGATCGTCTCCCGTCCATCGGAGAGGATGCACTTTGCGCCGATGATGACCTCCTTCTCCACCGGGTCATACACAAGCCCGCCGATGAACCGGCCGGGCCGGTTTTTATAGACCACCCGGAGACCGTCCTCCGGCTCGCCGTCCACGATCTGCATCGCATCCGTGGGGCAGGCCTCCACACAGCGGGGCTTTCCCATCCCTGCGTCCAGCAGATGGGCGCAGCCGGTGCACTTCTGAGCCAGATTTTTCTCCTCGTTAAAATACACCATTTTAAAGGGACAGGCTTCCACACAGGCCCGGCAGCCGGTGCATTTTTTCGGATCGATCAGAACGAGCCCATCCTCCCGGCGCCAGACCGCGCTGAAGGCGCAGGCATTCATGCAGGCGGCGTCTTCACAGTGGCGGCAAAGCTGGGATTCATAATGGATCTTCACTTTGGGGATGGTGCCATGGACATGATCCTCCACCCGGCACCAGAACTGGCCGGTGAGGGGCTGGGCCACCGCATAGGGGAGCCAGTCGTTTCCGGCGTGCTCGTCCTTGCAGGCCAGCTGGCAGTTATAACACCCGGAGCACCGGGCAATATCTACGATTATTTTCTTACTCATCGATCATCCACCCTTCCAGACACACGCCGGCGTCGGGGTCGATTTTTCTCGCAAACGCCTCCGGATATTTCTCCCGCCATTCGGCCCATTCCGCCTCGGAGACCTTTTCGATCTCCACCAGGAAGCCGGAGACGGCCATGCCGGTGGCATTTTTGCTGGTGGTCTTTTCCGGCGTGATGGTGTTGATGGCGCCGCCCCGGTCAAGCCAGCCGGGGATGATGGGATCCAGGCGGGCGCCATGGTCCACGGAGCAAGCCCCGGGGATGAGACGCTCCGTCACATA
>CAZQFN010000136.1:0-3847 GCA_964592685.1 uncultured Oscillospiraceae bacterium | reverse complement strand
ACGGCGGCACCATCGTGGGCGCCGGCAATATGTATGACCCCATCGAGCCCGACTCTGAGCAGCTGTTCATGATGCTTGAGTTTGCGGCGGAGACCGACGATCTGGTGGTCGTCACCGACGAGGACGGCAACGCGGTCTTTGCCTATGACTTCCCATACAGCTACACTTACATCGCTTTCTCCTTCCCCGAGCTGGCTGAGGGCACCTATAAAGTCTGGCTGGGCGGCGAGATCGAGGGCACCCAGGAGAACGGTCTCTATACCGAGATCACCTCCTATGTCCCCGGCACTCCCATGCAGCACGGCGCGGGCACGGTCTCCGGCGAGATGGGCGGCCCCTCCTTTGGTCCCAGCGGTGAGCCCACCGGGGAGCCTGCGGAAGAGGCTGCTGAGGGCGAGGAGCCTGCCGAAGAGGTTGAGGAAGAGATCGCTGAGGAAGAACCTGCCGAAGAGCCCGCTGAGGGTGAGGAAGCTCCCGCCGGCGAGCCCAGCGGCGAGATGCCCATGCCCAGCGGCGAGATGCCCGACCGCACTCTGAACTCCTCCGCCGACGAGGCCACTGTCCTCTTCGTGCTGACGAAGGACACCACCGCCTTCACCAACATCTCCGCTGCGGAGTAATTCTTCCCCTATATCGCACCGCACCCCCGGATGGTTTCATCCGGGGGTTTCGCTTTGGGACAATTTGTGCTACTATGGGAATATACTATTTCCCGCGGAGGAACGACATGAATATTTTATACTGGCTGGAGGGGCTTCGCACACCGGTGCTGGACAGCTTCTTCTCGCTCGTCACCAAGCTGGGAGACGAGACGATGTTTATCGTGACGGCCATCGTGATCTTCTGGTGTATCAGCAAGAAGTTCGGCTATTACATCATGGCGGCGGGCGTCTGCGGCACGGTGGTGAACCAGACGCTGAAAATCACCTGCCGGGTGCCCCGGCCCTGGGTGAAGGACCCGAGCTTCACCATTGTGGAGAGCGCCCGGGAGGCGGCCACCGGCTATTCCTTCCCCAGCGGCCACACCCAGAACGGCGTGGTGGTCTGGGGCGGCATCGCCCGCGTGGCCAAAAAGACCTGGCTGCGGGTGGTGGGCATCGTTCTCGCCGTGCTCATCGGGCTGAGCCGGATGTATCTGGGCGTGCATACCCCGGCGGACGTTTCCGTGGCGGCGGTCTGCGGGCTGGCGCTGGTGCTGGGGCTGTATCCCGTATTTAATAAGAGCGACGACAACCCCCGATACATAACCTGGACCTTCGGCGCCATCGCGGCGCTGGCGCTGGCGGCGGCCCTGTATGTGGAGCTGCGGCCCTGGCCGGCGGACATCGACCAGACCAATCTGGCCTCCGCCATCAAGAACTGCTATACCATGCTGGGCTGCGCCCTGGGCGCGCTCATCGCCGCGCCCATCGAGCGGAAATACGTCCGCTTTGAGACAAAAGCCCCCCGGTGGGCCCAGATTCTGAAGGTGGCCATCGGCTTCGGGCTGATGATGGGGCTGAAGGCCGGACTGAAGGCGCCGCTCATGGCCCTCTTCGGCGGCCACGGCATCGCCCACACGGTGCGCTATGGCATCATGGTCTTTCTGGCCATCGCCGTCTGGCCCCTGACCTTCCCCTGGTTTTCCAAGGGCTGCCCTCTGGGGCGGCGGTGGAAAAAGGCCCTCAAGATCATCGGCATCGTGCTCCTGTGCCTGGCGATCCTCATTGCGGTCTTCTTCTGGGCCGTGACGAAGGACACCCCCCGGGTGGAGCCCATCGCCACGGATGACGCGGAAAATCCCCTGATCACGCCTCTGGGCGTGACCATGCTCTCCGGCCACCGGGCCGGCGGCGGCATCGCCCCGGAGAACACCATGGCGGCGCTGAAAAACTGCGTGGAGAGCGGCGAATACGAGCTGGATATCTTTGAGTTCGACCTGCATCTCACCGCCGACGGGGAGCTTGTGCTGCTCCACGATTCCACCCTGGACCGCACCAGCGACGCGGCGGAGGTCTTCGGCTATGAGGATGTGGATGTGGGCACCAAGACCCTGGCGGAGCTGAAGACTCTGAACATGGGCGCGAAGTTTGAGGCGGATGACGGCTCTATGCCCTATACGGGGCTTTCCGGGGCAGAGGTGCCCGACGATCTGCGGATCATCACCCTGGACGAGACGCTGACGTATCTGGAGTCCTGCGGGGAATACCGCTATATCATCGAGATCAAAAACGGGGACGAGGCCGGCTTTGAGGCGGCGGACAAGCTCTATGCCACCCTGGTGAAATACGGCTGTCTGGACCGCACCGTGGTGGGCACGTTCCACAATGAGGTCACCGCCTATCTGGACGGGACCTATCCCGACATGCCCCGGAGCGCGGGGGTGATGGAGTGCTTGAAGTTCTATTTCTGCTCTCTTCTGGGCGTGAACGCCGGGGCGGACGCCTTTGGCTTTGACGCGCTTCAGATCCCCACCACCGATTACGTCATCAATCTGGGCACCAGCCGGGTGGTGAACTATGCCCATGAGCACGGCATCGCCGTGCAGTACTGGACCATCAACGACGGGGCCGAAATGGCCCGGCTCCAGGCCATCGGCGCGGACGCGATCATGACGGACGTGCCCGACATCGGCGCGCAGGTGCTGATCCAGCCGGAATAAGACACAGACACCCCCGGGGCCGCAATGGTCCCGGGGGTGATGCTTTGGTGCCCGGTGGGGCGGGAGTTTCACGCGGTAAAGCGTGAAGGAAAGGGGAAGTCAGGGTTGTGATGGGCGGGGCGGTGTGTTATGATTTTCTCATATATTGTTTTTCCAAGGAGGTCTGCCCATGTCCCGGCTGGGAATGAAAAACAGCAATGTGTCTCCCGGGGAGCTGCTGCTTCTGCTCCTGCTGGAGCTGCTCACGCTTGTCACGATCGTCGTTTGCCTTGTGCGCCACCGCGGCATCATCACCGCGAGCTGCGTTCTGTGCATATTCCTGCTGCTCCTGCCGCTGGGGCTGGAGCGGCTGGGCATGCGGTTTCATCCCGTCATGCGCATCACGATCTATGTGTTCATCTTTGTCTCCATCGTTGCCGGCTCGGTGTGGAATCTCTATTACCGCGTGCCCTGGCTGGATCTGGTCACCCACGGGGCGGCCGGCTTCCTCTTTGCCGCGCTGGGCTATTCCCTGTTCGCGCTGCTCCATCCCGGAAAGGAGGAGCCCTCCCGGCTGTATCTGCTGGTGATGGCGGTGAGCTTCTCCCTGGCGATCTCCCTGGTGTGGGAGCTGTTTGAATACGCCATGCTGGTGCTGGCCGATATGGACATGCAGCACGACGCCCTTCTGACCAAGGTGGCCACCTCCTATTTCTCCGACAAGGGCGGCGTGATCGATGTGCTGCATGTGACCAGCAGCACGTTCACCGGGGATTTCGGCACCATCACCGTGGACGGATTTCTGGACATGGGCTATATGGACACCCTGGGCGACATGCTGATCGAGACCGTCGGCGGGGCGGTGTTTGCCGTTCTCGCCCTGTTCCGCAAGGGCGCGCTGATCCGCCCCTTCACCATGCACCGGGACTGAGCCGGGAAGTCAGGAAAGAACAATCACCCCCGGACGGCCGTCCGGGGGTGTTGTCATTGGATTCAGAATTTCAGCTCCGGGAGAAGGCTCCGGTAGAAGGGCATGAGGCCCTGGCGGCCGGGGGTGTTGTAATAGAGCTGGCAGAGGTCGGTGCCGGGGTAGTTGTTGCCCTCGATGAACACGGGGCCGTCGGGGGTGATGGCCACGTCCCAGCCGATGTGGCGGATCTGGGGCACGATGAGGGCCGCCTCCCTGCACATGGCGATGGCCTCCCGGAACAGGGGCACCCGGAAGCC
>CAZQFN010000135.1:0-3850 GCA_964592685.1 uncultured Oscillospiraceae bacterium | reverse complement strand
AGCGCCAGGCGGACGCCGTGGCGGACGCCCGCCGCTCCCAGGTGGGCACCGGCATGCGCAACGAGCGCATCCGCACCTATAATTTCCCGCAGGGCCGCGTGAGCGATCACCGCATCGGGCTGACCCTGTATCGCATCGAAAGCATCATGAACGGCGACCTGGACGAGATCATCGACGGGCTTATCATGGCCGACCAGGCGGAAAAGCTGAAGGAAGAGACGGGAACATGAAAACAGAGAGAATCACCGAAAATATTACCCGCGCGGCGGAGATCCTCCGGGAGGGCGGTCTGGTGGCCGTTCCCACGGAGACGGTCTACGGCCTGGCCGGAAACGGTCTGGACGAGGCTGCCGTGGAGCGTATTTATGAGGTCAAGGGCCGGCCGGAGCAGAAGCCTCTGAGCCTGATGGTGCCCGGGCCGGAGGCGCTGGACCGATACGGCGAGGCAGTGCCTCCCGGTGCCTGCATACTGGCGGAACGGTTTTGGCCGGGGCCGCTGACCATTGTGGTGAAGGCGAAGGGGGACATCCCCTCTGTCGTGCTGGCGGGGGGAGACACTGTGGGGCTTCGCTGCCCGGCCCAGGAAAAGACCCTGACCCTTCTGCGGGCGTGCGGTCTGCCGCTGGCGGCGCCGTCCGCCAATCCGTCCGGGGCCGAAAGTCCCAAAAATGCAGAAGCCGTGGCGGCTTATTTTGACGGGGCGATTGACGCCATTCTGGACGGGGGCGAATGCGCCCTGGGCCGGGAGAGCACCATCGTGGATATGACGGAAAGTCCCTTCCGCGTCCTGCGGCAGGGGGCACTGCCCGAGGGGGATATCATCCGGGCGCTGATCGATTCTCTGAAGATCGTGGGTGTCACCGGCGGCACGGGCTGCGGCAAGACCACGGCTCTGGATGCCTTGCGGGATATGGGCGCTCTTGTATTGGATGCCGATGCGGTGTATCATGAACTGTGTGCCACCGGCACGGAGATGCTGGAGAAGATCAATGCCCGGTTTCCGGGGTCTGTGGAGGACGGCGTTCTGCTGCGGAAGAAGCTGGGCGAAATCGTCTTCTCCGATGCCCGGGCGCTGGAGGATCTGCGAAACATCACCGACGCTTATGTGGAAAAAGAGATCGACCGCCGTCTGGCGGCCCATGCCGCCTCCGGCGGAAAATACGCGGCGGTGGATGCCATCAATCTTCTGGACACGAAGCTCACGGAATACCTCATCGCCTCCGTGGGTATCACGGCTCCGGAGGCCATGCGGGTGGACCGGCTTACGGCCCGGGACGGCATTACGGAGGAATACGCCCTTATGCGCATCCGCGCCCAGCAGCCGGAGGAATACTTTAACGAGAACTGCACCTATGTCATTCGCAACGATGGGAGCCGGGAAGTCTACCGGCAGAAATGCGACGAATTATTCAAGAGTATACTGGAGGGAAGCAAGCCATGAAGGAACTGAAGGAAAAGCTTTTTTACGAGCAGAAAAACGGCTATGATATCATCGATACCGACGAGCGTGTCGCCTGCGAGGAATACAACCGGGGCTATATGGACTATCTGAACACGGCCCGCACGGAGCGGGAGGCCGTGAAGGAGGCCATCCGTCTGGCGGAGGAGGCCGGTTTCGTACCCATGACCGCCGATATGGGCCCCATCCGGCCCGGGCAGAAGGTCTATTACAACAACCGGGACAAGGCTCTGATCCTGGCGGTGGGCGGCAAAAAGCCCATGACCGCCGGCACGGTCATTGCCGCGGCCCATGTGGACGCGCCCCGGCTGGATTTGAAGCAGCTGCCCCTCTATGAGGACAGCGAGCTTGCCTATTTCCGCACTCATTACTACGGCGGCATCAAGAAATACCAGTGGACCGCCATCCCCCTGGAGCTTCACGGCACCGTGGCGCTGAAGAACGGATCCACCGTGGACGTCGCCATCGGCCGGGAGAAGGACGATCCCCAGTTTGTCATCACGGATCTTCTGCCCCATCTGGGCAAGGATCAGGAGGCCAAAAAGCTGGGCAGCGCCATCGAGGGCGAGAAGCTCTGCCTTCTCATCGGCAGTGTCCCCTATGCGGGGGAGGGCAAGGACCGTGTGAAGCTGGCCGTTCTGAGCCTGCTCCATGACCGCTACGGCATCACCGAGGAGGACTTCATCTCCGCGGAGCTGGAGGCCGTGCCCGCCTTCGATGTGCGGGAGCTGGGGCTGGACCGCAGTCTCATTGGCGCTTACGGTCAGGACGACCGGGTCTGCGCTTATGCGGAGCTGAAGGCCATCCTGGAGCTGGAGGAGCCTGAAAAGACCGCCGTCTGCATTCTGGCGGACAAGGAGGAGATCGGTTCCGAGGGCGTCACCGGTATGATCAGCCACGCCTTTGAGCATACCATCGGCCGTCTCTGCGGCGATCTCTCTCTGGTGGAGGAGTGCTTTGCCAACAGCTTCTGCATCTCCGCGGACGTGACTGCGGCGTTCGATCCTCTGTATCCCGAGGTCAGCGAACGCCAGAACGCCGCCAAAATCAACTATGGCGTGGGCTTCTGCAAGTTCACCGGCTCCCGGGGCAAGTCCGGCGCCAGCGACGCTTCTGCCGAGGTGGTGGCAAAGCTGCGCCGCATCTGCGACGACGCGGGCGTTATCTGGCAGATGTGCGAGCTGGGCAAAGTGGACCAGGGCGGCGGCGGTACCGTGGCCATGTTCATGGCCGCCCGGAACATCGACACCATCGACGCGGGTGTTCCCGTGCTGAGCATGCACGCGCCTTATGAGACCACCGCGAAGTTTGACTGCTACATGACCTACAAGTGCATGAAGGCGGCCTACGAGGCGGAGTAAATACGAAGGAAAAGGGGCGGTCTGCGGGCCGCCCCTTCGGATATTTGGGAGGAAAACATGACCCTTGAGGAACTGAGAGAGAAGATGGAAAGCCGCCAGTGGTTCCATTTCACCGGGCCGCTGCCCCTGGAATGCAAGGCCCGGGCCCGCACCCTGGCGGAGGCATATAACCGCTGTGGGGAGGATGAAACCGCCCGCCGCCGGGCGCTGCTGGAGGAGCTCCTGGGCACGGCAGGGGAGGGCATCACCGTTAAAGCGCCTTTTCACTGCGACTATGGCTTCAACATCCACATGGCGGACCGCTCCCTACTGAATTTTGACTGCGTTATTCTGGACGCGGCTCCCGTGACCATTGGGGAGGATACCCTCATCGGCCCCCAGGTTGGCATCTACACCATCCACCATCCCATTGACCCAGACATGCGCCGGGAGGGGTATATCAAGGGTCTGCCGGTGACCATCGGAAGGAACGTCTGGATCGGCGGCGGGGCGAAAATACTCCCCGGCGTCACCATCGGGGACAACGCCGTCGTGGGCGCGGGCAGTGTGGTGACAAAGGACGTCCCAGCCGGCGTCATCGTGGGCGGCAATCCCGCGCGGATCATTCGCTGCGTGGAAGATTCGAAAGAGTGTCGTGATGGAATAATTTGACAGAGAGGCGCCTTCACGGCTATAATGGCGTCATAAACTTCAGGCGTTGTTGAAATGAAAAAGCTTTTGTATGTTGCGCTGGCGCTGGTACTGATGACGGCGCTGTTTTCTCTGCCGGCTATGGCCGAAGAGGGGGAAGAGACCGTTTTGCATGTGCATATTCCCGGGTATTTCATGGAAGCGGACTATACGCCCTGCGCCGGCGATCTGAACAAAGACGGAGAAACGGACATTCTGGACATCATCCGCCCGGTTCAGACAGTGGCTGACCAGACATAAACCCGAACATACACCAGCCCTTGCGAAACCGGCAAGGGCTGATTTGTTATAGGAGCATATTTTTCCCACCGGAGTCACATACTGACTCCGGTGATTTTTT
>CAZQFN010000134.1:0-3906 GCA_964592685.1 uncultured Oscillospiraceae bacterium | reverse complement strand
AGATGCTCACCACGCCCAGCACCTCCGCGCCGGCGGCCCGCAGGGCCTCCACCGCATCGATGACGCTGCCGCCGGTGGAGATTAGATCCTCTACCACCACGACCTTCTGGCCGGGTTCCAGACGGCCTTCGATCTGGTTCTGACGGCCGTGATCCTTGGCGCCGGAGCGCACATAGCCCATGGGCATGCCCAGAATATGGGCGGCGATGGCGGCATGGGCGATGCCGGCAGTGGCAGTACCCATAAGGACCTCCGCCTCGGGATATTCCTGTTTGATGGTCTCCGCCATGGCGGTCTCCACCAGATTCCGGGCTTCCGGAGCGGTGAGGATCAGGCGGTTGTCGCAGTAGATGGGGCTCTTGATGCCGCTGGCCCAGGTGAAAGGCTCCTCCGGGCGCAGGAACACGGCCCGGATGCTCAGAAGAGCGCGGGCAATTTTTTTACCGGTTGCTTCCATATGTATCTGTAACCTCCCTGAGTTTTGTTTTCGATTTATCCGATGAATTCGGCGCAGCAGCGCTCATAGGCCGCCACGGGGTCTGCCGCCTGGGTGATGGGACGGCCGACGACGATATAGTCCGAGCCGATGGCCCTGGCCCCGGCAGGGGTGGTGATGCGGGTCTGGTCGTCCTTGGCCGCATCGGCAAAGCGGACGCCGGGGGTCACGGTGAAGAACTCGCTGCCGCAGACCTCATGGATCTTTCCGGCCTCCAGGGGGGAGCATACCACACCGTCCAAACCGGAATTCTTGGCGTTCAGGGCATAGCCTGCCACCACATCCTCCAGAGGCTTTTCGATGAGGATCTCCTTTTCCATCTGCTCCTGGCTGGTGGATGTGAGCTGGGTGACGGCAATGAGAAGAGGACGGGTGCCGTCCGGGCGGGTGAGGCCCTCCAGCGCGCCGGCCATCATGGCCCCGGCACCGGCGGCATGAACGTTCACCATGTCCACATCCAGACGGCTGAGAACGGCCATGGCCTTCTTCACCGTGTTGGGGATATCATGGAGCTTCAGATCCAGAAAGATCTTGTGGCCCCGGGCCTTGATCTCCCGGACGATGGCGGGACCTTCCGCATAGAACAGCTCCATGCCGATCTTCACAAAGGGCTTTTTCTCCCCGGTGAATTTATCCAGAAATTCCAGAACCTTTTCCTTCGATTCAAAATCGCAGGCGATGATAACGTCTTTACCCATCAGTGGGCACCTCCTATGATCTCGTCAAGACTCTTGACGCCGTATTTTTCCATGACCGCGGGCAGATTTTCCACGATGTCCCGGCAGACATAGGGATTGGCAAGATTCGCCGCTCCCACTTCCACCGCCGTGGCGCCGGCCAGCATCATCTCCAGCACGTCCTCCGCGCAGGATACGCCTCCCATGCCCACAATGGGGATCTTCACCGCGTTGTATACCTGATAGACCATCCGCAGGGCCACCGGGAACACCGCGCTGCCCGAGAGGCCGCCGGTGGTATTGGCCAGGATGGGCTTTTTGTTTTTCAGACTGATGCGCATGCCCATCAGGGTGTTGATGAGGCTGATGCCGTCCGCTCCCGCCTCTTCGCAGGCGGCGGCAATGGACGCAATGTCCGTCACATTGGGGCTCAGCTTTACGATGACGGGCTTTGTGGTCACGGCCTTCACCGCCCGGGTAACTTCCGCCGCGGCGTTGGCATCCGTGCCAAAGGCAATGCCGCCGCCGTGGACATTGGGGCAGCTGATGTTCACCTCCAGCCAGCCCACCTGCTCCTGCTTGTCCAGCAGCTCGCAGGTTTTGGCATATTCCTCCAGAGAGAAGCCGCTGACGTTCGCCATCACGGGCTTATGGAAAAACTCCCTCATCGCCGGAAGCTCATGGGCGATAACCGCCTCCACACCGGGGTTCTGCAGCCCCACGGAGTTGAGCATGCCGGAGGGCGTCTCCGCGATGCGAGGGGTGGGGTTTCCGAACCGGGGCTCCAGGGTCGTTCCCTTGAAGGAGAAAGTGCCCAGGCAGTTGATGTCATACAGTTCCGCAAACTCCTTGCCATAGCCGAAGGTGCCGCTGGCAGGGATGACGGGGTTATCCAGTTCGATGCCGCAGAGCGTTACTTTCGTGTTCACCATACCACTTCCTCCCTTTCCAGCACGGGGCCGTCCTTGCAGATGCGCTTGTGGCCGTATTTCGTCTTGCAGGTGCAGCCCATGCAGGCGCCGAAGCCGCACCCCATGCGCTCCTCAAAGCTGTACTGCCCGGAGGTGGAGACCACCTTGTCCAGCGCCTCCAGCATGGGCAGAGGGCCGCAGGTAAAGAAATAGGTATAATCGCTCACGGTTTTCACGCCGTCGGTCACGAAGCCGGGAACGCCGAAGCTGCCGTCCGCCGTGGCCACGATGACCTCCGCGCCCAGAGCTTTGAAGTCCTCCACATAAAACATATCCTCTTTGCGGTTGAAGCCCAGAATGACCACAGGCTCCTTCCCCTCGGCCAAAAGCTTTTTCGTCAGATTGAACATAGGCGGGATGCCCACGCCGCCGCCGATCACCAGAGGGCGCGCGCCGCCCTTGGCCGTGGAGAAACCGTTTCCAAGGCCCATGAGGATGTCCAGAACCGTGCCCGCGGGAAGATGGGTCATCTCCTCCGTGCCCCGGCCCAGGATCTTATAGATGATGGTAACGCTCGTGTTGTCCCAATCGCTGATGGAGATGGGACGGCGGAGGAAATGCCCCTCCAGCTTTATATTCAGAAACTGGCCCGGTGCGGTAATGGCCGATGTATCTCCCGCCAGCACCATGCGCCAGGTATCCGGAGCAATGTTTTTGTTTTCGAGAATGGTATACAGTCCCTGTTTCACGCTTCCGCCTCCTCTTCGATCACAACGGGAAATGTCTCATAGCCCTCGCCGATCAGAACGGTGTCGGCGGGGATGTTCACGCCGGAAACAGCAGCAAGCATGTAAGCATCGTCCTGCCAGGCCGCTTTTCCGTCACAGACGGTCATGACGCACCGGCCCTTCACGGTCTTGCCCGCAAAAGGCGTAGCCCGGCCCATGGTTTTGAACTCCGCCGGGTCAATGACATACTCCGCATCCAAGTCGAAGACCGTGAAGTCTTCGCCCTCCGGGAGCTTGAAGCGCTTCCGGGGATTGACACACATCAGCTCCACCAGCTTCTCCATGGAGAGGACACCCGGCTCCACCAGATCGGTGTAGAGCACAGGGAAGGCCGTCTCCAGACCAACGATGCCCATGGCGCTCTTTTCCAGACCCCGGGCCTTTTCCTCGGCGCTGTGAGGGGCATGGTCCGTGGCGATCATGTCGATGGTGCCGTCCAGAATGCCCTCGATCAGCGCCTTGCGATCGTCTGCCGAGCGCAGGGGCGGATTCATCTTGAACCGGCCGTCCTCCTGCAGGCAGGAATCATCCAGCACCAGATAGTGGGGTCCGGTCTCGCAGGTGATATCCACACCCTCGGCCTTGGCCCTGCGGATAACCTCCACGCTCTCCTTCGCGGAAACGTGGCAGACATGATAGGGACAGCCCGTCTTCTTGATGAGCTCCACATCCCGGGCAATGGGGCCCCATTCGCTCTCGGAGCAGATGCCCCGGTGGCCGTGGGCCTTCGCGTATTCGCCGTCGTGGATATAGCCGCCGTGAAGGAGGCTCTCATCCTCGCAGTGGGCCGCCAGAATGCCGCCCAGAGCGGCGATTTTCTCCATGGCGGCGGTCATCATCTCTTCGGACTGCACGCCCTTGCCGTCATCGGAAAAGCCGCAGACCCAGGGGGTCATGGCTTCCAAATCCGCCAGGACCCGGCCCTTTTCCCCCACGGTGATGGCTCCATAGGGCGAAACACGGATGCAGGCCTGCTTTTCGATCTCGTCCAGCTGGAGCCGCAGATGCTCCATGGAGTCCGGCACCGGGTTCAG